>CALJLK010000048.1 GCA_937982655.1 uncultured Sandaracinus sp.
GGAGGGTGGGGTCTTCGACGTCGAACATTTCGGGACGATGGCACGCGGGTGTGACATCGATCGCCCTCCGATTCACGTGGCGTTCATTGGATGAAAGTCCGATTCGTGCTCGCGATCATTTGTCGAATGATCGATGTGTGCGTCGGTGGCGGCAGCGGCAAGGTCTCGGCTGCCTGTCGCCGATGGAGAGCTTCCGGCCAGATGATGTGCTCGAAGGATGGATGGGGACTCGGAGACGAAGCTTCTCGGTCGGCCGGGTCAGCGGCCGACGAAGCATCTGTCCCGTGTCGCGCCCGACGCGATGCGAACCTCTCAACCCTCACTCAGCGCCGCTCGTGCCGCGTCCCGCAACCCATCGAACCCCACCTCGGCCGCCCCGAGCTTCCGCAGCGACGACAGCCCGATGGACGCTTGCGCTCCGACGTTCGCGTCGAGCGTGCGGGTCGCGAGGACGAAGAATCGCCATTGAGCGAGGTCGAGGGGATCGAGGCGGGTCGGATCCTTCTCGGCGAGGAGCGCGAAGACGTAGGCGTCGGCTTGGCGTCGGACGTCGTGGGAGTAGCCGTGCTCGCTCGTCCACGCGCGGGTGGGGGCGATGTCGAAGGTGGGCGTCGAGAGCTTGGACTGCGCCCAGCTCTGGACGTAAGCGGAGGACTTCACCTCGAGGGCGCGGTCTTCGAACGTGAGGTCGTGTGCCGCCCACTCCTCGCGGAGGTGCAGGTCGAGGCCGAGCGCGCGCGCGACGAGCCACTCGGCGTAGACGCCGCGGAGGGTGTTGCTCGCGAGGTCGGAGAAGGCCCAGGACCAGAAGTCGGCGATGGAGGCGCGAGGGTCGGCGTCGGACCCGACGGGCTCGGCTCCGTGGAGCTTCTTGGGGACGTGTCGGGGGAGGGGAGGAGGGCGCGTCATGGTCTGCTGCCGTCACGGGGAGCGAGCGAGCGAGCGGGTCGGAGGCTCGCCATGCGGGCCGATGGTACGGCGAGACTGGCGATCAGACTGGGGACCGAGCGACGGAACGCATCAGGTCGATCCGAGCGGGGGCTCGAACGGCTTTGCTCTCCGAGTCATCGGCACATGGCCTGCCTCGCTCGCCGTGACCGATCTGGATCCGGTCATCTTCGCCAACCCCCGAGGGCAGCCCAGTCCTGAAACTCGTGGAGCGGGTCGCAGATTGCATGAAGCCCCGTTCGACCACGATTGCCGATCTGGATCCCGTGGAAGCGCGTGCCCTCTTCGCGAGCGCGTTGGACGGATCGCACGAGCGCGTCGGGGGCGGGCCACTCGCCGTCGCTGACGAACACGACGTCGGCCTTGCGCCACTCGTGCTCCCGAAGTCGCGCGAGTACCCTCGTCATCACGCCGGTCTCGTCGTTGCCGCCGCCGAAGGAGCGGCCGAGGAACGACAAGAGGCGTCCGATCCCGTCCGGCGAGAGGTCCAACTCCTGCTCCCGAATCTGACCGGGGCCGCTGTAGGCGTAGACGAAGCAGCGCCGCTTCTCGGCGTGGGCGGTCCGAGCGGCCTCCAGGACGATCGCCTTGGCGACCTGCTCCGGAAGCCCGTGCATCGAGCCGGAGGTGTCGATGATGGCGAGAATGGGGCCACGCTCGGGGCGCGGTCGCTTCCCTTCAGTCTCGATCGTGTCCTCGCGCTCGGTCCACGTGCGCTCGACCGTGACGCCTTCGACTCGGTAGGTGAGCAGCGCGCGTTCGGCACGTCGCGCGTGCCACACGAGCCGCAGCTTTGGGTGGCCGAGCATCGACGCCTCGATCGGCAGCATTCTCGCGATCTCTCCGCTTCGCTCGATGCCGCGTGTCTCGGCGGGCACGTGCGGGCTGCGGATCTCGAGTCGCTCCTCTTCCAGCCGACGTACCGGGACGAGGAGCTTCTCTGCGACTGAATCGCCGGAGTCCGTGGCGTGGAGCCGTCCCAGTGCGCGCACGATCTCGCGGAGCTGCGGCAGCTTCTCGACGAGCTCCCGCAGCCGCAGAAGGTTGAACCATCCGACGTCGCGGAGGACGCCGAGTGACATGTCCCAGCCGCGGCCCAGCATCTCCCCGAGGTCTCCGAAGACGTCGGCGATCTCGGCCCACACGCGAGCGCGTTCGTTCCAGGTCGCGACGACTTCGGCGTCCGCGTCGCGGCTGCGCGTTGCGACCTCGCGCTCGGCCAGGTCGCAAAGCCGCTCGAGTGTGGCTTCGTCCAGCCGGACCTCGCGAGGCGCGCGCTTCTTCCGGCGAGCCCGCACGGCTTCCGTTTCGGTCTGACGGACTCGCTCGAGCTCCGCGAGCTCTCGCAGTCGCGAGGCCACCTCGGACCGAAGGTCCGCGTGCTGACGCGTGAAGGCGTTCAGGATGTCGACCGCCAGCGTCTCGACGAGCTCGCGCTGGTCCTTGCAGAAGCGCGCCAACCCCATCGACTCGAGCGCTCGTCGCACCGGCACGTCGATCGGCGACCCAGGCCACGTGCCCGGCTCCGGGAGGCGCCCTCGCAGCAACGCGTCGTGCCAGCGGCGGGTGCCTGCGACGCGCTCGTCCAAGCTGCCCAACGGGAGCGTGACCACGAGCGGGAGCAAGCTCGCTGGACACTCGTCGAGAAACGAGTAGCGGCGCTCGAGCGCGTCGGCCTCGAATCCGGCGGGCATCATCGACCTCGCTCCGACGGGAGCGCCTCGAAGCCTCGAAGCAGCACCGAGATCCGGTGTTGGAGGGTCGTGACGGTCTGCTTCGTCGTCTCGAGACTCTCCGCGGCGGGCTTCGCGAACTCGGGCGTGACCCAGAGGTGGTCGCGGATGTCGGACTCCAGCGTGTCGATGTGCTTCCGGAGCTTGTCTTGGTAATCGGCGACGTCGCGTCGGAGACCCTTCAGCTCGCCGAGTCGGCCCTCGATGTAGAAGCGACTGTGCCGGGTGGGCTCCATTGCCGCGGGAAGATCGACATCTTCCATGAGCCAGTTGTTCGGATCTGCAAGATACGTGTCTCGTCCAGACCAGTGTGCGAATTGAGATCCGCCTCCATGGTGTGGATCACGGATGTAGAGGGAGTCGAGCTCGTCCCTCGTGTAGCCTCGTGCCTTGTTCGAACGGTCTCGAATCGCCGAGCCGTGGTACCCGCTCACGGAGTTGGCCGGCGCCAGGAAGAGAGGCTCGTCGTCGCGCCACTTCTGCGCCCTGCCCCTCGTGTCCGTGGTGAGCTCTCCCGTGGCCGGCCGGTAGAGATGGCGCCCCTGCTCGTCGCGCATCTGGGATCGGCTCTCCTGGTCCGCCTTCAGGCACGCTTCGAAGGAGACCACGAGGCTCGTGAGGCGCGAGGGATCCATGGCGGAGGAAGCCCCGACGCGCGCCGAGTACCACTCGAAGACCTTCTCCCTCGATTCGGGCGAGTCCCAGAGGCAGTGCTGCAACAGCCAGCAGTCCCAGATCGACACGCGGCTCCGGCCACTCGTGACCGCCGACACTTGGAGCAGCTTCACGACCTTGCGCCACCGGCGGTCGGACACCTCGATCTTCTCGGCGGTGCACCAGTCGCGCAGCGCGCACAGCAGCGTCACGACATCCTCGGGCACCTCCACGGCCTCCGCTGCTTCTCGCACGGCGAGGAGCTCGTCGTCGCGGAGCTGTAGGTGTCGCGGAACCTGGGGAGTCGACTGACCGCGGAGATCCAAGAGCTGCGGGAAGGCCTCCTTCGTCACCGGCCCGACGTGGAGCCGGAGCAGGAAGCGGTCGAAGAGCGCGTCGAGCTCCTCACCCTCCGGCAGCTCGTTGCTCGCGCCGATCACAGCGACCAACGGTGTCTTGGTTCGGACGGCACCGTTGTCGAACTCACGCTCGTTCAACAGTGTCAGGAGGGCGTTGAGGATCGCGCTGTTGGCCTTGAAGATCTCGTCCAAGAAGGCGATGGAGGCGGACGGGAGATACGCGTCGGTGAGCCGTTCGTATCGGTCCTCCTCGAGCCCTTTGATCGACAGGGGACCGAAGAGCTCGTCGGGCACGGTGAAGCGTGTCAGGAGCCGCTCGAAGTAGGTGGAGCCGTCGAAGGCGAGGTGGAGACGGCGAGCGATCAGGCTCTTCGCCGTCCCGGGCGGCCCGAGCATCAGCAGGTGCTCGCCGGCCAGCGAGGCGAGCAAGGCGAGGCGGACCGCGACGTCGCGCTCCACGAGTCCCTCGGTCAGCGTCTGCCTCAGCGTGCGCAGCTTCTCGACGAAGTCCGCAGTCTTCGTCGGTTCCATGGAAGTCGGATCGCTCTCTGGATTCATCATCGATGCCTCTCGTTCAAACGTGGTTGCGAGCGTGGTCACGACGACGTCGGTCATGACCACGGTCGTGGGTCGGAAGACACGCGGGGCGCCGGTGCGTCGGGCCCGGTGCGCTGCGGGCCGCGCTTGCGCTGATTCGTGGGCGTCGGGCGACCGCGTCCGCCCCACGACGAGCTCACGGCAAGACGGACAGGGCGCGCCGTGCGCCGCCCCATTCGTACATCCCACCTCGAGCGACGAGCTTGTCGTGCGCGAAGCCCACGGATTCGAGCGAGGCTCGGGGACCGTGCTCGAGGATCGAGAGACCGATGCGGTGCCGCCCACCGGTGTCGCCGTAGAAGCGACCCATCGGATCGATCATCGCGTACGAATCGGTCATGGAGGCGTTGTCCTCGGGAACGACGGGGACACCGAGCGGCTCGAGATGTCGATGACGCGCGACGAACTGCTGAAACGCCTCGGTCTCGATCAGGAGGGGCTCGATCGACCCGTCGTTCTGACCGACGACGCGGAGGGCCTGGAAGACCTTCCAACGCTGGGGTCGGATCTCGAGCAGTAGAGAGCTCATGTCCTCGTCGACGTTCACGCGGGTGACGACGGTGTTGAGTTTCACGCCCGCACGGAGGCTCCGGGCGCGTCGCGCGAGGCGCACCACGCGTGCCACGTAGCCATCGCCACCTCGGCCGACCTTGGCGTTGCCCTCGTCCGAGGCGGAGTCCACGGAGAGGCCGACCCAATCGAGCAACGCGCCCGCAGGTGAAGCGAGCAGCCCATCGAGTCGTGCGCCGTTGCTCACGATGCTCGTGACGAAGCCGATCTCGTGTGCGTGGACGATCAGCTCGCCGATGCTCGGGTGGAGGGTCGGTTCTCCTCCGACGAAGTTCATCTTCTCGCCGCCAGCCTCGCGGACCGCGCGCAGGACCGCGCGTGCGTCGTCGGTGGAGAGTCGATCGCGCGTCTCTCGGAACGTCGCGAAGCAGTAGCGACATCGCGCGTTGCAGGCGCGGAGGACGTGGAAGTTGATCGCTTTCGGGAACGCGTGATTCGGAGACATTTCGTGGGTCCTTCTTGGCGAGCGGACAGGTCGGATCGCGCGCGTCTGCACATGCGCGTGCGTCGCGAAGCACCGGTCGGCGGTCGAGGGGAGCCGTGCGCGCGCCAACGGCTCGCGTGCGTGGACGCGCGCAACGGCGCCGTGCCGGCGATGAGGAGAGAGTGGGAGGACGGGTGGTCAGCCCGCGCGGTAGGCCTGCGTGGCCTCGGCGGTCGCGGCTTCTTCGTCGCCACCGTGCGTGCTGCGCAGCGTCTCGAGGGCGCGCGCGAGGTAGCGCTTCACGGTGGCGAGGCTGACGCCGAGGGCTTCGGCGGTCTCTTCGAGGGAGAGCTCTTCGCCGTAGCGGAGCTCGAACGCGGACTGTTGATCGACGGGGAGCAGGCGCAACGCTTCGAGGAGCTTCTGGCGGCGGTCGAGCTTCGCGCCGAGGGAGGTCGCGAACGAGCCGACGGCGTGGATGGAGCTGTCGAAGCTCGCCGCGGGGCGCTTCTTCTCCAGGTACTTGAGGAGCTGGAGACGCGCGATGCCCCAGAGGTAGTGGCGCGGGCGTTCGAGCGTCTCCGTGCCCGACTTCTCGAGGAAGGCCACGAGCGTCTGCTGCACGAGGTCGTAGCAGTCGGGCTCGACGGTCTTGCTGCGGAAGAAGCGCTTGAGCTTCGGCCACTCGGCGCGGACGAGGGCTTGGAGCTCGGGGGAGGCGGCGTTCGGGGTCGTCATGGCGGGCTCAGAAGAGGAGTCCGGCGAGCGGGGTCGAACGGCTCACGGGTCGAGAAGATTTCGTTCGGGGGGCGGCGAGGTGACGACCCCGGCCGCTTGAAGCCCGACGCCGTTGCTCTGTAGCTGCATGAAGGTTCCGCGGGTCTCCGGTGTGACCTGCACGGTGAAGACGTAGCGTCCGCGCGTGCGCTCCGCGTCCGCGAGATGCGCGTGGAACGTGGCCCACCACGTGTTCAAGGCGTCTCGGGAGAGCGACACACGGACCTCTGCGGTCGTCTGTTCAACCCATGCCGATTGGCCGTTCGGACGAATCATTCTCGTCTTCACGAGCGTACCGAGCGCGAAGCAGCTCGAGTCCGTTCGGCATCGAACCTCGTGGATCGTCAGATCGTAGTCCGCCTTCCAACCGACCAACGAGTCCTCGTGCGGGTCGCTGGGGGCGTGGTTGGTGACCTCGGTTCGAAGCTTCCACGTCCCTTGCGCGGGATGCGTCGTAGCGGGCATCGCGGTCAGCGAGTCCGCCCACTGAATCACGGTTTCTCTCGTGCTCGAGAAACCCACGAGATACACGAGGAACGCCGCCACGAAGACGTAGCGCAGCCACGGCGTTCGACGGTCACGGAGCGCGTCGACCAGGTCCGAGAGCGAAGGCCGCTTCGCCGGGCTCGGCGAAAGGGCGGCTGAGAGATGGTTCTCCAGCGCGGGAGGCAGCGATGCCAGCACGGACCGAACTCCGCGTGTGCTCATCGGCAGCGCCCCCGTGAGCAGCTCCACGCAGACGCGCGCGAACGCGTACACGTCGCTCGCCGGAGTCGCTTCCCCGCGGTGCTGCTCCGGCGCCATGTAGGACGCGGTGCCGGCGATCGTGAGCATCGGATCGCCGTCGGCGCGCTCGCCGCCGCTGGCCAGTCCGAAGTCCACCACGCGGGCCCGACCGGCGTTGTCGAGCATCACGTTCTCGGGCTTGAAGTCGCGGTGCACGAGCCCGCTCGCGTGCGCGGCGACGAGGCCCGCGCCGGCTTCGCGCAGCACGCGACGAACGTCGGCGTCCGAACGATCCTTCGTCTCGATCCAGCGACGCAGCGACTCTCCTTCGATCAGCTCCATCGAGAGGTAGGTGCACGGAAGCGTGTCTCCGTCGGTGTGCAGGGTTCCCTCACCGACGTCGAAGACGCGGAGCACGTGGGGATGGTCGAGCTTCGCGAGCGCGCGGCCTTCGCGCACGATCCGCTCCGAAGGCTCCGCGTAGAGCTTGAGCGCGACGGGTCGATGAAGCCGATCGTCGAGCGCCTCGACCACGACACCGCTCGCGCCGCGCCCGAGGATGCGGCGGATCAGGTAGCGCCCGTCGACCGTCGGTGGCGTCGATCCGGTGAGCGCGGCCAGCGAGAGAGACGCGCCGATGCGGCTCTCGAGATCGCGAAGGGACGCACGGAAAGCTTCGGTCGGGGCTTCGGGCGCGGGACGAGGCGGGGTGGGCTGCGTAGGGGTGGGCTGCGCAGGTGTGCTCTGTCTCGGGAAGAACCACTCCACCCCACGCTCGAACTTGCGCCAGTAGTCATCCTTCCTCGACATGATCAGCTCGACACTTCCGTGCAGATCACACGAGCGAGTGGGCCGAACAGGAGCTCGGAGCCGGTCGCGTGAGCGGTCATGGTGGATGACAGACGGGGAGCTCGTCGCGCTCCAACGACATCTGGTGAGGGTTCGAGCTGCGAGAGTACCGAAGACGTCACGGCGAGCGAAGCGACATCAACCCCGTAACCGACGAGGCGGAGCCGCACGCGGACAAAGCTCGCAACCAATACGGCGGATTCACACGCGGACGAACCCCCACAACCGACGCGGCGGATCCACGCGGACAACGCCGACGGCTCGACTGTGGCCCGCGTCGAGTCTGCGTCGGACGCGGGACGGCGAGTCACGCCTTCGCGCCGCCCACTCGCCCGTACCGGCCTTCTCGTGCTCTCGAACGTGCTCGAGCGCCGAGGTCGCTTGCGATGTACGTCTCGCCGATGCGACGCGATGCTCGATGTGAGAGCGTGCGCGGATGGGCATCGATCTCTACACGACGACGTTGGCGACTCGGCTCTCGACGTTGAGACCGCACGCGTTGGATTACGTCGTCGACCCGACGGGGTGGGCGTTGTGGGGCGCGTCGCGTTTGGGTCGCGTGCTCACTCGGCACGACTACGTCGACGTCGAGGAGGAGGAGCTGGACCGGAGTCGCGGTGTCGATGCGGCGCGCGCGTGGCTCGCGATGCTCGCGCAGACGGAGCCCGCCCTCGTCGACCATTCGAGCACGCTTCTGGACGCAGAAGAGGACGACGACGGGTTCTTCGACCGGCTCGATACGATCGGACTCGGGCAGGTGCTCGAGCTCGCTCGCGCGGTCCAGCAGGGCATCGAGCTTCCCGAGGACTCGGACGAGCTCTTGCCGCTCGCGAACGCCGCGCCGCGAGTCTCACGTGCCGAGGGGCCGATGTCGGCGTTGCTCCTGGCCGACGCCTACGACGTGCTCTGGATGCCCGTGCCGATGCGCTTCGCGTGGGACGGTCCGATGGGCGCTGTCGCGTCGACTCACCAACTGCGCGCCGACCTCGAGCGGCTTCCACCCGTGCTGCGCACCGACGGGCCGCCCACGAACGACGCCTGGCTCCGCGCATGGAGTGTGGTCGACGCGTTCTACGGAGCCCTCGAGTCGGCCGGGGACACGCACTGTGTCGCGCTCTCCGCGTGAGCAGCGATCGAGCGCCGAACGACTGAACGTTGGCGAGGCCCATCGAGACGCCGGTCTTGACATCCCACGCGCGCTCGCACAGATTTCGCGTCCGCTCGCGGGTATAGCTCAGTTGGTAGAGCGTCAGCTTCCCAAGCTGAATGTCGCCGGTTCGAATCCGGTTGCCCGCTCCGAGGATTCGCTAACAATTACGGCCGGTTGGACGACGAGTCCTCCCGGCCGTCTTCGCGTCCAGAGGCCGAAACAGGGACCCGGTCCCTGCCAGGTCCCTGTTTGAGATCCGCGGAGGTCCCTGCCGACCCCTCGCGACGCCCCGAAACAGTTTCCCAAACGCGCCCGAGCGCGACGCGTTTCTCTTCCACGTCCACGTGGCTGTAATGCTCGGACATGGCCACGGTCGTGTGCCCCGTGATGGCCCGTTGCACCTCGCCGGAGGCGACGCGGCGCAACAGGTCGTTGAGCGTGTATCGGAACCAGTGCGCGCTCGGGACACGTCCCTTTCCATCCACGAGCCGACCACGGTCGTCGTAGATCCCCTCCGCGAGCCCGGCGCGCACGGAGGCGGCCAAGAGCGCGTCGCGGATCGTCGACGGCTGCATGTGGGTGCCCGCTCGGGACGGGAACACGAGCGTGTCGTTGCGCAGCGGCGCGGGAGCCACTGCGCGCTGCATCTCGTCGCGTCGCGCCTGCAGCACGAGCGCGAGCTCCTCCGTCATCGCCAGCGTCCGACGGTGCCCCGTCTTCGTGGTGTCGACGACACCGTCGTACTGCGCCTTCTCGATCCGAAGCGTGCGCGCGTCGAAGTCGAGGTCGGCCCAGGTCAGCGCGCTCACCGCACCCCAACGCGCGCCGGTCGATGCGAGCGTGAGGATCAACGCGTAGTACTTCGGCGCGACCTCGCGCGCGGCGTCGAGCAACGCTGCCAGCTCCGTCGCGGAGAGCACCTTCGCGCCAGAGCTGCGCTTCTCCGGCAGCGCGCGGATGCGCTGCGTCGGATCCTGAATGTCCAGCTCCGCCGCAGCGTCGCGGAACATCGCGCGCAAGACGCGGAACGCGGAGTTCTTCGAGGCGTTCACCCCGGGCACCGCGTTGCGCCACGCGAGCACCTCTGCGCGATCGATCGAGTCGAGCGCGCGCGATCCGAAGACCGGAAGCACCCGCGCATCGAAGACCCAAGCGTAATGATCACGAGTGCTCTTCTTCAGCGTCGGCAGCTTCGAAGGCAGCCACGAGTCGACCACATACGCCTCGAGCGTCGGGATCGGTCGTCGCTTCCCCTGCAGCGCCTTCACCAGACGCGACACGTCGGCGGCGCCGAGGTCGAGCCCCTGCGCCACCAGCAGCGCCGGAAGCAGCGCCTCCACCTCGCGCGTCGACGACGCGGGTGGCGATCCCGACGTTGCCGGCATCGCTGCCAGCATCCGCGCCTGCGCCCGCGTCGTCGCGTGCGCCGAAGTCGCCGACACCTCGGGCGGACGAACCGCGGCCGACGCGCTCGGCGATGCCTTCGTCGAAAGCGTCGGGGTCGACGCCTCCTCGCGAGCCCTCGGCTCGCCGAGGATCAGCGCGTCGCGCAGGCGACTCGCTTCCTCCGCGGACTTCGCGTGCACCGTACGTTGCACGTCCACCATCCGCCCCGTGTGGATCTCCATGCGCTGAACTCGGAGCCGGTACCGCCCGTCCCCGATCCGCTGCACGCCCGGAAAGCGCGTGCTCTTCGCGCGTTGTCGTTGCCCCATCGAAAACCTCGTCGTCGTCGATGTCTCGGGGCGTCGCACGCCCCCGAATGTAGCTCGAGGAAGGCCGCCCGCGGAGCTGCGCCTCGAGCGTCTCGGGGAAAAAGAGCGCGACGCCTCGCGGCCCACGTCCGTCCGGCACCAGGACCCCGCGATGGACCCGCGATCGCACCGAGCCCTCGGAGATCCCCAAGAAGCGCGCCGCCGCGCGCACGTCGAGCCGCCCCCCGTAGCGCTCGGGCGACGCATGACTGAAGGCCCGCTCGCTGGCGCCCGACGCCTCGAAAACTCGCTGGCTCGCGGCTCCGCCAAGTCGGAGGGAGGGATGTGCGTCGACCGCACGCTCTCGCGGTGTGGCCACAAGCGCCTGAGGTCCGATCGTCTGGGGGGTGCCGTCGCTCGGGCTCGAGGCGGTCGCGGCTACGTGGTCCCCGCGCTCCAGCGCCTCGTACAGCGCCTCGTACACCCGGTCGAGCACCTCCTCGAGCGCGACGAGCACGGGGGGCACCGGACAGCACGGCTCGCGCGCGTACTCGACCGACGCGATCGCGCGCCCGCAGTTTGCGCAGTGTCCCGCGGGCGTGTCGCGCACGAAGATATCGATGGCCCGAAGCAGGTCGACGTAGATCGGAGGAGCCATGGGCCCCCAACCATGGGTCCGACTGGCGGCGGCGAATCTGTAGGAAATCGACGCTACGGCGCGTCCCACGACTCGATGCGATCGCGCCACGCGATGGTCTGCTTCGTCAGCCCGCCGAAGCGCTCGATCCCCGCCGCCCCCGCGAGCAGCGCGAACGTCGCGGGCTTGTGCGGCGCGCCCCAATGTTCGAGCCACATCCGCGCTGCGCGATAGAACGCCTGCAGCTCGTCCTTGCCCGCCGATGGCCCCGCGAGCCGCGTCGCGCCGCGCACCGCCGTCGCCTTCCCGACGAGCTCCTCCACCGCGCTCAGCTCCTCGGCGCGGCTTCCGTCGCGCAGCCACGCGTGCGCGTCGTACCCCGCGACCGCGAGCGACAGCGCGGGAATCGCGGGCCCGCCCGCAAGCTCGAGGCCCCGCCGGATCCCCTCGGCGGTGAGCAGCCCCTCCTCGACCCAACGCGGCGCAGGCTCCACCGCGATCTTCGAGCGCTGCACCCCATTCGCCACCCGCCGCAGCCGAGTCCCGAAGCTCCGCCCCACGAACACGAGCGCCGCCATCGCCCGCGGCCACGCGTAGTCCGCCCACGCCACCCGGCCCGTGAGTCGCTCGTACTCCTCCGCCGCGTTCTCGCTCGTGATGCGCCGTGCACCCATCCGGACAGCGTGGCGAGCTCGAAACGCGTCCGCCAGCTCGTCGGTGCACGCTCGGTTGCCGCCTCGGTGCACGGGTCGGTGCACCCATCGGTGGAGCGCCGCGACGCAGCGCGCGACACGTCGTGTACGACCCATGGCGCGTACGACGGACGCCGTCAGCTCGACCGCCGCAGCCGTCGGTAGAGCGTCGTACGGTCGATGCCGAGCGCACGCGCCACGGCCGCCTTGTTCCCGCCGTGTTGGGCGAGCAACGCGCGCAGCTGCATCGCCTCGACGTCCGCGTGCACGCCCGAGACGTCCTCCGGCGCGTGCCACCCCTCGAGCGCGCGCTCGAGGTCCGCCAGGCGGGGCACGGGCTGGCTTGCGCTCGTGCTCGCCCGGAGCACGTGGTCGAGCTGTCGCACGTTGTGCGGCCATGGCTGCCGCGCGAGCAGCTCCAACGACTCCACGTCGAGCTCGATCGAGCTCGGCTCGACCCCGTGGGCACGCGAGAGCAACACACGAATCAAATCGGGAAGATCTTCGGCTCGGTTGGACAAACGTGGAAGCTCGACCTCCGCGTGGCGCAGTCGGTTGTAGAGCGACGCCTCGAAGCGCCCTGCGCGCACCTCCTCGCGCAGCGGCTTCTCCGTCGCCGCGACCACGAGCACGTCGACCCGCTCGGCTCGATCGCTGCCGACCGCGCGCACCTCGCCTTCTTGCAGCGCTCGCTGGAGGGTCGAGAAGAAGCGCGGCGGGAGGCTCCCGATCTCGTCGAGGAAGAGCACACCCCCGTGTGCGCTTCGAAACGCGCCTCTTCGCGGGCGCGCGCCCGTGAAGGCCCCCGCGACCGCCCCGAACATCTCGGCCTCGAAGAGCTCGGCCGGAAGGGCGGCGACGTTGACCGCGACGAACGGTCCCTCCGGCCGCGTGGCTCGGTGGTACGCGCGCGCCACGACCTCTTTCCCGGTGCCGGTCGGGCCGAGCACCAAGAGGCCGAGCTGACGACGCGCCGCGCGCTGAAGCTCACGAATCACCGGCGCGAGCGCGTACCGACCGACCAGCCCGTGGAACGGCTGCACGATCGGTTCGTCGATCTCCCAACGCTCACGCACCACGAAGAGCGCGCGCCCCACCCGCACGAGCTGTCCGTCGTGCAGCGCGGTCGCGCTCTCCACCCGCCGGCCGTCGACGTACGTCCCGTTGCGGCTGCCTTCGTCGTGCAGGAGCAGGCTCCCGCGGCTGCGGAGGATCTGCGCGTGCCGCTTCGACGACGCACGGTCGTGCAGCACGATCTCCGCGCGCGCGTCACGCCCGAGCTTCGTCGCGCCGGGGCTCAGCTCGAACACACGTCGCTCGTCCGCGGCAGGTTCCGGATGGAGCTGCACGAGCACCGGTCGATGCGCAGGCGTCTTGCGACGCGCGGCCGGGATGAAGTCACTGGTCGTGCTCTCGAAGCTCATCGCGACGACAGAGTAGAGGATCGAGGAGTGAGATCGGGACGCGCGCTCGGTCGCGCGTCGTCCGTGGGCTCGTCGGAGCTCGGCGCCTCGGAAACATCCGACGAGAGATCCGACGAAGGGCCCACGCGCCTCGCGTCCGCAGGCGCTCTCGCGTCACTCGCCGCGTGCGACACCAGGCCGGAGATCGCGCTCTCCCCCAGCGGAAGCACGTCTTCGGGAAGCGGCCACGTGCCCGTATGGCTCGACAGCGCACCGAACGCGTCCGCGAAGGTGAGAAACGCGACGTGTGCGTGGCGCAGCGTGAGTGGCATCGTCAGCACCATCCACGCGATCGCGAGCGACCACCGCAGCCGCGCGCGCGTGAGCCCGGGCCCCGGCACGTCGAGGCCTTCGAACGCCCACGCCAGGTGCAGCACGTCCCGGTATGCGTGCGCTTCGTCGCGGTACGCACGCTCCAGCGCCTTCGCGACGCGACGCGGGCGTGCCTCGTGGGGCTCGACGACTCCGAGCAGCTCCAACGCGAGCGCCGCCAACGCGCGCTGATCGACCAGCGGCGTCGGGGTCTCCGGGTCGGTGCGCGCGAACCGGTGTCCGTGGCTCGTCAAGCGCGGCGCGGCGGGCTCGAACGACAGCCCGAGGTCCACGAGGTGCGCGGTCACGACCTCGTCGCGTTCGTCGGACTTCACGAGCACGTTCGAGAGCGAGACGTCGCGATGGACGATGCCCTCGCGATGAAGCGCGGACAGCGCCGACGCGAGGTCGCCGAGCACCAGCTCGACCTCCGCGCGGGCCGAGCCGCTCGATTCGTGCGTCGAGTCGCTCGCCCTCGAGGAGCGTGAGCGCGAGGTAGTAGCACCCGTGGAGCTCGCACCAGCCCGCGTCGTAGGCCTGCGGAAGCCGCGGATGAACCACGCGCCGCGACCGCTCGGCCTCACGCACGAAGCGTTCGATCGAGCGCGCATCGCCCGCGAAGACCAGCTTCAGCGCGACCTCGGTGCGTAGCCCCCGATGCCACGCCCGGAAGACCTGCGCGCTCCCGCCCACCCCGAGGCGCTCGCGCAGCTCGTAGCGTCCGGCGACCACCGCCCCGCGGGTCGGGAGCCGAACGCCATGACCCGCGACCTCGACGTCGGACGCGGACGAGTCCGATGGGAACGCGAAAGGATGCGGAGTGAGCTCGGCGGGCATGCGGACCTCGGGGAGAGCGTCGACGTGGCTCGTCGTTGGATCTTCACGTCGCGCGGCCGGCAGACGTGCGGCGGGCGACGTCGAGACGGACGCACGATGCCAGGTCGCGCTGACATCGTCGCGACGGGAGCCGCCGAGCGTGGCGCCACGGTGTGGTGCGAACGCAACGCATCGGCGCCCGCGCCCCCCGCGTTCGGCGGTGGTTCGCGTCGGCACCCGCTTCGCACTGCGCCGCAGCGGGGTCGGCCAGCTCCGCGAGCGACGCGCACACGGCGCGACGTCGGGTGCGAGGGCTCGATCCGCAGGAGGAATCGATGGATCGACGACGATGGTTCTTGGCGAGCGCCCTGATGATGAGCGCGCTCGCGTGCGGAGGAGACGACGACGCGACCGCGTGCGTGCCGGGAGAAACGCTCGCGTGCCTGTGCCCCGGCTCCGTCGCGGGCGTGCAGACCTGCCTCTCCGACGGCTCCAGCTTCGGCACCTGCAACTGCCTTCCGATCCCCACCGACGGCGGCGTTCCCAGCGATGGCGGTCTCCCCTGCGGCGCATCGAGCTGCGCCGGGTGTTGCCTCGGTGGCGTGTGCGTCGCGGGCACCGCAGAGGACGCGTGCGGTGTCGGCGGCACGACCTGCGACGCGTGCGGCGGCAGCGAGCGGTGCACCGCGGGCGCGTGCGAACCCCTCGTGACCCGCTGCGACTCCTCCACCTGCAGCGGATGCTGCTCGGGCTCCACCTGCCTCGGCGGAAGCTCCTCCACCGCGTGCGGGAGCGCCGGCCGCATGTGCGTCGACTGCGGCCCCGATCGCCTCTGCCGCAGCGGAGCCTGCGCGCTCGACCCGGCGTCGCGCTGGGACCTGCGCGTCGTCGACCTCACGGTGCGGACCACCAACACCCTCGGCGAAGCTTGGGACACCCTCGGCGGCGCGCCTGATCCCTTCGTTCAAGCCACTGCGGGCACCAACGTCGGACGCACCGCGACGCGCAGCGACGTCTTCACGGCCACGTACAATCAGACCGTGCTCTCCAACGTACGCGCCGACGCGCTGGCCCCGATGCTCCGCTTCGACGTCTTCGACGAGGACGTCTCGTCGAACGACTTCGTCGGCGCATGCGTCTACACGAACCTCTCCGACGCCACCTTCGGCGGCCCCGTCCAGACCCTCGAGTGCGGCCGCGATGCCGCGACCAGCAACGCAGGCTTCACACTGCGCTGGCAGCTCGTGCGTCACTGAGGACACGAATGCCCCGCTTCGACTCGCGCGTTCGTCGATCGCTCGTGTGCTCGCACGCCGGGCTCACCGAACGTTCGCGTCGCCGCGGTCTGCGACGCGACGCCGTCGACCGCGCCCGCCGTGCTCGACCCGCGTCGTCGCACGCGATCGCCACGCGCCGTCCGGCGATGGAACGATTCGCGCGCCCCACCGCCGCACGAAGCACATGTCGGCGAGGTCTCGCATGACCCGCGCATCGACGACCCCTGCGTCGCCCTTCGCGTGCACACGTTGCGGTGCCGGGTTCGCGGGCCCCTCCGATCTTCCTTGCCCGCTCTGCGGCGGAGCGATCGCGGGACGCGAGCCCGAGCTCCACGTCCCCGACGGACGTCTCGTGCTCGGCGCGCGTCTCGGCGCCGGGCGAGCGACCGAGGTCTTCGAGGCGCGGTGGACGACACACGACGGTGTCGAGCGCGACGTCGCCCTCAAGCGGATCCGCGCCGACCAACGCGCCAACGCGCGCGTCCGCGAGCGCTTCGAGCGCGAGGCCGACCGTCTCGCGATGGCGATCCCCGGTGTCGTCCCTCTCCTCGCGATCGCCGAGACCGACGACGGCGCGCGCGCGCTCGTCCTCCCCCGCTACGACCGAAGCCTCCGCGCCGGCCGCGGTCGACACGAGGTCACCGACGTCGGCGCCACCCTCGCACGCGCGCTGCGTGCGCTGCACGAACGTGAGCTCCTCCATCGCGATCTCCACCCCGCCAACGTCCTCCTCGACCTCCGCGCTCCCCACGCCGGCCCAGCGATCGCGCTGGCCGATCTCGGTCACGCCTGGCGCCGCGGCGAGTCCCCCCTCACTCCCGAAGGCCATGCCGTCGGCACCCGCGGCTACCTCGCCCCCGAAGTCCTCGCGGGCGATCCCGCCACCGCCGCGAGCGACGTCTACTCCCTCGGCGTCGTCCTCTTCGAGCAGCTCGCAGGCGAGCGCCCCTTCGCGTGCCCCGACCCCGACGAAGAGCTTCGCCGCATCACCACCGAGACGGCGTTCCCGCTCGCCTCCTACGAGCGCGCCCACACGGTCTCTCGCGAGCTCGCGAGCCTCGTCGACGCGATGATCGCGCGGTCCCCGGAGGCGAGACCACGCGTGGACGACGTGGTCGCGGCGTTGGGATGAACGCCCCGTCTTCTTCCGCTTCGAGGGTCTCGTCAGCGAAGTGCGTCGAGCACCCGCAGAACGCGAGCCAGCGCTTCTGGCTCCAGCGTCTCCGCGCGCCGTCGAAGCTCCGCGCGGAGCGACTTGGCCGGCACCGCGGAGGGGGTGCCGAACAGGGAGGCGATCTCGACCTCCAAGGCGTCGGCCAACTTCGCGAGCACGCCGATCGTCGGGTTGCGCTTTCCGCGCTCGACCGCCGACAGATGCGTCGCGTGCACCCCCGCAGCGTGGGCCAGCTCCTCGAGCGTCCACCCGCGGTTCCGCCGGAGCTCGCGCACCCGCGCGCCGAGGGGCTGCAGGAGCGCTTGTTCGTCGACGGCCACGAGGCCCCGACGGTCGCCGACCCGCCGCGCCGCCTCCATAGCGCGAACGCATGAATGCGAGCCGTTCACATAGCGTATAAGCACTCCCCAAGGAGGAAGAACATGCGAAAGCGCTGGATCATGGTCCTGACCCTGAGTCTCGGAGGGCTCGCCGCGGTAGCGGTCGCGCAGACCCCGGAAGAGATCCTCGCCGCGTCCTCGGGCGTCGGCGTCGCGACGACGGGAAGCTCCCACCGAGTCCCGAACGTCCCGACGGGCGCCTGGGAGCTCACGAGCCAAACCATCCGCTCGACATGCACGACCGGCAGCCCTGAAGCCGCCTACACCGGTACGATCTCGCGCAACGGCAACGCCCTCACGCTCGAGACGCCGAGCTCACCGAACTGGAAGCGCTTCCGCGGAGAGGTCGTCGGCAACCGACTCCTCCTCACCGCCTACCAGGACCCCGCAGTGGTCCGCGAGCGCGCCCACATCACGCAGCAGATCGGCGTGTTCCACATCATCGTGAGCGAGACCGTCAACGGCACGCTCGAGGGCTACGGCTTCCGCTCCACGTACGCGATGGCCGCGAACGGTCGGCCGGCCGGAATCTGCGACGAGTCGGTGTCCGTTCGGCTCCGCAAGCTCTGATCACGCTATCTCGGCGCCATCTGGCTCGGCGTCGCCGGCGCGTTCGTAGAGCGCCGCGACGCGCGTCGCCTCGTCGCGGACCCACGTGCGGAGCTCTTGCGGCTCAAGCACCTCCACGTCTGCACCCAAGCTCAGGACCCACGATCGCAGCTCTTCACAAACGTAGACGCGCATGGAGATCTCCACGCCGTCTTCGACCGACCGGCGCTCCTGCGACTCGTGCCAGCGGTGAGTGCGCGCGAACTCCGTCCATCGGCCCCGCATGCGTATGACCACCCGCCGTAGCTCTCCGTCCGGCGCGTGCACTCCGAACGCGTCTTGGAAGAACCGATGGACGTCGTACTCCTCGCGCGGCGGGTACTTGAAGTGCGCCTTCCTTCGCGCCCGATCCACACTCTCGATTCGTGCGAACCGAAACGGACGAACCCCTCGAGCCGTCCGGGCGATCAGGTAGAGCTGGTGCTCGTGAACCAGCAGAGTGAGCGGCTCGACCGTCCGCGTGGAGACCTCTCCGCTGCGATTGCGATACCCGATCTCGATGGGGCGCTCCTCGACCAAAGCCTTGCAAAGGGCGCGCAGCTCGTGCGCCCGCTCCGGTAGCGCGTCCTCGCCGCCACGTCGCCGAAACGCGAACTTGCGATCGACGTGCGCGAACCTCGCAGGGTTGTCGGTCGCGTTGCCGAGCACACGAATCGCCTCCCGAACGCCCACCCCGAAGTCGGTCCCCTCGAACAGATCCGCAATCGCGCCTCCGATGCTCCACGCGATCGCCTGCTCGACGCTGGGGTGCAGATGACGAAATCCCGCGACGCGGACGCGGCGGCCAACCCGCTTCAGCCCGATGAGCCCCCGAAGGCTACGGAGAATTTCCCGCGCTCGTGCGGGCTTCACGCCCGCGATCTCCGCGACCTCTGAGACGGTGAGGGTGCCCCCTCTCACCAACTCGTTGATGACCCGCACCGCACGCTCGATCGGCTGCTTCTCGTTGTCTGTCACAGGTCGATGAAACCATCGAAACGGATCCTTGAGGGATCGGTTTTGCTCGTTTCGCGAGCAGAACGCCGACGACGTGACGAAGCCGAGTCCCATGAAACGACCCGCAGACCGAACCATCGAGATCTTCGAACGCACCGACGGGCGCTGTCACTTGTGCAGCAAGCCCTTGGCTCTCAGCAACTACGGCCGCCTCGGTCGGCGAGGCTCCTGGGAGGTCGACCACAGCAAACCGCGGGCGAGGGGTGGCACCGACCGACTCTCGAACCTCCTCCCTGCCTGCCCATCCTGCAATCGCTCCAAGCAAGCGGGCTCGACGCGTTCGGCGCGCCGGAAGAACGGGCTCGCGCGCAAGCCTCTTTCCAAGAAGGAGATCGCCGCGAAGCGAGACGACAACGCTCTCGGTGGCGCAGCTGTGGGCGCAGTCCTCGCGATCCCGTTTGGGCCGGTCGGCATCCTCACCGCAGCGCTGCTCGGCGCTGCGATCGGCGCCAACGCGGAGGTCGAGTGATGGGACGGCGACGCGAGTCCGCGACGGCAGGGCGGTTCCCGAGGGTATCTCGCAGCCTCGGCGCCACCAAAGAGAAGCTCTTGTGGGCCTTGGCAGGTGGTCGGTGCGAGGCAGCGGGCTGCAACGTGGCGCTCTGGAAATCCCTGGTGAGTCAGGAGCGCCTCGCGACCGGCGAGAACGCGCACATCATCGCATTCAGCGAGGGCGGGCCGCGTGGCGACACCAAATCCCACGCGCACATCCACGCGCTGTCGAACCTCATGCTGCTGTGCCACGCGTGCCATCGCCGCATCGACTCGACCGAGACGGCCGAACGATACCCGGTCGAGTTGCTCCGCGACTGGAAGCGCACGCACGAAGCTCGAATCGAGCTCGTGACCGGAATCGCACCGAGCCACCAGAGTCACGTGCTGAGCTACGGGTGTCGCATCGGCACCCACGCTCCGAGGTGGAGCTACGAGGAGATGGGCCAAGCCATGTTCCCCGAGCGCTTCCCCGCCGGAGACCCGTTCCACCTCGGATTGGACGGCTCCGTCGAGCGCGACGGGACACGGCACTACTGGGAGCTCCAGCTCCGGCAGCTTCAGGGGCAGTTCACCGACTTTCGGCGGATGTTGGAGCGCTCGTCGATCCATCACGTGTCCGTGTTCGCGATGGCGCCCCAGCCGCTGCTCACGACGCTCGGTGCGATGCTTGGTGACCTCCCGGCCATCGACGTCTACCAACGCCGGCGAGAACCGACCACGTGGTGCATGGAGCGCGATGCTGCGGATCTCGAGCTCGAGATCACGCGGCCCGACCCCGCCGAGAGTCCTCCCGCGCTGGTCTTCTCCCTCAGCGGCACGATCGAGCGGGAACGCGTCGACGCCGCGCTCGGCTGCCCGGCTTCGATCTGGGCGGTGACGGTACCGAAGCCGCACAACGACATCGTGACCACACCCGCTCAGCTCCGCGCGTTTCGGCGGCTGATGCGTCGTCTGCTCGACGACATCAAGACCGCGCACGGGCAGGGCACGATGCTTCATGTCTTTCCCGCGATGCCCGTCTCGCTCGCGGTCGAGCTCGGCCGAGTCCGAATGCCGAAGGCGGAGATGCCCTGGCGACTCTGGGATCACCTCGGAGAGCGAGGATTCTTGCCAGCGATCGATCTGGTGGGCACCAACCCGACCCCCGCGGAGGCCGCATGATCGTCCATGGACCGGAAGCTCAACTGAGCCAGCTCCTCGCGCTACTCGCGGAGGACCTCGACATCCCGCTCGAGCTCGACCGGCGCCTCACCGCCGCGTACGAGGATCTCGGCGCGTTCCTCAAGCAAGATGCCGAGGAGCTCTTCCGTGCGAGCGCCGAAGTGTACCCGCAGGGCTCGCGGCGCCTCGGGACGCTGGTTCGCCCGGTCGAGGAAGACGCCGACTACGACGTCGATCTGGTCTATCGGCGCGACGTCGCCCGCACGTCGGTCACACAGCAGCAGCTCAAGGAGAGCGCGGGGGAGCAGTTGAAGCGCTACGTCCAGCGAAAGCGCAAGCTCGACCCAGCGAATGCGCCATCCCTACGAGAAGGAGGTCGATGCTGGACGCTCGAGTACGACGGCTTCCACCTCGACATCCTCCCGGCGATCCGGGACGACGAAGACCTCGTCCCGGATGGGATCTTGATCACCGACCGAGATCTGCATCGCTGGCAGCACAGCAATCCTCGTGGGTACGCGAGGTGGTTCCGCAACCGTACGGACTTCGACGTCGAGCGCGTGAAGCTGGCGAAGAGTCTCGGCGTCACGGTCGAGGCGGTGCCCAAGAACCGCGTCCGGACGCCGCTTCACCGAGTGGTTCAGCTTCTGAAGCGTCACCGCGACCTCGTGTTCGCTGCCGACGACGACGTGCGCCCCGCGTCGATCCTGATCACCACGCTCGCCGCGCACGCTTACGAGCGTCAGCCCGACGTGGAGTCCGCCATGCGAGGCGTGCTGGAGCGGATCGAGCACGGGATTCGACGCGAGGGCGGAAAGTGGTGGGTGGCCAACCCGGCCGATCCCCGCGAGAACTTCGCGGATCGCTGGAACGAGGACCGCGCCAAGGCCTTCTCCGCATGGCTCGTCCGCGTGAAAGACGAACTCGGCGATCTGCGAAGGGCTCGCGGCCTGGACGAAGTTACGACGGTTCTCGCGAAGAGCTTCGGCAAGACTGCGTCGACGAACGCGATGACGAAGCTTGGTCAACAGGCTCTCGAGCAACGTGAGATGGGAGCCCTCTTCGTCACGTCGACGTCCACACTCTCGGACCGCGGCACCGTCGCAGTTCCCCCTCACCGCTTCTATGGCTCGCGATCGACCTCTCGCCGTCGCTGAGCAGCTGCGGGCACTCCAGCGTGCGAGCCCACCCGGGACGCTGCTCGTCACGCGCGCGGGCGCTCGATGGACGACGCTGCTTCAGCCGTCGCCCTTCTCGCGCGTGTACGCCACTCGCTTCGTGCTGCGCCCACGATTCATCCCAAGAGTCTTCATCGAGGCACCAGCGCTCGAGCCACGACACGGCCCGGTACCGCATCGATTCGGAGACGGTTCCCTCTGTCTCTTCTACGGCGACGAGTGCAGCGCAGCGCGCTCCCCTGCCGAGACCATCCTGCCGTGGACCCTCGAGTGGCTGTTTCACTACGAGGTCTGGCTCGCCACTGGTCGATGGGAGGGTGGCGGCATAGATCATCATTCCTGATTGTGTGTACGATAGTCAGCTCGACTTGTGGCACCTTCGTGGTGCACCGGAGCAGGTAATGAACAAACTCATCTGGACGGGTCCGTTTCTGTTTCGCGAGCTCTTGGAGGGTTGCTTGAGTGACGAACAGCCCTGGCCTCCGGGGTCGCGAGGCGTGTACGTCGTCTCGCAGAAGAAGTGGAAAGGGGCGCCTGGCACGGCATGCCATCCGCTGTATGTCGGCGGCAACACGGGTGCTTCCCCACGTTTCTGCACCCGCATCGGGGACCTCATCGCCGATTTGTACGGATTCTTCGACTCGACCGGACACCACAGCGGCGGGCAGTCACTCTTCGGTTGGTGCAAGTCGAACGCCGTCCATCCAGGATCACTCTTCATCGGATGGGCGACGCGAGACCCTTGGTGCGATCGCTGCGCGGAGGTCGAGCTTGTGAACCAACTCGCGCGCTCGTGGGAGGATCGCAGGAGCCTGCTGAACAAGAAGCGGCCACCCGCGTGCCGCGTTCATGATTCCGCCGTCCGGTGAGCACCGAGTCGGAGCGCCCGTCGGCTCAATCCAACCATCAACGGCAATCCGCGTGTGCGACCGCCAAGGACGCTCGTCACGAGCGGACCCAAGGACTCGGCTTGCTCCCGCTCGTGATCAACAGCTCCCGCCGCGCGCGCGTGCTGGCAACGTAGAACAGTGCGCGCTCGCGAAGCTCGGCTTCTTCGCGGACGCCGCGATCGTCCGACTCCATATCGCCCACACGCAGCGGGACGGTGCCTTCGTTCACGCCCGCGATGATCATCCGGTCGAACTCGAGGCCCTTCACTCGGTGCATGGTCGCGAGGCGGAGGCCTGGCTCGCTCCGGTCTTCGGGCTGGCTTCGGCGGATGCGGTAGGTGGTGATTCCATGCTCCTGGAGTGCCGTGTCGTAGAGGTCGAGGTCCTTGTGCGTTCGCGTCACGAGGCAGGTGGACTTCGCGTCGTCGCCCGCCTTCACGAACTCGGCGATCGTCTGGACCTCCTTGGCGAAGGAGCCGCAGTGCTCGATTCGCGGGGGCGCGCCGTGCATGAGCGACTTGTACTTCGCGTTGCTGTCGGCCCCCTCGTCGAGGTCGTCGACGGACACGTCCTGCAGAAGCGCGACCGCGAAGCGACGGATCTCGTCCGTCGTTCGGTAGTTGATGTAGAGCTTTTTGCTGCGCCCCGTGATCTTCACGCCCGCCTTCGCGAGCGAAACCTTCCGGCGGTAGATGCGCTGATGGCCATCCCCCACGATGAAGAGGTCGTTCGGCTCCTCCGCGACCAGCGCGCGCAACACCTGGAACGCAGTGGTCGCCATGTCCTGCGCTTCGTCGACGATGACGGCTCGGTAGCGTGAGCGCCCCTTCAGGTTCTTGAGCAGTTCGACTACGTCGCGCATCGCGTCCACCGGCTCGCGAATGCGTTGGGCTTCGAGGCGGTTTCGGTACTCCTCGAAGACCGGCCAGATGGCCTTGCGCTGCTGCCGACTGAGACGAACGCCGCGACCCACTCGGGGCGCATCACGGTAGTCCTCGTAGCTGGCGCAGCCTGCGGGCTGCACCACGAAGTCCCACTCCTCGCGAAAGAACGCGCGAGGCAACCCGACCTGTTCGGGGATGTCTGCGAGCGCGCGTTCCCAGAGCTCGGGAAGCGGGCTGTTCTTCATGTCCCAGTACTCGATCCGATAGTCGTAGCCCTGGCTCTTGAGGAAGTCGGCCGCCCATTTGTCGAGGTGAACCACTTCGATACGACGCATGGCCGCCGGAGGGACGAGCTTCTGGAGACTGTCCCGGATGTCTCGCGCGAGATTGACCGTGAACGTCGTGAAGAGGACGCGGTCCTCCTCGCCCGTGAACACATTCGTGACGAGGTGTTTCGCGCGGTGCATCGCGACCACCGTCTTGCCGGTCCCGGCGCCACCCAAGACGCGCGCGGGGCCGTTGAAGTGGGCGGTGACGATTCGGTGCTGACTCGGGTGGAGGAAGATGCGCCACTTCTCGAGCGGCGCGTCGAGGATGGCTTCGAGCTCCTGATCGTCGGTCACCACCGCGAAGCGGCGTCGGCTGGTCGCGGTCTCGAGCGCTGCGCCGAAGTCTTCGGTGTCGATGACCGCCGGCTTCTCGACCGCGAGCGCCTGACGAACCGCGTCGAGCGGCTCACCCGAACCGAGGAAGAAGAGCGCCTCGTACGCTTCCGCCGGGAGGCTCGCTGCGAGGGCGTCGAGCTCGGCCTCGGCGCGAATGGCGCGCACTTGGGGAAGCGCATCCACGGGGACACCGAGCCCAGTGAGGTCCGTGTCGCTCCACTGCCCGAAGAGAGGCGGTGTCTCGACCGGTGCTGCGACCGTCTCGGCAACGGCCGGTGTCGGGTCCGCCATCAGCACCTGAAGCGAGCCCGTCTCCGGGTGGATGACGACCTTCTTGTGTTCCGCCCACGCCATCGCCTCGTCGTGGTTGTCGACCCACAGGAGCACGTACACGTTGCCCTGCTCGGGCTTGAGGATCACCGCGCGATACTGCTGGTCGATCCGCACGGTCCGCATGTTCGGATCGCGAAACGTGCTGATCTTCTCGTAGTTGATCGCCGAGCTCGTCGGGTCCGCGCGGAACTTCCGCATGAACTGGCTGACCTTCTTCTGCTGCGCGCGCGGCAGCCGAGCGAAGGCATCGAGGAACTCGTCGTAGACGGCGATGCGGAACTTCTGCGCGAGCGGGCTCATGCGTGACCTCCCGGTCCCTGCCCTCGAAGGGCGCTGACGAGCGGCGTGGAATCCGCCGCGCATTGTTCGAGCTCGAAGACGCGCCAGTCCGGCGCGATGCGTTCCGCGTCGCCTTCCGCGAGCGAACGAACGACCGCGACTTTCGCGTTCTCCCACACCAGCTCGCCTTCGACTCCCGAAGACAAGCCCCGCGGATCGGGAAGGTCGAGACCCACCTCCGGCAGCTCGACGTCTGCGCTCGCGAGCTGCTGCACGATCGCCTCGAAACCCGCGCCGACATCCAACCCCGCCCACTCTTCGTGGACGTCGGCCGAGCCGACGCGCCGCATCTGTGCGAGCCGCGCATACGCCTCGAGGCTCCTGGAGTGCGTTCGCGTCAGGAAGAGCACCTGCGGCAACCTCCGGAGAAGGACGAAGGCGAACAAGAACGCGCGCCACGCCTCCCGGAACTCCGGTGTGTCGTGGTGCTCTTCCGCGTCGTCGAGCCAGATCACCGCGCGGAAGTCGTTCAAGTGCCCCGCCACGTTCGATGCCGCCGCGCGCGACGTCGCGGCCCAGACGCCGAGCGAGCCCGACCCCTCGCTCGGCCGGCGCGCGAGCAGCCAATCCGAACCGACCTCGAACGCCTCGGCGAGCGCTTTCGGCACCAACGCCTCGACCTCGGAGCGCCAGGCCGCCGCGTCGAGACTCGGGCTCATCTGCGAGATGAGCGCGATGCCGGCGAGCTCCGACCACGGGATGGGATCGCTCGCGCTCGAGAGCGACTGCAGGAAGAGCTCGAGCGGTGTCGTGTCGACCACCTGCGCCCACGTGCCGAGCCGGAGCTTTCGGTACCACTCCTTGAGCGCCCGTCCGTCGGGATGCAGCAACATCGGCGGCAGCGCGGTGTCCCGCGAGAACCCGGCGTCCACGTCCTGCCACGTGAAGGTCCACACGTCGTATTCGCCACTGCTCAGCAGCGACATCCGCTGGAGCATGTCGTGACCGACGCGCGCGCGATGGTGCTGGAAGCCATCGAGGAAGACCGCGATCGGTTTACGCCCCGTCGCCACCGACGCGGGCCGCAACACGAAGTCGATCGACACCTCGACCGGAAGCCCGTGGGCGGCGCCCAAGGTCACCTGCGGCTCGATGAGCCACTCCTGCGCATCGAGCCCGACCGAGAGCGCGAAGCCCGGCTTGTTGCGCACGAGTGCCTTCTGGACCTTCACGGGACGTTCGACGCGCGAGAAACGCTGCAACGCGTCGACGAAGCGAGCCTCGAGCACGCTGTCCATCAGCCCGGAGACGCTGATGTCCGAGAGCGAGTCCGTCCGCACGAGCTTGTCCGACTCGTCGAGGATCTCGTTCAACATCGCGAGCGCCTCGTGAGCGGAGGTCTCGCTCATGTCCCGGCTGTTCCGGTACGCGAAGAGGCATCGGTAGCAGCCGTCGCGCGCAGGGTCGCCGAAACACTCGCACGACCGGATGCGATCGCGCGCGCGGCGCAGGATCCCGAGCACCGCGTGCTCCTCGCCCTCGTCGGGCTCGCGAACCAGATCCTTCAAGTACCCGGTGCCTCCGGGGACCGCGTCGAAGAGCACGAGGTACTGGCGCCGCAGAACGGAGCCGCGCTCGGGCTCGCTGTAGACGAGCGTCTGCAGGTGATCCACACGACCGCCGTAGCGGTCCTTCAGGCCGAGCTGGAACGCGGCGAGGAACGAAGGCAGGCGACGGGCCGAGCCGACGTCGGTGAGCGGCAAGAGCAGCCGCACCGCCTCCGACGAGAACTCGCGGTAGAGGTAGACCGCGGTCTCGAAGTCACTCTCCTTCTCGCCGCGTTGCTTGGCCAAACACCAGAGCGTGTGCTCGCCCCGCACCTCCGTCGCGAGCTTCTGCTGAGCGACGCGCTTCTTCTGCACCTTTCCGCATCGCTTGCAGATCACGAAGCCCTGTCGCGCAGAGAGCTGCCCAGCGATGCTGAACTTGCTCGCGTCGTCCGACTTCTCGCCGAAGTTCAGCTCACGGAAGCTCGCCCGGCGGTGGTACTCGAACGCGAACGGGACGGCCTTGCTGTCGAGCCTCCACGCGCCCTGCCGATCCTGATCGCGGAAGGTCGGCAACATGTTCCGCTGGAAGAAGCGCGGCTGCCGCTCCTCCGCGTCGTCGCGGATTCGGCTGTCCCGGTCGCTCGTGCGCGCGAACACCTGCTGCAAACGGAGGAGCTGGCGGAGCTGGCTCTCCTCGCCCCACCCAGGGCTCCCGCACGACGGGCAGTCGGCGGAGGGATCCTCCCGATCGACGCGCACGCAGTGGCTGCATGCGTCGCAGAAGCGCCAGGTCTCGATCTCCGCCGCTTCCACGTCGACCTGGTCGATCGCGACGCGTCGTCCCCCCGCGTAGAACTGCGCCGCCGGCGCGAGCTCGCCGAGCGCGGCGACGGGAGGCCGCGTGTACTCGTAGGTCTTCGTCTCGTAGCCGACCGCATCGTCGTCGCCCGCTCGGGCCTTGCGCCGCCAGATGATCGAGCGGAGGCGCACCGGCGCCTCGGGGAAGGCGTAGTTCGGGAGCAGCCCTTCGTTCGTCAGAAACTCGAGGGTCAGCGTCGACTCGATGAGCCGCACGAGCTTCCGGTAGCCGCTCTGCTCCCGCTCGTGCTCCGCGATCTTCTGATCCTGATCCTTGTCGCGCGCGACCGCGCTCTTGAGCTCCTTGACCTGATCTTTCAGCCGCCGCGCCGTACGCCGGATCGAATCGAGTGCGCGCTTCTCTCGCGACAACGCGTCGAGGACCTTCCAGCTCAGGCTGCCCTCCGCGGCGTCGTCCCCGAGGAGGAAGTCTCGCAGGTGTTGCGTGCTCGCCTCCGTGAGCACGGGCCGCTCTCCCTCGGCGTTGAACAACCGAACGAAGTCGGAGAGGAGCTTCTCCTGCTCGCGCCGAACGAAGGCGAGCCAGTTGTGTGGGAAGTGCTCCTCGCTCGGCGGGTCGAGGTGCCCGAACACTTCGCGCAGGCGCGCCGAGAAACGGTGCTGCCCCGGAGCGTTGTTCCATTGGTCCAGGCTGAAGGCCGCGAGCTGGCGCTCCAACACCGCCGACGCGTTGAGGAACACACCCGGCGGCTGCACGTCGCCCGCGATCATCTCGGTGGGCTGCGCGTAGAAGTAGAGGTCGTGCGGCTTTCCCTGCGCGATCGTGAGCACGAGCGAGTTGCCGTCCCGTCGGCCCGCGCGACCGATGCGCTGGAGGTAGTTCGCCTGAGCAGGCGGTACCGAGCAGAGGATGGCCGACGACAACGTCCCGATGTCGATGCCCATCTCGAGCGTCGGCGTGCACGAGAGCAGGTTCGGGTACCAAGGCTTGCGCTCCTGCGCCTTGAACTCGGTCTCGACCTTCTCGCGCTGCGGTCGCTCGAGCAGACCGGTGTGCTCCTCCGGAAAGACACGCTCGACCTGACCGCGCTCGATGAGCCGGCCGAAGTAGTTCTTCACCGCGCCGGACTCTTCGACGTAGGTCCCCGCGCACGGCGGGCTGAGACACGGCGAGCCACGCAGCGCGGCCGCCTCGCTCTGCGCCGCAATCAGCCAGTGCTTGCACACCGGGCAGCGCAGGCGGACGCAGTGGTTCGTCAGGCGCAACGCCTCCGGGGCGAGGCCCCACACTTTGCCGCGAACCCCTTCCGTCTCGCGGAGCAGGCCCTGCTGAACGAGCACGGGGATGACGACCGCCCAGACCTCGGACGCCGAACCCATCAGCGGAGCGCCGTCACCGAGCGTTCGAGCGACCCACCGCTCGTACCACCGCGACGCGCCGCCTTCCTGGACGATGTCGAACCGACGCGACCGAGGATCCGTCGTCAGCATCGCCCCGAAACGGCTCCGCGGACCGAACGACGGGAGGTGCGGCGTGCGCTTGAAGACATAGTCGTCGCTCCCCGCCGTCTCGACGAACCTGCGCGGCAGTCCCGGGTGGTCGATGCCGCCTACCTCACGGAGGTGATGGAGCGCGCCGAGCAAGAAGGTGCGCAGCGTTGGTCGCTGGAGACCACGAAGCCCGCCGACCTCGTTCTGCAACCGTTCGAACAGCGTGTCGGTCGCGGCGTCGAGCTTGGCCTCGTCGATGGCTACGGTGGAGCTCCCCGTGCGAGGCAACGAGCGCCCGATGCGTGACTGAAGCCCGTACTCGTTCGGGATCTCGTACGCGATGCGCTTCTCGACGTCGGAGACGAGCGTCGAGCCGGGTGGGATCTCGCCCTCCTGAAGCATCTGCTCGTACTCGGAGAACCACGCCATGTTCGGCGCGAGGAACGTCGAGACGAACGCGACGTCGTCGAGCGCACCGTCGTCGAGCGTACCGCCGACCGCGGCCTCGCCCTCACCCTTCGCGGCCGCTCGCCAGGTGCGCACGAAGAGCTCTGGCAGCTCGGCCAGCGTTCGCCCTTCTGCGTGGGCGACGACCTTCTGGATCGCGACCCGCAGGTTGAAGCTCCACGTGCGCGCGCCGAAGAAGCCCGCGCGATGGGCCGCGTCCTGAACGGAGTCCGAGAAGGTCAGCAACTTCTTGTCGTCGTTGAAGGTCGACGTGAAGAGCTGATCGATGAACACCGCGGTGAGGGTCGACGCTCGGAAGCCCACGAGCGCGAGGCTCTCGCGCGCACCGCAGAAGGGGCAGTCGCGGTGCAGCTCGTGACGACCGCTGACCGTGTGCACGTTGTCGCTCTGCGCGACCTCGACCGCGTCGTCCGGGACGTCTCCGCGAACCCGGGTCAACGTCTTGCGGTCGAGGTGGAAGAGCTGGAACGCGCTCGCGTTTCGGCCCTCGACCGACTTGGCGGGCCAGAGGAAGCGCACCTGCGGATCGTCCCCAAAGAACCCTCGGTAGAAGCGCTCGAGCCCGACGCTGTAGTTGTCGGGGCGATCCCGCGACACGCAGCTCGCCCAACCCATGGCGCCGCAGTCGCGGCAGTGCACTACCGGGAGGTGTTGGCCGCGCTGCTCGTCCGTGAGGTCGTCCGAGTAGCGAAGCGCGGGCGGCGTCCCGCTCGAGGGATCACCGAGGTCCCCCACCATGCGGCGCAGCTCGCGCTGCCAGAGCTGAAGCCGAACCTCGAGCAGCGGTCGAGTCCGCCTTGGCCGCCCGCGCTTCTCTCGCTCTCGACGCGCCTCGTCACGCTCGGGCAGCCACGCGCGCGCGGCGGACACCAGCGAGAGGAACGAGACCACCACCCGCATCGCCAGCTCGGGGTCCGACCGCAGCGGGCGTGAGGTGCGCGCCAGGGACTCCGTGAGCTCGCCGATCGCGATGGGCTTCGAGCCCACGAGCAACACGAGGTTGCGAAGCACCGCGTGCTTCAAGAGCTGCTCGCCGAGCGCCACCTTCCAGGCGTCGCTCCCCGGCTCCGCCTCGAGCGGCTCTTCGAACCACAACCCCTGCTGCGCGACGAGATAGTCGCCCGGGTTCGCGTACCTCGAGGGGTCCAGGCGGTCCTTGGCTGTCGGCACCTGAAACAGCTCGATCAGGTGCCCCGCGAAGAACTCCTCCGGAGTCTGCCGCGTCTCGCCCACGACGCTCTCGGCGTCGAAGGGCTCGCCGAAGATCTCTCCGGCGTACTCACGCAGCGTGGTGCCCGCATCGGGGCTACCGAGCGTGGCCGAGGTGCCGACGCAACAGAGCGAACCACGCGCGACGCCCAGCCGCGCCTTCAAGCGTCGGATGAGGCACGCGAGGTCCGTGCCCTGCGCTCCGTCGAAGCTGTGGAGCTCGTCGACCACCAAGAAGCGCACCGGGTTGTCCCGGCTGGGCGCCCACATCTCCTGGTCCGCGGGGCGAACCAGCAGGTAGTCGAGCATCTTGTAGTTGGTGAGCAGGATGTCCGGCGGATCGCGCTGCATGCGCGCCCGATCCGTGATGATGTGGTCCTCGCCCATCGAGGCGTGCGCGACGCTCTTCTCGCCTTCGCTCTCGCCGATGTACAGCCCGGCCTTCACGCCCTTCAGCGAAGGGATGCTCGCGCACAGCTCGGCGATGCGCCGCGCCTGGTCGGTCGCGAGCGCGTTCATCGGGTAGATGAGGATCGCCTTCACACCGGGCGTGCCCGCGTTGCGTCGGCAGTAGTCGAGGATCGGCAGCAAGAACGACTCCGTCTTGCCGGAGCCCGTGCCCGTCGCGACCAACGTGCTCTTCGGCGTCACCGCGCGGAGCCGAGCCCACGCGCGCTCCTGATGGAGGTGCGCGGGGAACCCGAGCGGAACCTGCGGGAAGAACTCCGCGTCGCCGCCCTGGCGGAAGGGTAGCTTCACCGAGACGTACGGCCCCTTGAAGACCGCGCCGTCGGTCTGGACGAAGCGCTCGATGACGTCTGCCATCCCCGGCGTCGAGGACCAGAAGCTCATGCGCAGGAAGTCGGCGATGCCCTGCTGGAGCATCGAGCTGAGCGCGGCGGGGATCATTTCGCCCCATCCAGCGATACGTCGTATCCCGAACTCATCGCCTATCGTACCGCAGCATCAAGGATGCCTGCCCACCCAGCCGACCACTACCTTGCCGAGGTCTTGCCGCCACTCGAAGTAGATTCGGACGCATTTCGATGGACTGGTCACTTCGTTTGGTTTCGTATGTAGCGTAAACGGCTTTCTTTGGTCGAACGCATCCCAGGTTCTCTTGCGCCGGTCATCCGCATTTCTCATCATCTGTGCATTCTCTTCAGACGCATTGACCCCGCGCTCGGCGAGCCACAAAGGAATGCTCTTGCCAAGAAGGCCATCGCGAAGCGCAACGGCTAGATCCGAAAGGGCTCGCAGATGAAGAAACACTTTCTCTGGCGGACCCGCATCCGCATCCATTCCGGATACACCTGAGTCGAATACATCACTTCCTATCAGGAGATCTTGAGATCTGGTCGTCGCGACACGCCGTACAGCCTCTTCAAGTGTTGACGGTGGGGTCTCGTTCGCAGCCTCGATCTCTTCCGATGAGTTCCAATCCTGGATCGCCTTGGCGTTCTCTAGATCCGTTAGAAGCCGTGAGTTTGCTTCCCTCAGTTCGGCAACTTCTCGTCGGAGTTGGTCGTTCTCGCGATCCATCTCATCGAAGAGTTCCTCGACGGACGCGCGGTCTTCGCTCGCCGCGAAAGCTGCAAAAGCCAGTCTTCGATGAGCACGCTCGATGTCCTCGATATCCCGTGGGTACACGATGCCCATCGCGGCCGCTGAGAACACGCGTTGTCGAATTGTATCGCGAATCATCCGGTCCGCCGCCGCGGTGTCCGATGTCTTCCACAAGAGGTTCGTGGGCGTCCAAAGGGGGTGTCGGCGGAAGGACTCGGCCTCAATGGGGCCTGGCCAATACAGCCTGATCGCACCGTGAAAGCAGGAAAGAGAGGCCCCCAGATCTCGGG
>CALJLK010000049.1 GCA_937982655.1 uncultured Sandaracinus sp.
CCGGTAGGGCGGCTTGCGAAATCGGCTGAGCTTCTCTCCAGGCCCTCCCCACGGGGCGTCAGAGCGCGACCACGAGGAGCAGCAGGCCGACCCATCCGAGCAGCACGAGGATGCCGGTGACCGCGAGCGCGACGTTCCAGGGTTTCTTGGCTTCGTCGGCGACGCCGCGACCGACCGCGAAGAAGACGAGACCCAGCACCAGGCCGAGGCCGGTGATGCCGAGCTGGATGAAGAAGCAGAGCGCTTCGAGCGCGCCGTCCATCGAGCTGAAGGCGGGGAGGAAGGGGGCGAGGTTTGCGAGGATCGCCATTCTCAGACTCCGTCGTCGTGGAGATCCAAGGTGTTGCCCGCGCTGCCGCCGGTGACGAGGCGAAGCTTCACACGGTCGGGGGTGCGGAGCGCGACCACGCCCTCGACGCTCTCACCGGCCGCCGCGCTCGCCATGATGCCGGCGTTCCACTCGTCGTCCCACGCGTAGTTGAAGCAGTTGCAGGCGACGCAGCGCTTCTCGAGCCCTTCGCGGACGATGTCGCGCGCGAGCTCGCTGCCGAGCGCGTCGATCAGCGAGTCCATGCGGATGTTCCGGCCCTGATGCCAGCAGAGGTAGAAGCCGTGATCCGAGAAGCCGATGAACTTCTGCGGGATCTTGCAGCCGTCCTTCGGGCGGTAGCGCTTGCCCTTCTGCGCGTAGGTGTCGAAGTGGTGCAGGAGCATCTCGCGGTCGTTGAACCACGTGTTCGTCTGCCGGCACGCGGCTTCGATGCGGACGAGCTGCTCGTGCGCGGCGCGGCTCTCGTCGGGCGTCATCTGCAAGTGCGTGGTCTCGGGGACGACCTCGACGTGCGAGAAGCCGCAGTAGGCGTATTTGAAGCCGCCGATCTCTTGGATCGTGTGGAACGAATCCCAGAGCACGTCGTAGTTGTCGCGCTGCATCACGGTGTTGGTGCCCCACTGCACCTTGCTGCCCGCGAGCATCCGGATCGTCTGCATCGTGCGGCGCCACGTGCCTTGGCGCTGACGGATCTTGTCGTGCGCGGCCTCGGTGCCGTCGACGCTGATGGTGAGGCAGTCGAGCTGCTCGAGAAGCGGCAGGTGCTTCTCCTTGAGCAGCGTGCCGTTGCTGACCATCTGCACCTTCACGCCGAGCGAGAACGCATGCTCGAGCAGCTCGACGATCTTCGGGTGCACCCACGGCTCGCCGCCGCTGAACGAGACGATTCCGACGCCGACCTGGGCGGCCTCGCTCATCGCGCGTTTGCAGACGTCGGCGTCCATGAAGAGCGTTTCGCTCGGACGGCGGCACATCTGACACGAGAGGTTGCAGTACTCGCTGAGCGCGATGTCCATGCGCTCGTAGCTCGTGAAGAGCAGCGTCGCGCCACAGGCCGCGCAGGGCACGCGCTCGAGGGCTTCGCGGCCGCTCATGCGGTGGGTGGTCTCGTGGCCGCACGCGCAGCGGCGTGTACGCGGCTTGGTCACCGAGGACTCGATGGTCGAGACGGGCGCGTTCTTGCCCTCGTCGGCGGGGTCAGCCGCCGACTTCACGACGCCACCTCCGCGCGCGCATGCGCGTCGAGCAAGACCTGCGCGGGCGGCGCGTAGGTCACCTCGCCTTCCGCGACGAAGCTCTCGACGTCCGAGCACGCCGCGAGGCAGCCGGGACAACGCTCGGTGAGCGCGAGGGTCTGGAGCTGCTTGTGGTGCAGCGAGTGCCAGAGGTCGGTGATGCGCGCGCCGGCGTTCACGTTGCCCATGCGGTCCTCGTCGCTCCGCATGAAGAAGCAGGGGTAGACGTCGCCGCGGAAGTCGACGAGGAGGAACTTGCTCGGCAGGTAGCAGCCGCCGGGCGGGATGGGGCGTTTGCCGTAGGCGAGGTAGTCCGGGATGACGCCGAAGAGCGACTCGGTGAAGATCTTCACGCCGCGCTGCTCCGCGCGCTCCGCGATCTTCTCGAGCTGCGCGACGATCTCCGCCTTGGGCGTGCGCAGGAGCGAGAAGCGCGGGATGTCCTTGTCGGGCCCGCTGATCTCGGTCTGAAACGGCTGGTAGCTCACCTCGCGGATGCCGAGCTCCGCCGCCAGGTCGATCAAGTGGGTGGAGCTCGCGAGCGTCTCTTTCATGAGCACGCCGCTGATGCCGATCGCGATGCCGCGCTCGAGGCATTTGCGCACCGTCGCGATGCTCTTGTCGTAGTTGCCCTCGCCGCGCAGGTCGTCGTGGATTTCGCGCGGCCCGTCGATCGACACGTGCAGCTCCACGCTCGGCGCCTTCTCGAGTCGATCGAGGTGCGCGTCGGTGATCATCGTGCCGTTGGTCACGATGTCCTGCTTCGTGAAGCCGATCGCGTGTGCGTGATCGACGAGGTCGAGGAAGTCCTTGCGCATGAAGGACTCCGCGCCGCAGGGCGTGAAGGTCGTGGCGCCGAGCGCGCGGGCGTCGTCGAGGAGCTGCTTGGCGAGCTCGAACGGGACGCCGTGCTCCTTGAGCTCCCAGACGCTGCACATCTTGCAGCGGAGGTTGCAGTAGACGGTCAGCTCGATCGCGATCTCTTCGAGCGGACGGGTCAGGGTCTTCGAGCGAGCGAGCGGCAAGATCGGCATGGGCGATGGCATGGACGGGGCGAAGGGTGACACACCCGCGAGCGGAACGAGAGGCGACCCGGGGAGACCCCGGGCGACGAGCCTCGCGAGCCACGTCGCGTGAGGGATGGTTCGAGGTCGGCCCCATCGACGAACGGAGGGGCGTACGTCTTCTACGTGCGAACCGAAGGGTCCATCCCTCAGTTCCGCGGTTTCTTGGCCGGGTCGGCGGGGTCAGCCGCCGACTTGTAGTCGGCAGGCGCTGCTCGGCGGGCGGCACGAATGACGCGGTGCGCTACGATGCGTCATGCGCTTCGTGCTGCTTGGCTTGATGGTGAGCGCGTGCACGGCGGACCGTGCTGGGCTCGCGGGCTTCGACGACGCTGCCGTCGACCCGACCGACGGCGGGCCCGATTGCGTCGCTCGCGCCGAGACCTGCAACGCGATCGACGACGACTGCGACGGCACGATCGACGAAGTGCCGGCCGAGACCTGCGGCACCGACGTCACGGTCGGGGTGTGCGAGCCCGGGACCTACCGCTGCGTCGCGGGAGTGCGAACCTGCGAAGGCGCGGTGCTCCCGGGCGCCGAAGCGTGCAGCACCGGGCTCGACGAAGACTGCGACGGAGAGGTCGACGAAGACTGCGGGTGCTCACCTGGCGAGACCTCGGCGTGTGGATCCAGCGATCGCGGCGAGTGTCGCTTCGGGACGCGCGCGTGCTCCGACGGCGGAACCTTCGGCGAGTGCCTCGGCGCGATCGAACCGAGCGCGGAGAGCTGCAACGGGCTCGACGACGACTGCGACGGCGAGACGGACGAAGGGCTCCGACAGCCGTTCTACCGTGACGCGGACGGTGACGGCTTCGGCTCGCTCGCGATGGTGATCGCGGCGTGCTCGCCGCCCGAGGGGTTCGTGGCGGACGCGCGCGACTGCAACGACACCTGCCGCGAGTGTTATCCGGGGCGCGACGAGGTCTGCGACGGGCTCGACAACGACTGCGACGGCGTGGTGGACGACGGCTTGATCCAGACGGTGTGGCGTGACGCGGACGGCGACGGCTTCGGGGATCGCACGATGGCGATGGAGGCCTGCAACGTGCCGAGCGGGTACACGCGGGGCGACGCCGACTGCAACGACAGCGACGCCAACGTGCGGCCGAACGCGTTCGAGGCGTGCAACGACCGCGACGACAATTGCGATGGAACGGTCGACGAAGGATGCATGGCGGACTGCAACCGAGTCGTGCGGGGATCGAGCCGTTACCACTTTTGTCGGGCCGGTCGTCGGTGGACGGAAGCGCGTGACTTCTGCGGGACGTTGGGCGCGACGCTCGTGACGATCGACGACGCCGCCGAGAACGCCTTCGTGCGCCAGCAGGCCGACGCGGCAGGGGGCGGCGACTGGTGGACGGGCATGAACGACCGCGACGACGAGGGCGAGTGGGAGTGGGTGTCCGGCAGCGGCGCGGGATACCGCAACTGGGGCGATCGGGAGCCCAACAACTTCGCGAACGAAGACTGCGGGTCGATGCGACCGGACGCGCGTTGGAACGACAGCGATTGTGGGAGCTCGCTCCGCTTCGTGTGCGAAGCCGCGCTTTGAGCGCGGTCGGAGGTCGACACCTCGGTGCGCAGCCGACGCTCCCTCGAACGAGGGAGCGTCGATCGCCCCGACGGACCCTGCGGCGGATCCTGACGTTCCAGTTATGAACGTGAATTTCCGTTGACGGCACCCTCCGTGATTGCGGAGGCTTCGTCGAGGTCGGGAGAGGCGCGCCCCGATCACGGCTGCCGTGTCGCCGCGGACCGCGCAGTTGGGGAATCATGCACGCACGGCTGCTCTTGCTGGCGTTGGTTGCGTTTCCGAGCGTCTCGCTCGCGCAGCGGTCGGCCACGCTCAATCGCTTTCGGGCGTCCGAGACCGTCGAAGACGACTTCGCGATCAGTCGCCCGACCGACCTCGGTCATC
>CALJLK010000050.1 GCA_937982655.1 uncultured Sandaracinus sp.
ACTGGAGCCAGTTGGTGGGTCCACGCTTGAGCAAACCACCGGGAGAGAGCAGCGCCATCAGGCGGTAGTAGAGCTTGCTCTGGAACATCTCGAGGTTCGCCTCGAACACCCGATCGAGGAGCGCCGCGTCGGTGGGGAACGCACGCGCACGCGCCGCGAGCACGAGCGTCGCGAGGTGCACCTCCGGGTACCAGACGCTCGGTAGCACCCCGTGCGCGCGGTACTCGGCCACGAAGGGGAGCTCCGGGATCGGGTGGTCGCCCACCAGGTCGAGCATCGAGCGCAACGCCGCGCCCTTGACCTGGCACTCCGGATGGCTTTCCAACCCGGCCGGAAGGTCCGCCACGTAACGCTCGAGCGAAGGAGTCATCGCGAGGCGCGGACTCTACTCCAGCCTGACCCCCTCCGCCGGTCCCGCCTCGTCGGGAACCACCTGTCTATGTCCTGTTCAATAACATCCAAGAAACGTGTTCGCGTCTAAGTATCGTCTTGTTGTTGTCTAGATTTCGTACTAGATGCGGGCGACGAATCTTCGCTTCGAGGCCCCATGACCCGCACCCTCCTGCTCACGCTCGCGCTCGCGCTCGGCTGCTCCGACGACGACGCGCCCTCTTCCGATCCCAATCCCACCCCGGACGGCGGCTCCCCGAGCAGCGACTTCGTCGCGAGCTGCGGCTACGTCAACGCGTTCTCCGAGACGCCCGAGTGCAAGGAGTACCGCGGAGGGTGGACGCAGGAGTCCGCCGAAGCGGACTGCCGTCGCGTCTTCCTCGGCCGTGCGGGCACGTTCGCGCTCGGCGAGGCGTGCGCGTTCGGCGACGAGACCGGTCGCTGCGTGGTCGGCGACCTCGGCGACGACGGGTACACGCTCGTGAGCAGCGGCGAGCCGTCGAGCTGTGGCGCCGCTCGGACCGGCTGCGAGACCTTCGCGGGCGGCACCTTCAATCCCGCTTCCGTCTGCGGTGACGGCTGCATTCCGGGCGAGGACGTCGGCCAACCCTTCGTGCCGATGATCGTCGATTGTCGACCCGCGCGGGAGGGTGAGCCCGAAGGAACGACGGCCGGTGAGGTGTGCACCCCGACCATCATCTCCGGCTCCACCGAACCCGGTCGTCGCTACGCGGACTACGCGGACTGCGACGTGGTGCGCACGCAGCGGCCCTACTACGCGATGCCCACCGAGGTCACGAGCACGCCGGACGATCCGCGGCTCGACGACGTCGACTATCTCGGGGAGCTCGCGTGGTTGCGCACCGAGGCGGAGGCGTCCGCCTGCGCGTGCTGCCACTCGAGCTCGCGGACGCCGTCCGGCGCGGCGGTATGGGACACCGAGGCCGGCCCGCTCTGGATCGACACCGTGAGCGACGAGGCGCTCGCCATGCTCGGCGGGCTCACGGACTCGGCCGCGTTCGGGTTCCTCCCCGCCGCGCAGAACAACGGCTTCGATCGTTCGGAGACCGGCCTGCCGACCACCGACACCGCGCGGCTGCGGGCATTCGTCGCGCGCGAGCTCGAGCGTCGCGGGCTCACGGTCGACGAGGCGCGCACGCTCCCTCCCTTCGCGCCCTTCTTCCGCGAGCTGATCGAGTTCGAGCCAGAGGCGTGCGAAGAGGGCGTGGGCCTCGACGCGGAGGGCATCCTGCGCTGGAACGGCGGTAACGCGCGCTACGTCTACGTGCTCGAAGCCGACGCGCAGGCGCCGGGGGTGCCGCCGAACTTCGATCTTCCGGAGGGCACGCTCTGGTCGATCGCGGTCTCGCCCGAGGCGACGTCGATCGCGTGCGAGACGCCGTACGGCACGGTGCCGGAAGGTGCGACGCAGCGCGCCCCCGCGGATGGTGCGGCGCCCACGCTCGAGTCGGGGAGCACGTACTTCCTCGTCGTCCTGCGCGACGTCGCGCAGCCGATCACGCGTTGCCTCTTCGTGGCGCCGTGACGCGACTCCCCGCGCGCCGCTGGACACTCGTCGCGCTCGCACTGTCCGCGTGCGCGCCGAGCAGCGACGGCCCGGCCGGCAGCGACCTCGACGCAGGCTCGTTCGAAGGGCCGTGCCTCGACGAAGCCTTCGTGCGCGCGCGCGTCTTCGCGCCGAGCTGCACGGACAGCGCGTGCCACGACACGCGACGCCCGAAGGCGGGGCTCGATCTCGAGACGCCGGGTGTGAGCGAGCGGCTCGTCGGCACACGGTCGATCCACGACGCGTGCGCGGACAGGCTACTGCTCGTCCCCGGCGATCCGACGGCGAGCTTCTTCATGGACAAGGTGCTCGGCCGTCAGGGCGACTGCGGCGAGGCGATGCCGGAGCTCGGGGACCTCGAGCCGGAGCAGCGACGCTGCGTGGCCGAGTGGATCGCGTCGATGGCTCCCGCGCCGTGAAGCGCGCGATCACCCGAAGTGTCGCACGAGCCCTTCGTGGTTTCGCTGCACCGCGCGACGGAACAAACCTCGAATCACGAGCGCGATCGGCACCGCGAGCGCGTTCCGCGGCGTGAACGTGAAGCGGCGCACGAGGCGCGTCTTGCCGTCCTCGGCGACGAAGTGGACGTCCTCGCGCGCCTCCCGCACCACGAAGCGGAACACCGACGAGAACTCGTCGATCGCGATCGCGTAGTGGTGGGGGCGTTCGGAGCGCAACACACGCTCTCGCTGCGTGGACCCGTCGGCGAATCGAACGCGCCCGATCGAGCCGACGCGCTCGTGATCGCCCTCGAGCCACTCCACACGCACGAGCGCGGGGATCGGCCCGTAACCCACGAAGAGCGCGTAGCCCTCGGGGGCGTGGAAGTAGTCCCAGACCGCGTCGGGGCTCGCCGCGAGCACGACGTCTTCGTCGACCACGATGTCCGCCATGGAGCGCAGCATGCCGGGCGTCGCGGTCCGCACGCGAGTGGAAACACCGCGTCCGCTTCAGTTCGCTTGGTTCGGTCGCCTGACGGCGACGCTCACGTGACGTCGGGTCGCTCGGCCTGGCGGCCGGCTCCAAAAACGTCAATTCAGCGTTTGAAGCGGGGAGCCGTCTTTGCCGCAGAAGGTCGTCTCGGCGTCGTAGGTCGTGCCGCATTTCGGGCAGACCTTCTTCGGGCCGGGGGCGGCGCTCTTCTGGCGCGCGACGAACATCGCGTAGGGGAGCAGCTCGTCGCCGTCGTGCGAGCACGTCCGGACGTCGGCCGCGTAGCCGCGTCGACAGGTCGGGCAGATCATCCCTTGTGCGCGCAGCTTCGGATCCTCGGGGTCGAGGAGACGCGCTCCGTCGTGCGGGCAGAACTCCTTGCCTTCGCTCTCGCGGCCGCAGGTCGGACAGAGCTTGCGCGACGGCGGTGGGGGTGCGGCGCTCGCGGCGATCGGCGAGGACGCGATGGGCGCGGCTCCGACGGCACCGCTCGCGGCACCGCTCGCGACGGGCGGGCTCGCGACGGGCGGACGCTGCGGCGCATCGTCTTCCGCGATCGGAACCGGCGCCGGCTTCTTGCGCGCCAGCATCAACACCACGATCCCCGCGATCACGAGCAACGCGACGCCCCCGCCGACCCAGGCGAGCGCTCCCGGATCGCCGGCGAGCGCTCGCGCCGCGACGCCCGAGGCACCTTCCGCCTCCGCGCTCTCCGGGCCCGCCTGCGCGTTGCCTGCTTCGCGCAACCGACGCGCGGTCAGGTCCGTCAGATCCTCCGTCTGCACGCGCACCGCGACGGTCTCGCGCAGCGCGCCCGAGCTCACGGCCAGACGGTAGGTGCCTTCGCTGCCCGCGCTCGCCGCCACGAAGCAGCGCCCTTCGAGGCGCCCGCGCGCTTCGCCTTCGAGGCTGACCTCGATCGGCGCGTTCGGCACCGTGCAGCCCGCCGCGTCGACCACCCGCGCGCGCACGCACGCGCGCTCGCCGGGACCGATCGGATCGAGCGCGTTCACCCGCAAACGCGCGGGCGCGCCTGGCGTGCAGCGCTCGGGCTCCGGCTCGGGCTCCATCGTGGGCGGCGGCGTCTCCACCGGCGCGGCGCCGACGCGCGTCATCGTGCGACGCGCGGTCCGAGTCGCCACGCAGTGCGAGGTGTTCAAACGCCAATCCCAGCGCGTGGTCTCTTCGTACGAGAGCGTCGAGTCGCCCGTGGCGCGCCAGGTGTACGTGCCGCTCTCGGGCTGCGCGTCGTCCGAAGGCGTACGGCAGATCGTCGTCCAGCGACCGTCCTGATAGGTCGACGAGGCGCGCCGCAGGTTCGGGCGGTCGCTCCAGCAGCGGTTCGTGCCACCCCGCACCGCGCCCGAGAACGTGAGCTGATCGCCGCTCTGCGTGATGCGCACGTCGCCGCCCGGCTCGGTCTGCGTGGGTGGCAGGCGCTGCGGACAGTCCGCGCCCCAGCTCCCGATCTCGTTGCGGATCTCGAGCGGCCCCGCGCGCCACGTGCCTTCGAAGGGACCCTCGGCGGCGGCGAGCGCCGGAATCAGCCAGATCACGAGCGCGATCGAGGAGCGCATGAGCGACGGAGGTATCTCACGTCGCGCCCGATCGTGCGAGAAGACCGCGGGACGTCGCCGAGAGCGCACGACCGAGCGTCGCGCTCGTGGGGCGCGCTGCAGCTCTCAGCGGCGCTCGACCTTCAGCTCGTAGCCCGCGCGGTTCCCGTTTCCACCGTCGCGCACGTAGATCACGTAGAACCCAGGCTCCACCGCGTGCGCGACCGACTCCACCGGCTGCTCGCCCGCCGATCGATCGAGCAGCTCGCTGCGGATGTCGCGCAGCTCGAGGTCGAGGTCCGAACGATCGCTCGCGCGCCCGGTGCCGAAGATCGTGAGGGTCGCGGCGAGCCAGCCCGGCTCGGTGATCTCCACGCGGTAGGTGTGCACCGCGTCGATGCCGTTGGCCGGACGGTTCGGTCCGCCGCTCGGCGCCGGATCCGTCACTCCGTCGATCTTCGCCGACGCGCTCCCCGGAAGGCGCACGTCGATCGGCCACGGCGAACGATCGTTCTCCGGCAGCAGCGTCGGCGCGTGACCGCCGCGCGCGAGCAGCTCCGTCATCGCGCTCGTCGGCACGAGCTCGCGTTTGACGAGGTGACGCAAGAACGTCGGCAGCGCAGGGAAGCTCCCCGGCTGACGGCCGAGCTCCATCATCGCGCGCAGCACCGCCGCGGGTCCGAGCGCGACCGGATCCTGATCGGCGTCCGGAATTCCGTCCGCGCCGTCCGCGAGATCCCAGAGGACCTCGCCCACGCTCGACTCCGAGCCCATGCCGCGCACGTCGTTTCGATCGCCGCGCTCGAGGTCGTGATCGACCCGCAAGCTGCCCATCGGCTCGATGCCGATCGTGTCTTGGTAATGCGGCGAGCGCAGCACCATCGTGGCGAACCAGGTCGCGCGGCCCTCTTCCCACGCGAGCCCCGGATCGATGAGCGCCCCGCGCGGGTGCGAGCCGCCGTGCGAGCTGTCGGACGAGAGCACGTCCATCACGAAGTGCCCGAGCTCGTGCAGCACGATCATCGCGTCGTGCTCGTCGGTGTCGGTGGTGGTCTGTCGGTTCGGCTCCCCGCCGAGGAGCTCGATGCCGTAGCGCGTGCGACCGCGCAGCTCGCCGCGCGCGCCGAAGTAGAACGACCAGTTCGTGGTGACGCCGCGATCCCAATACGAGAAGAACGGCGGAAGCGTCTCGCCCGTCCACTCCTTCACGCGCTGCACGCCGAGGAGGAGCATGTCGAGGATGTGCAGCGCGCCCGCACCGACGTGCTCGTCCGTGACGTTCAGCTCGATCGGTGCGTTCGGATCCGGGACCGGCACCGCGATTTCGTGCGGCCGCGTGCCGCCTCCGTCGCGCGCGACGTCGAGCACGTGGCCGTCGCGGTCGAGGCTCGCGACGACCACGAGCGCGTGGGCCGCGTTGCGATCGGCCTCGAGCGCGAAGCGACCGAGCTCGTCCGCGAAGGTCTCGCCGAGCACCGCGCCCGTTGCGTCCTTCATCTGCACGCGCACGAAGCGCGCGGGGTGTCGCGTGCGCGCCTGGGACGCGCCACGTGGGGTCGGGCGGCGCGCTTCGTAGGTGATCGTGCCCTGCCAGGTCACGGGCTCGGGTGGCGGCGCTTGCGGGACCACGGGGACCGGCGCGGCGCCCGCACACGCGGTGAGGAGCGCCAGCGCCACGAAAGAAGCACGCATCGCCGACAAGGTATCACGCGGGTCCAGCGACCCACGCGGCTGCGATCAGCGCGCGTCGACGCCGGCGTCGAGCGGGGTCAGTCCGTAGATCGCCTCGATCTCCGCCACGTCGTAGAAATGAGGTCCCGCGTCGGGTCCGATCCGCGAGCCGGGCGCGACGTCCGGGGTCGCGTCCGAGGCGTCCCAGAGCACCAGGCCGATCGCGGCGATCGCGGCGAGGCTCCAGAGGAGCACGGCCGAACCGTCGAATCGCGCGGGGACACGCACCTGCGCGACGTAGCAAGCGGTCGCACGACGCGCACGACCGCGTGGGTCGGCGCGTCGTACACGACCGCAGGTGTGGAAGACACGACGAGCAGCGGGCACGGCATGGATGCGCGCGACCTCAAGGCGCGTAGTCGCGGCAGCAGAGATCGTCCGCGTGCGCGGCGTCGCACTTGCCACCCGACCGATGCAGCGCGATGCAGGCGCTCATCAATCGGTAATAATAATCTCCCATTTCGTTGCGTCCCGGCTCTGCGTCTCGGCTGTACTCCAGGTCGTACTGATCGAGGAAGCAGCCGGTGGTCGAGTAGCGACTGCACGGACAGGTCACGTCGCTCGTGCACGGCTGACGCTGCACCACCCACTCGTTCCAACCCGTGATCGTCACGATCGGGGTCTCGGGATGGTCGAGCACGGTCTCGAACTGACGCCGGAAGGTCAGACCTCGGTGCCGCGGGGTCGAGCGCTCGGCGTTGTTCATGTAGTTCATTTGGTAGGCGAACGCGACCGGGATCTGCTCGATCTCTCCGCCGCGCATCGCCGTCCGCTGGGCGCAGGGCTCGCTGCGGTTCGTCGGCGAGTGTCGGCAATGTTCCTGATAGCTCCACTGCGGGCTGCCCACGTCGAAGACCCACATGCGCCGGATCGTGTAGTCGCGGGCGAGCGCCGCCTCGCGGCTCGCGTTGACCGGGTATTGCGAGTTCACCGTGATGAGCAGGAGCGGCTTTCCTTCGTAGACGAACTGCATGCCGGGGTGACGCGCGAGGCGCGTGAGCACCGCGTCGACCGTGAAGCGCTCCGGATCGGCGCCGGCCTCCACCACGGGCAACCACGGCACCACGCGCGGCGCGCCCGGCACCGTGCTCCACACCGCGAGCAGACGATCGAGCGGACGGATCACGAGCCCCGGCGTGTCGTCGCTGCGCGGATCGACGTAGTTCCAGTTCATCGGCTCCGCGCTCACGCGCGGCCCGATAGTTTCGTGGAATCGTCCAGCTTCGCGGACTGCGTCCGCTGCGCCGAGCACGATTCCACTTCAAATCGTGATGTCCAGGAAGACGAAGTCGATGCCCGCGTCGCGGAGCTGCTCGGCGTGTTTTCGCAGCACCGCGTCGTTCGAGCTCAGGCAGTAGTAGCCGTCCTCCGGCTGACCCCACCAATGGAACTCCTGGTAGTTGCCCCAGAGCTCGGGCCGCGTCGCCCCGCCGCTCGCGAGGATCTGCGTGATGTCGAGCACCGGCCGACGCGCGGCCGCGCGGCAATGCCAGAGCGAATAGAAGATGCCGAACTTCGTGATGCCGGTGTCGACCGGGCGATCGACGCAGCGGCGCGTGCGGGTGTCGCAGCGCTCGCGCCCCGTGCACTGCGCGTCGTTCGAGCACTCGACGCAGACGCCGTCGTGGCAGATCTCGCCCGACGCGGTGCCCTCCGCGCAGTAGACCCCGAAGAGGCAAGGGTTGCGGCAGCTCCCTTCCCAACAACGCCGCGAGCCGCATTCCGCGTCGGTGGTGCACTCGGGACGCGGCCCGGCATCGGTGCCCGCGTCGAGCCCGGCGTCCACGCGCGTGCCCGAGTCGACCCGCAACTCGGCGTCGTCGAGGCTCATGTTCGCGTCGAGCGCCAGCGCGCCGTCCGGCTCGGACGAGCTCGCGTCGAGCCCGCTCGCGCCGTCCGGACGCGGCACGTACGCGTCGACCACGACGTCCGCGTCGACGCCGCCCCTTCCTGCGTCGGGCCGCGTCCGCGAAGGCGACGCGCACCCGAGGACGAGAAGCGCGTACACCACGAACGAAGACGCCACCGAGAGAGCCAGAAAAGAAGCTCGGCCGATTTCGCAAGCCGCCCTACCGGACGGCGCGCAGCGAGCAAAGCGAGCGGTTCGAAGTGGAATCGTGCGGCGCGAAGTGGACGAAGTCCACGGAGCCGCAGGATTCCAAGAGAGTGTCGGG
>CALJLK010000051.1 GCA_937982655.1 uncultured Sandaracinus sp.
CCTCCACGATCTCGCGCACGCGGTACTCGTGCAGCGCGCCGCGGGTGCGCGCGAGCCGCTCCAACGTCTCGAAGGCACTGCGACGCACGAGCGCGAACGCGGCGACGCGACCGAGCGACCGATCCGCGAGCGCGCGCACGAGCTCGTCCTCTTCGGCGGCGTCGGTGGTGATCGCGAGCCGCTGGAGCGCAGCGTCCTTCGGCGCAGCGAGGCGCAGGCGCACTAGGAGAGCGCGCGCGTCGTCGGGATGCGGCGCGCGAAGGCGTCGCTCGAGCTCCTCCAGGACCAGGCGCCGCGCCGCCGCGGTCGCGGTCGAGCCGCGCGCCTCGAGCTCCGTGATGGCGAGCGATGCGAGGCTCTCACGGACGAAGGTGTCGAGGGCCACTCGCAGCTTCACGTCGCGCACACGACCGACGAGCGGCCACGCGGCGTCGAGGTCTCGGCTCTCCAACGCCGCGCGGACGGCCTCGTCGCTCACGCGCGCTCCTTCGTCGGGCTGCCGCTCGGATCTCGGTGGATCTGGAAGCCCGCGAACGATTGGCTCACCGGCATCAGCTCGAGGCGGTTCACGTTCAGGTGCGGCGGCAGGTTCGCGACCCACCAGATCGACTCCGCGATGTCGGCGCCGGTCATCGGGTGCGCGCCCGCGTAGAGCGAGTCGGACGCACCGCGATCGCCGCCCGTGCGCACGAGGGTGAACTCGGTCTCCGCGAGGCCCGGCTCGATCGAGGTCACGCGAACGCCGGTCCCGTGCAGGTCCGAGCGCAGCCCGAGCGAGAGCTGCGTGACGAACGCCTTCGTGCCGCCGTACACGTTGCCGCCGGGGTACGGGTAGGTCGCGGCGATCGAGCTCACGTTCACGATCGCGCCGCGGCGCGCGACGAGGCGCGGGAGCAGCGCATGCGTGAGCGTCACGAGCGCCGTCACGTTGGTGTCGATCATCTGTTTCCACTGCGCGAGATCCGCGCGCTGCGCGGGCGCGGTGCCGAGCGCGAGCCCGGCGTTGTTCACGAGCAGGTCGAGCGCGTCGAATGGCGCGGGGAGGGCGTCGATCGCGGCGCGCATCGCGGCCTCGTCGCGCACGTCGAAGACGCAGGGGCAGACGTTCGCTTCGCCGAACGCGCGTACGAGCTCGTCCAGTCGATCCGCACGGCGCCCGCACGCGACCGCGCGCCAGCCGCCCGCGACGAAACGCTCCACCGTCGCGCGTCCGAACCCCGAGGTCGCACCCGTCACGAGCAAGGTCTTCGTCATGGGCGCGAGCATGACAGCGATGGGCGCGGACGCGAGCGTGACGTTCCGCCGTCCGTCGTGATCACACGATGCGACGGCACCGACGCGCGCGTCGACGTGAGGCCCGAGTGGGTCAGCTTCCTTGAGGGTCTGTCGCCAGACCCTCCCCCAGGAAGCCCCGAACCCCTCCCACGAGCCTACGCTCGCTTCGCTCGCTGCGCGCCGTCCGGTAGGGCGGCTTGCGAAATCGGCTGAGCTTCTTGCAGCGGTGCGCGACGACGACTTCGCAGACACCGACGGTCGGCGTCAGTAGCGAGGCACTGCGAGCACCTCGAGCTCCGCGATGCCGAGCGCGCGATCCGTCTTGCGGAGGCGGACCGCGGACACGAGGCGTCCGGGCGGCAGCACGATCTCGTGGTTCACGCGGCGCGGCAGGGTCGTCACCGTCTCCCAGAGCCCACCGTCGAGCAGCAGCTCGAGCCGGGCCTCCGAAGGTCCGTCCGCGTCCGCGCCCACGATCACGATGCGCTCCGCGAGCACCGGCCGCGCGAGCACCACGAGCAGCTCTTGTGTGCCGACCCCGGTGGTGCGCGCGAAGTCGCCCGTCCACGAGTCGAACGCGCGCCACGCCGCGACGCGCGCGTCACCTCCGTCGGGGCTCATGCTCACCGACGCCGCGCGGTGTCGCGCCGCGTAGTTGATCGCGGTCGCGCCGCTCGCTCCCCAGTACCCGTACGCGCGCGCTTCCGCGACCTCCATCATCGGCTCCGTGCCGTAGCCGCTCGGGCACGCGGGGGTCGGAACGAGGAGGTAGCCGGCCTTGAAGAGCTCGAGCCCCGCGACGGCGCCGCGCTCGACTGCGAACGTCTCGACGTGACGCTCGTCCGCGATGGCGAGCGGGTCGCCCACTTGCCCGCCCGCGCCGTCGATCTCGCGCAGCTCGGCGCCCCAAGTGCGGAACGAGCAACCGCCGTAGGTGTCGCCGCAGAGCGGACGCAGCGGGCAGCCGGTGGGCGAGAACAGTGTCGTGCCGGGGTAGGTCGCGCGCTTGTAGAGGTCGACGCGGCGCACGTCGTGGGGAGCGCGCAGCACCCAGCGCATCCACGATCCGTCCACGTTGTCGGCGTTCGCGGAGGTCGAGAGATCGCCATCGAGCGGGAAGTCGAAGTCCGAGCGTGTGCGATCGCGGAGGACGTCGACGCGCGCGCCCGCGGTCAGATCGCGCAGCGACTCGGCGCCGCGCGCGGGGGTGTCTGCCCACACGCGCACCTCGCGCAGCTCGAGCGAAGCCGCGGCGACACCGGGCGCCGCGACCGCGTCGAGCGCGGAGACGATCTTCACGCCGGTCACGTTCGCGATCGGCGCGCTCGGTCGCAGGCGTTCGATCGCGGAGCCGCCGGCGGCGAGCGTCCACCGCGGCGTCGCCTCGATCGCGTCGCCGATCACCAAGTAGACCATCGCGCCGTCGAGCCGCGACGGCGTGTCGCCGCGATGAATCTGCACGCTACGCACCGTCTGCGGCCGCCCGAGCTCGAGCCACCACCACGCGGCGTCGCGTCCGACGGTCGGCGTTTCGTCGACGTTGCCGGTGCCGAACGGGTAGGTCTGCCCCGTGAGCGCGAGGGTGCCCGCCCGCCGAAACGGCTTCGTGATCGCGCGAGTGTCCGAGCGCCCGTCGACCGCGTTCATCGGGGCGGCGTTCGCGTGCCCGCCGACCGCCACCGCTTCGTTCGTGGAGAGCACGCTGCTCTGGCTGGCCGCGCCGAGGAACGCGACGTCGCTCACCGGCGTCTCGCGCGCGCCCCACACCTCGACCTCGGCGAGCCCGACGCGCTGCGTCGCGCGGGTCTTTCGGATCTCGACGCTCGAGCCGTAGAGCGGCGGATCGAACACGAACGCCGCGCGTGCCTGACCGGCCGGGAACGTCGCGACCACGAAGCCGTCGACGAGGATCTCGGCGCCGTCGAGCCCCGTGGCGTCGTCGCCGAGCACTCCGTAGACCTCGATGCGATCGATGCGTCCCGCGCCTCGCGCCGACCAATCCGCGCGCCAACGCTCGCCGGCCGTCTCGAGCGCGGAGAGCGCGACGGGGCTGCGGGTCGAATCGCCACAGCGCTGACCGTCCGCCGCGAAGCGCGACGCGCACGGGCCGACACACGTGGCGACCACTCCGTCGTCGCGGTGCGAGCTGAATAAGAGCGCGGCGCCGCGCACGTGGTTGATCTCGGTCGCGCGTCCCTCCGGGGCTTCGGCGTACGCGGGCTCGACGTCGCACGTCGCTTCGCAGGTCGCGCCGACGAAGCCGGTCGTGCACGCGCAGACGAACTCGGTCTCATTTCGGACCGCGCAGCTCGCGCCGTTCTCGCAGGGGTTCGGATCGCACGGCGAGCACGTAGGCAGACCCTCGTCGAGGGTGCCGTCGCAGTCGTCGTCGAGGCCGTTGCACACCTCCACGCCGGCGGGGTTGATGGTGGGGCGCGTGTCGTCGCAGTCGGTCGCGCGGATCGAGTGATCGGGCACCGGCTCGCACGAGAGCACGGGCGCGGCCGTCGCGTCGCCGAAGAGATCGCCGTCACGATCCGGATGCCACGGCACGAAGTTCTCTTCTTCGTCCACCGCGCCGTCGCAGTCGTTGTCACGGTCGTCGCAGATCTCGAGCTGACCCGTGAGCGTCGCGGGGTCGTTGTCGTCGCAGTCCGGGCCGCAGGTGCCCTCGTTGCAGCAGAGGATCGACACCTGACCGTCGCCGTCGCGATCGGTGTCGCCGATCGTCGTCGGGTCGCAGTCTTCGTCGTGCGAGTCGCGGCCGACGCAGACCTCGGTGAGGCTCGGCGAGCGCGTCTCGTCCGCGTCGTCGCAGTCGTCGCCCCCGCAGCGCACGTCCGCGTGCCCGTCTCCATCGAGGTCGGGGCATTCGTCCGGCGCGCACTCGTCGAGCGCCTCGTCGCAGGTGGTGCAGGGCGGCGCGCTGGCGCGACACGTGCCCGTCGCGAGCTCGCAGCGCTCGGGACCGTTGCAGAAGCGACCGTCGTCGCAGCTCTCGTCGCTCGTGCAAGCGCCTGCGTCGAGGCCTCCGTCGGAGGTCGGTGCGTCGTCGTCTCCGCACGCGGTGAGCGAGAGGGCCGCGACGAGCGCGACCAGCGAAGCGGAGCGAACCGACGTCATCACGAGACCGTACAGGCTCGCCCCTGCGACGAGAACCCTGCTCGACGTCGGCGCGACGAAGCCCTCGCCGATCGAATCGACGAGGGCTTCGCAGCTCGAACGTGGTGGGCTCAAACGTCGAAACGATCCGCCATCATCACGTGATCCCACGCGGTCACGAAGTCGCGCACGAGCTTCTGCTTCGCGTCGGCGCTCGCGTAGACCTCGCTCAGCGCGCGGAGCTGCGAGTTGGATCCGAAGACGAGATCCGCGCGCGTCGCGGTCCACTTCACGGCGCCGGACTTGCGGTCGCGGCCCTCGTAGGTGCCTTCGCCGGAGGGCGTCCACTCGGTGGCGACGTCGAGGACGTTCACGAAGAAGTCGTTCGTGAGCGCGCCGACCTTCGACGTGAAGACGCCGTGCTTCGAGCCCCCGACGCCCATCACGCGCAGGCCGCCGACGAGCACTGTCATCTGCGGCGCCGTGAGCCCGAGGAGCTGCGCGCGATCGAGCAGGTGCTCCTCCGCGTTCGCGGCCGCGCCCGGTTTGGCGAAGTTGCGGAAGCCGTCCGCGCGCGGCTCGAGCGGCGCGAAGGAGTCGACATCCGTCTGCTCCTGCGAGGCGTCCGTGCGACCCGGCTTGAACGGCACCGTCACGTCGACGCCCGCGTTCTTCGCCGCTTGCTCCACCGCCGCGCAGCCGCCGAGCACGATCAGATCCGCGAGCGAGATCTTCTTGCCGCCCGCGGCGCCCTTCGCGAAGTCCGCGCGGATCGTCTCCAACTTCGCGAGCACCTTCGCGAGCTGCGCGGGGCGGTTCGCCGCCCAATCCTTCTGGGGCGCGAGCCGGATCCGCGCGCCGTTCGCGCCGCCGCGCTTGTCGGAGTTGCGGAAGGTCGCCGCCGACGCCCACGCCGTCTCCGCGAGGTCCGCGACCGAGAGGCCCGACCCGAGCAGCGTCTTCTTCAACGCCGCGACGTCCGCCGCGTCGACGAGCGGGTGATCGACGGCCGGGACCGGGTCCTGCCAGATCAGCTCTTCGGACGGAACCTCGGGCCCGAGGTAGCGCGCGCGCGGACCCATGTCGCGGTGCGTGAGCTTGAACCACGCGCGCGCGAACGCGTCCGCGAAGGCCTTCGGGTTCGCGTGGAAGTGACGCGAGATCGGCTCGTAGATCGGATCGAAGCGGAGCGAGAGATCCGCGGTCGTCATCATCGGCCGCGCCTTCTTCGACGGATCGTGCGCGTCCGGGATCATGTGCTCGGGCTTCACGTCCTTGGCGAGCCACTGCCACGCGCCCGCGGGGCTCTTCACGAGCTCCCACTCGTAGCCGAAGAGCATGTCGAAGTAGCCGTTGTCCCATGTCGTCGGGTTCGGCTTCCACGCGCCTTCGATGCCGCTCGTGGTGGTGTGCACGCCCTTGCCGGTGCCGAACGCGTTCTTCCAACCGAGCCCCATCTGCTCGAGCGGCGCGCCCTCCGGCTCCGGTCCGACGAGCGCCGGATCGCCCGCACCGTGCGCCTTGCCGAAGGTGTGCCCGCCCGCGACGAGCGCGACCGTCTCTTCGTCGTTCATCGCCATGCGCGCGAAGGTCTCGCGCACGTCACGCCCCGACTTCACGGGATCGGGCTCGCCGTTCGGGCCCTCGGGGTTCACGTAGATGAGCCCCATCTGCACCGCGCCGAGCGGATCCATCAGCTCGCGATCGCCGCTGTAGCGCTCGTCGCCGAGCCACGTCGTCTCCGGGCCCCAGTCGATGTCCTGCTCGGGCTCCCACACGTCCTCGCGGCCCCCCGCGAAGCCGAACATCGGCAGACCCATCGACTCGATCGCGACGTTGCCGGCGAGGATCATCAAATCGGCCCACGAGATCTTCGCGCCGTATTTCTGTTTGATCGGCCAGAGCAGCCGGCGCGCCTTGTCGAGGTTGCCGTTGTCCGGCCAACTGTTGAGCGGCGCGAAGCGTTGGGTGCCGGAGGCCGCCCCGCCGCGACCGTCGCTGATGCGGTAGGTGCCCGCGCTGTGCCACGCCATGCGGATGAAGAGGCCGCCGTAGTGGCCCCAGTCGGCCGGCCACCAGTCCT
>CALJLK010000052.1 GCA_937982655.1 uncultured Sandaracinus sp.
GTCCTCGCCGTCGGTCGTCCTCGCCGTCGGTCGTCCTCGCCGTCGGTCGTCCTCGCCGTCGGTCGTCCTCGTCGTCGGTCGTCCTCGCCGTGGGTCGTCCTCGCCGTCCGCCGCCCGGCACCTCGACCTCGGCGAAGGCGTGCCGGCTTCGGGCTCGGGCGTGACCTCACGACTCGAGCGGCACCACGTGCGGCAGGAGCGAGAAGAACAGCGTCTCGTCGAGGCTCGTGCGCCCTGCAGGCACCACGACGTGCGAGAGCTGCCGCAACGGCTCGCCGGGGCAACGCGAGGCCACGAGTGAGAGGCGGGTGGGCTCCTCACGAACCCACTCGAAGAGCGACCGGAGGCGCACCCGCTCGGTGTGCCCGGACACGAGCGTCTCCACCGCCTCGAGCGCTTTGGCCGGCACGAGCAACACGTCTTGGAGCGAGGGTGACGGGTCGGGCCGCGCGCGTCCGAAGGTGGTCTCGAACTCGTCGTCGGAGAGCATCGACTCCCACGCCTCCGGCGGGTGTTCGAGGAACGACAGCTCGTCGACGTCGATCCGAAAGAAGGCGCGCTCCAGCTCCTCGACCGTTCGAGGCTTGGGCTCGGGGATCTCTCGACCGTCGTACCGACCTTCGACGAATCGAGCCGAGCCGGTCGCGGTCTGGAGCACCTGGAGGTACCCCTGCGCGTGCTCGGCGGCTGCCATAGCTCACGTGGATCACCGCCACGAACGGTCCGGTCGCGCGGGGGAGCTGCCGGACGAGGGTGTCGTGCTGCGTGGGGTGAAACGCCGCGACCCGGATCGAGGCGGCGGCGTACCACAGTGGCGAAGGCCCCCACGAACCTTGGTATCCCCCGACCCTCGAGGGTAAGGCGGCGCGGGCGAGGAGGAGGACGTCGTGGCTCATCGAGCTCCCGGCGATCGTCGCTCGCCCACGCTTCAGTTCGGAGCGGGGCTCGGTGCCGCCCCACCCGCGCGCTGCTCGGCCGCGCGCTGTTGGATGGCCTCGATGGCCTCGTCGACCGCATTGCGCGCTTCTTCGGAACGCTCGGACTGCCGAACACGCCGGAGCGGCGGGATGGCGAGCGCGTCACCGACCTGCCCGAGGGCCCGGACGGCGCGCACTCGGATGCGTTCTTCGGAGTCGCTCAGGAGCTGCACGAGCACGTTCACCTTGTCCGGCGAGTCGAGCGACGCGATCGAGTTCACCGCTTCGAGGCGCTCGTCCATCGCGTTGCTGGCGTTTCGCGCGAAGTCCTTGAGGGGGTCGAGCGCGCTCGGATCACCGACCCGCCCGAGGCTGCGGATCACGTCCATCCGCACGGCACCCTCGGGATCGGCGAGCACGCGGAGGAGCGGCTGGGTCGCGCGGCGATCGCGGACCACGCCGAGCGCGAGCGCGCCCCATTGGCGTGCGGCGGCGACGCGATCGTTGAGGAGCTCGACGAGCCCCGGCACCGCGGCAGCGTCGGGCAGACGCCAGAGCGCCGCCGCCGCGACGACACGCACCTCGACCTGCGGATCACGGAGCGCCGCGACCAGGTCCGGCACCGCGGTCCGCACGCTGAGCCGCCCGATCGCGCGTCCCGACGACGCCCGCACGCGCCAGTCCGGGTCTTCGCGAAGGAGTCGCTGCAGACGCGGCGCGATGTCGCGGCGGAGCTGCCAGCCCCGGCGCCCGAGCGCCTCGACCGCCTCGATCCGCTTGTCGGGCGAGGGATCCTCGAGCTGGCGGAACTGAGCCTGCATCTCCTCGGGAGTCAGGCGCTGAGCCGACGCGCTCGGTGCCGTGAACAACGACATGACGAGAACGGCGCCGGCGACGATCGTCGTCAGGGCTTTCATCGTAAACCTCACCCCCGCCCCGAATCGGGGCCCCCTTTCGGGACACGTTACCACAGCTCCCACGAAACCAGCGTCCGGAAACCATGGGAGATTGTCGGGCTTGCGCCCTCGCCTCACCCACGCTCGAGGCTCGGCTACGACGCCCGAGTCGACCGAACGATTCACGTGCCTCGTTTCGAGCTTCGGGATCACGCGGCGCCGAGGTGAGCCCGGAGCTCGTCTTGGCCGTCGACGCAGGGCCACGCCGGCGCGCGGGAGCACGCGAGGCTCACGCTGCTATGGTCGGCGCATGGTGGAGTCGAAGCGCGGGACGGTTTACCTCCTCGGCGCGGGGCCCGGCGATCCGGAGCTCATCACGGTGCGCGCGCGACGGCGGCTGCAGGAGGCGGACGTCGTGCTCTACGACGCGCTCGTGCACCCCGACCTGCTCGAGCTCTGCAAGCCCGGCGCCTCGCTCGAGTTCGTCGGGAAACGCGCGGGCCGCGCGAGCGAGCGGCAGTCGGACATCAACGCCCGCCTCGTCGAGGCGGCCCTCGTCGACAACGGCCTCGGGTTCGCGCTCGCCGTCGTCGTCGCGGTCGCCGCGTTCTCCGGGGCGCGGGCCCTGCGACGCCGGGACGTCGTCGCGCCCGCCTCGTCGGGGCGGCCCTCCGCGGGCTCACGGTCGCGCGTTTGAAGGGCGGCGATCCGTACCTGTTCGGGCGGGGCAGCGAAGAAGCGGAGCACCTCGCCGCGCACGGCATTCCCTTCGAGGTCGTTCCAGGCGTGCCCTCCCCGATGGCGGCCACCGCGTACGCCGGCATCTCGCTCACCCACCGCGAGCTCTCCTCGTCGGTGGCGTACGTGACCGCGACGGAGTCCCCCGAGAAGGACGCGTCGAGCCACGACTGGAGCAAGCTCGCGACCGCGACGCAAACGCTCGTGATCTTCATGGGCATGCGGCAGCTCGGCGCGCTGATGGAGCTGCTCGTGCGGCACGGTCGCCCACCGACGACCCCCGCCGCCGTGGTGCACTGGGCCTCCACCCCGAAACAGAAGGTCGTGGTGGGGACGGTCGCGGATCTCGCGGAGAAGGCGCGCACGGCCGGGCTCGGGCTGCCGTCGCTCGTGCTCGTCGGTGAGGTGGTGCGGCTACGCGAGCGGCTGCGTTGGTTCGACGTGGGGCCCCTCTTCGGCAAGGCGGTGCTCGTGACACGCGCGCCGCATCAAGCGACCTCGCTGGCGGCGCTCTTGCGTGAGCGCGGCGCGGACGCGCGGGTCGCGCCGACGATCGCGATCGTGTCGCCCGAAGATCCCGAGCCGCTCCGACGCGCGGCGCGTGAGGTGGGGAGTTACGACGCGCTGGCGCTCACGAGCGCGAACGCGGTCGAACGGTTCTTCGCGGCGATCGACGAGGATGGCGGCGACGCGCGACGGATCGGGCGCGCGAAGGTCTTCGTGGTGGGCTCGCACACGGCGGCGGCGCTTCGGGCCCACGGCGTACGCGCGGACGTGGTCGCGCGCGAACAGCGCGGCGAGGGGGTGCTGGACGCGCTGCTCGCGGACCTCCGCCCGGGCTCGCGGGTGCTCTTGCCGCGGGCCGACGAAGCACGCGAGGTCCTCCCCGAAGGCCTGCGTGCGGCGGGCCATGCGTGCGACGTGGTGCCGGTCTACCGCACGGTGCCGATCGACGACGATGGACGCGCGAAGGTGCGGGCGGAGTGCGCCGAGTGCGAGGCGATCACGCTGACCTCGGGCTCCACGGTGGATCAGCTCGTGGCGGCGGTCGGGGTGGACGCGTTGCACGGCAAGGTGCTCGCCTCGATCGGACCCGTGACCTCGGACGCGCTGCGACGACACGGGCTCGTGCCGACGGTCGAGGCGCGCGAGCCGAGCCTCGCGGGGCTGGTCGAAGCGCTCGCGACGCACTACGAGGGCTCGCGATGACGAACGACCGAACGACGCTCGGCGCGCGACTCGCGACGAGCCTACGGTTGCTGGGGCTGGCGCTCGCCGTGGGCTGCGGCGAAGCCGGCGCGCAGACCGTGGTCGAGGTGGGTCTGGACGAGCTTCCCTGTGCGAGCGGAGACGCGAGTGGCTGGGAGAGCACCGCCTGGCCCGACGGAAGCGGTGCCTGCCCGTGGCTCCGCTACGAAGGACGCACGACCTACCGCATCGCGCACGAGCGTGGGTCGGCGCCGCGAAACGTGAACGTGTACCTGTCGTTCGACGAAGCGGGCACCGCGTCCGCAGCCAGCGCGGGCGACATGGTCCGCATCGTCAGCGTCACCAGCACCCACGTGGAGCTTCGAAACGCGACGAACCAACGCTTCTTCTTGCGGGTGGTGCTCGATTGAGCGCCCCCCGCGGTGCCGACCGGGACGACGCGAGCACGCGCGCAGCGAGCAGCGACGCGAGCACGCTCGGAGCGACCAGCGACGCGAGCACGCACGAGGTCGACGAGGTCCGCTGGCGGCTCGGGCTCGACGTTCGCGCCGAACGATCGGTCGCGCGGCTGCGCCTCGTGGGCGCGGTGGTGGCCCTCTCGATGGGCACCGTGCTCGCGATCGGCGGCGCGGGCTCGGTGGGTTGGACGCTGATCGGCCTCTCCTGGTTGATCGGGCTCGCGTGGGTGGGCGCGTACTTCGCCGCGAAACGCAAAGCGCGCCGTGCGGACGCGTGGTTCGTCGAGGCGCGGTCGAACGACCTCGTGGTGGCCCTGGGGCGCGAGCCGACGCGCCTGCGCTGGAGCGACGTGCGGGGGGTGGACGTGGACGAGGATCGGCTCGACGTGGTGGTGCGCCACACGAACGGGGAGCTCCGGATCCCGAGCGTGTGGCAAGGTGTCGGCCCGCACGCGCTGGCGGAGCGGCTCGCGGA
>CALJLK010000053.1 GCA_937982655.1 uncultured Sandaracinus sp.
TGCGCGCCGTCCGGTAGGGCGGCTTGCGGTAATCGGCCATCAGCTTCTTTTCAGCGGACGACGAAGCTTCGCGCGGCCGACGGAGCGTCGTCGACGTCGGCCCAGCCGACCGAGAAGCTACGGACCTGCGCGCGGTCGTGATAGATCGAGTCGTCGTGAGGAGCATGACCGGGTTCGGCGCGGGGGAAGCGCGCCTCGAGCTGCAAGGGCGCGAGGTTCGCGTGCGCGTCGACGTCCGCTCGGTGAACCATCGTTTCCTCGACGTGCGCAGCCGCATCGCGTCGTCGCTCGCCGATCATGCGCCCGCGCTCGAAGAGCTCGTGGGCAAGCGGCTCCGGCGCGGGCACGTCGAGATCGGCGTACGCGTCGAGGGAAGGGTGGAGCCTGCCCCGACGCTCGACCTCGACGTGGCGCGCTCCGCCTACGCGCAGCTCGTGAAGCTTCGCGACGAGCTCGCGCCGGGTGAGTCGGTGCCGCTCGGTCTGCTCTCGACCGTGCCCGGTCTCTTCGTCGCGGCGCCCAACGAGCTCGGTCAGGAGCTCCGCGTAGCGCTCCTCGATGCGGCCAAGCGTGCGTGCGACGCCGTCGACGTGATGCGCGTGCGGGAAGGGACCGCGCTCGCGGAGGAGCTCGGGACTCGCCTCGAGTCGGTGCGCGCGAAGCTCGCGCAGATTCGGCTCCGCTGTCCGGCGCTCGTCGACGCGCAGCGCGCCCGCCTGCGTGACCGCGTCGCGCGCATGATGAGCGAGCACGAGCTCACGCTCGACGAGACACGCGTGGAGCACGAGGTCGCGCTCTTCGCCGAGCGCACCGACGTCGCCGAGGAGGTCGCGCGCCTCGACTCGCACTGCGATCAGTTCGACGAGCTGATGAACGCGACCGGCCCCGCGCATGGCCGCAAGCTCGACTTCCTGCTCCAAGAGATGGCACGCGAGGTGAACACCCTCGGCGCCAAGACGCCGGAGGTCGAGGTCACGCGTGTGGTCGTGGAGATCAAAGCCGACGTCGAGCGCATGCGCGAGCAAGTGCAGAACGTGCTTTGAGGCCGGTGGCGCCTCGCCCGCATGCAGGCGGCCGCCTGGTGAGAGCGAACGACGAAACGAGGGCGCAGCCGCAGCCGCGCCCTCGAAACCTGAACCCGCGTTCGTTCAGCGCACCGCGGAGTCGCGCTCGCGCGGCACCTGCGCGACGTTGCTCCGGCGGGCGGGGCGTTGTTGGCGCAGCTCGGCGCGTTCCTCGAGCGGGAAGGGGCTGAGGCTTCGTGCGGGCCCCTGCATCGCGCGGCGGAACATCGAGTAACGCGCGCCGGGATGCCACATCAAGAATCCATCCGCGCCACCAGCGCGCGCACCCACGATTTGGCGCGTGATGAAGGTCGGGTTGAAGCCTTCGTGGCCGGCTCCCTTCTCGAACGCCTGCAGGTACGGGCGCAAGACGGGGCGCGGTCCGATGCGTTCGCGCAGCCGCGCGACGCCCGACTCGACGAGCCATCGGCTGCGCTCGGGGCGCTCCGGCTCCCACTCGCGCATCGCGTTGATGTAGAGCATCGGCGAGTAGACCTCGACGTGATCCACCCACGCCGCGAGGTCTTGGCCGAGGCCCGAGGGGTCACCTTCGCGGTACGCGGCGAGCCCGAAGACGTCGACGCCGACGGGGATCCGCAGCGCGCGGTCGATGGCGGAGAGCAGCTCGATGAGGAGCTGCGGGCGCGGAGTGCCGTCATCGGAGGGATACGCGGCGTACTGGATGCCGTCGTCGACGGGGAACCGTACGTAGTCGAGCTGAATCTCGTCGAAGCCCATCGCCTCCGCTTCGCGGGACAGCTCGACGATCATCGCGTGGTTGTCGCGGTTGTAGGGATCGAGCCAGGTGCCGCCGGTGCCCCAGCTCACCCACGGCGTACGTCGACGGTTGTGTTGGATCGAGCGCTCGGGGTGGCGCAGCGGCAATTGCGGATCGGCGAAGCACGTGATTCGCGCGATCGTGTAGATGCCCTCGGCCTTCAAACCACGGATCAGCGCGGGGGCGTCCCCGAGATAGTTGCGTTTCGACTCCTGCAGAATCGGGATCGCGGTGTCGTAGGTGACGCGCCCGGCGCCGTCCTTCAGATCGATCACCACGGCGTTCGACCGGGTGTGCCGCGCGAGCTCGACCACGCCGCGCAGCCCGTTGCGGGCGACGAAGACGCCGGGAAGGTAGACGCCCACTGCGTGCTGACCGGCCTCGCTGACGGGATCCCAGGTCGGGTCGTCCTGTGCGGGCGCGGGCGGGGGAGGCCGGCGGTTGGCCGGCGGGTTGTCCGCGCGCAGGGGCCCGATGCCGAGCGCGAGGCTCGCCATCGCCGCTGCCATCGCCACCATCGTCCAAGCCCTCACGCCTCGCATGTCGCCCCTCGATTCTCGATGAATGGTATCGCCACTGACGCCGAGCGGGTCGCGAGCCCGATCGAAGCAGGCTCAGCTCGGGGTGGATCGGGCTCGTGGTGGAGCCTCCGACGAAAGAACCGTGCCTGCATGCCTACATGTAATCAAGTTTGCGACACATCTCCGCGTGAGGGGCGGCGCCTTCGGAACCAACCTCAAAGGCGTTGACGGTGTCGTCCGGTCCGCTATCGCGGGCGGGTGACCGAAGCATGGACGGTGCGGCGGATGGTCGGGTGGATGCAGTCGGACTTCGCGGAGCGAGGTCTCGAGAGCCCGCGCCTCGACGCGGAGCTGCTGGTCGCCCACGTGCTCGGCATCCCGCGACTGCACCTCTACCTCGATCTCGACCGTCCCATCGGTCCGGAGGAGCTCGCGACCTTGCGAGACCTCGTCCGCCGCCGACGCGACCGCGAACCCGTGGCGTACCTGATCGGCACCAAGGACTTCTGGAAGGGTCGCTTCCAGGTGGACGCGCGGGTGTTGGTGCCTCGCCCGGACACCGAGACGCTGGTCGAGCGCGCCGTGTCGCTCCTTCGCGGCGACGTGATCCCGGAGGGGGACGCACACGTCGAGGCGTTCGCGGAAGAGCGCGACGATCATGCGGACGACCTCGAGCATTCCTCCGACACCACGAGCGGCGAAAGTCGCCTCGTCGACGACGCTTCGAACGAAGCGGAAGCGCTCGCTCGGAGCGCGACGGAAGCCGAAGGAGCCGTCGCTGAGGGGGGCGCTTCGACTTCTCGACCGAGTCGGCAGGATCAGCCGCCGACTTCGCATGAGCCGATGGCGCGAGGACGGCGAGCTCCGAAGACGACGACGGATGCGACGGCGACTCCGAAGACGAGCGCGCTACCTGACGGGCCGGTCGTCGATCTCTGCACCGGCAGCGGTTGCGTGGTGGTGAGCCTCGCGAGCGAGGTGCCGGATCGCACGTACTTCGCGACCGATCTCTCTTCCGACGCGATCGAGGTCGCGCGCGAGAACGTGCGGACGGCGGGGGTCGCGGTGGAGCTCGCGGTGGGCGATCTCTTCGCGGGCCTCGAGGGTCCGTTCGCGCTCGTGGTGGCCAACCCTCCGTACGTCGAGGACGCGGAGATTCCGACGCTCGCGCCCGAGGTCGCGAAGCACGAGCCGCGTCTCGCGCTCGCGGGCGGAGCCGATGGTCTCGACGTGGTGCGACGACTCGCGACGCAGGCGTTCGCGCGCCTCGTGCGCGGCGGAGCCCTGCTCGTGGAGGTCGGGGCCGATCAGGGCCCGCGCGCAGCGGAGATCTTCCGCAGCGTCGGCTTCGTCGACGTGCGCGTGATCCCGGATCTCGCGGGACGGGATCGTGTGATCGAAGGTTGGCGTCGGTAGCGGGCTCGTCGACGCTGCTCGTGGTCACTCGTTGCCGTCACGTCGGCTCCGCTCCTCGCATCCGCTCGAAACTCGACCTGCGCGGTCGCTCGAGGTGCGTCAGCGCGCGCGGAGCCAGCCTTCGCCGAGCAGGCACAAGCCGCCGAGGAGGAAGAACCACGGATCGATCGGGCGTCGCCGTCGCTCGCTGCGTGTCCCGTTCGTGTCGCCGGCCGTGACCTCCGGCGGGCTGCCCGGCGTGAGATCCGACTCGCTCGCCGGCGACGCGACGACGAAGCTGCTCTTCACGTCGTCCCCATCGAGCACGCGGTAGACGCCGGGCGCGGCGGTGTCGTCGAAGCGACCGTCGACGGGCTCGTGGACGGTGCCGTCCGGTGCGCGCACGAGGCTCTGCGGCGCGAGCTCGATCGAGGCGCCCGCCGAGAGCATCGCGCTCGGGGCGCGGCGCGCAGCCGCGAGATCGCGGAGCAGCTCGCTCACGAGCGGAAGGTAGCCGGGGGAGTACGGCAGCTCGGACCACGCGTCGTCGACGGGGATGGCGAGAACCGCGACGCGCCCTTCGCCGAACGTGCTGCGGACGAGCACCGGCGCGCCTTCGTCGGCGCCCGCGGTCTCGACGAGCACGTCCGCGCCGAGCGCAGGCTCGAGCACGACCACTCGGGAGACTCGCGCGTCGAGGGTCGGTAGGCGTCCGACGCTGCGCAGGGTCGTCTGTTCGGGAAGCGCGCGCGCAGCTCGTGGGCTCGCCGGCAACCACGGGAGCTGCGCACGCAACACCCGTGGCTCCACGCGCTCGCCGACCGCGACGAGGAGACCGCCTCCCTGCTCCACGAAGCGACGCAGACTCTCGGCGTCGCGCGGTCGCAGCGTCGCGACGTTCGCGAGCACCACCACGTCGATCTCGTCGAGCGCGCTCGGCGCGAACGCGTCGGGATCGACGATGCGAAACGCGATGCCTCCGTCGTCGTGAGGCGTCGCTTCGAGGGCGCGCGCGAGGAAACCGACCTCGTCGCGATCGCGCGAAGGATGGGGCTCGCCGTCGACGAGCAGCGTGCGCAGGGCCGCGCTCGGTCGCAGCAAGACGCCGCGCGCGTCGTCCAGATCGAGCGCGTCCTCGATCACCAGTCGAACCGTCGCGTCCGGCACCGGCGGCGGCGTGACGTGCACGGTGGCGCGCGCGGGATGCACCAGCGCGGCCACCTCGACGCCGGGTTCGACGCCCACCTCGGTGCGGCCGAGCACCACGTCGTCGTGCACGACCTCGAGCGCGTGCCGTCCCTCGGGCGCACGGAGCACGACCTCGATCGAGAGGCGTCCGGGCGTCGTCGGATCGGGCGCGGCGTGGGCTTCGAGGATCGCGGCGTTGGCGGGCGCAGCGGGGGCCAGGGCCTCGAGGGCCCACTCGATCCCGCGCGTCGGCGGGAGCTCGGTCAAACGCGCGTGCGCCGCGAAATCGGAGAACACCACGACGCGACGTGGTTGTGCGGCTCCGGAGAGGCTGGCGCGCGCGAGCTCGAGCGCTTCGGAGAGCGCGGTGCCGCGCGCGCTGGTGTCGGGGAGCGCCGCGAGCGCGCGGCGGACACGGGCGAGCTCGCGCGTGCGTGGGACGACGAGCCGCGCGGGCGCGCCGGCGAGCACGAGCGCGACCTCCGAGTCCGGCGGGAGCGCGTCGAGCTGATCGTTGGCGCGCGCGATCGCGGTGGCGAGGAGACGCTCGCCGCTCTCGCGACGCGCCATGCTCATCGAGTCGTCGAGCACGATCGCGATCGAGGCGCGGCGCCCGTCGTCGAACGCGCGCGAGGACGCGAGCCAGGGACCCGAGGCGCCGAGCGCGAACGCGAGCACCGCGAGCGCGCGCAGGAGGAGCAGCAGCCGATCGCGGAGGCGCAGCTTCCGACGGCTCTCCGCCGTCGCGCGCCGCAGCAGCGCGACGGTCGGGAGCGAGCGCGTGGGGACGTCGCGCTGTCGCAGCAGGTGGATCAGGATGGGCGCCGCGACCGCGAGCGCGCCGAGCAACGCGAGGGGGAGGGTGAAGCCCATCACGACCTCCCGTTCCGACGGATCGCGTGAGACCACCGCTCGATCGAGCGGTGTGCTTCGACGCCGCGTGCTTCGACGCCACCGATCGAGATCATCGTCGCCTCCGGCGGCCCACCAGCTCCGCGAGCGTGCGCTCGACCGGCACGTCGGTGGGCGCGAGGAGGTAGCGCGCGCCCGCGGTGGCGCACGACTGGCGCGCTTCGTCGACGAAGGCACGCACCTCGCGGAGGTAGTCCTCGCGCACCACGTCGAGATCCGCTTCGAGCGGCGCTTCGCCTTCGAGCCCGACGAAGCGCGCGGCGCCGCGCAGCGGGAGCTCGAGCTCGTCGCGATGGAGCACGTGGAAGACGATCACCTCGTGCCCACGCGCCACGAGCTGCGCCAGCGGGGCGAAGACCTCCGTGCGGCGATCGAGCAGATCGCTCGCGATCGCGACCACGCCTCGGCGCCCCGCGCGCTCCACGCCTGCGCGGAGCGACTGCGCGAGGTCGGTGCGCGCCTCGGCGGCCGCCGGTCGCGCCAGGCGGGCCAGGAGCTGCTCGAAGTGCGCGGGCCGCGAGCCCGGGGGCAGCAGGTCGTCGTGGAGCGCGACGTCGAAGCCTCCGCCGCCGGCCGCGTCGCCCTGCCGCAACAACAAGTACGCGAAGGCGGCGAGGAGCGTCGCGCCGTGCGCGTCTTTGCGAATCGCCTCGTCGCCGAGCGTGTCGGCGTCGAAGCCGCCCCACGCCATCGACGCGCTGCGATCGAGCAGGAGCCACGCGCGGAGCTGCGTCTCTTGCTCGAAGCGCTTCACCACGTGGCGGTCGGTGCGGGCGAACGCGCGCCAGTCGAGCAGGCGCGGCTCGTCGCCCGGGCGGTAGTCGCGGTGCTCCACGAAGACGACGCTCGGGCCGCGGTGCGGGCTGCGGTGCATGCCGCTCAGCAGCCCTTCGACGGCGCTGCGCGCGCGATACGAGAGGGCCGCCGCACGTCGCGCGACCTCGGGATCGAGCGGAGAGCGCGTGGCCTCGGTCGTCATCGGAGCTCCGCGGCTTCAACGAGCGGGCACGGCATCGAGGATCGCGCGCACGACGTCGTCGGTGCGCACGCCCTCGGCTTCGGCGCGGAAGCTCGGGACCAGGCGATGACGGAGGGTCGGCGCGGCGAGCGCGCGCACGTCGTCGATCTCGGCCGCGAAGCGTCCGTCGAGCACCGCGCGCGCCTTGGCGCCGAGCACGAGCGCCTGGCTCGCGCGGGGGCCGGCCCCGAAGCTCAGGTATTCGCGCACGAGCGAGGGCGCGCCCTCTGCGGGTCGGCTGGCGCGGGCGAGAGCGACCGCGTGGGCGACGACGTGGTCGGCGACCGGGACGCGAGGCACGAGCTCCTGGAGCTCCACGATCTGCGCGCGGCTCAGCACCGGCTGCGGGCTCGCGGCGATCGGTGACGTCGTGCGACGCACGATCTCGAGCTCCTCCGCTTCGCTCGGATAACCCACGTCGACCTGCACGAGGAAACGATCGAGCTGCGCCTCGGGGAGCGGGTAGGTGCCCTCTTGCTCGATCGGGTTCTGCGTCGCGAAGACGAGGTAGGGGGTCTCGAGCGCGTGGGTGCGGCCGCCCGCCGTCACGCGACCCTCGGCCATCGCCTGGAGCAGCGCGGCCTGGGTCTTGGGCGGGGTTCGGTTGATCTCGTCCGCGAGCAGGATGTTCGTGAACACGGGACCCGCGACGAAGCGGAACACGCGACGACCCGTATCGGGGTCTTCCTCCAGCACGTCGGTGCCCGTGATGTCGCTCGGCATCAGGTCGGGCGTGAACTGGATGCGCCCGAAGCGGAGGGAGAGCACCTCCGCGAGCGATTGGATGAGCAACGTCTTGGCGAGGCCGGGCACACCGACGAAGAGCCCGTGCCCCCGCGCGAAGAGCGCGATGAGCAGGAGGTCGATGACGTCCTTCTGGCCGACGATGCGTTTGCCGAGCTCGCCTTCGATCGCCCGCTTGGCGGTCGCGAGCTCTTGCACGCGCTCGACGTCGGAGCGCGGACGGGTGCCGTCGTTGGCCCCAGAGGTGCGGGGGTCGTCTCGTCGCGCTGCCGCCTCGTCCACGCCTTCTTTCCTACTCCCGTGGGGAAAAATTGCCACGTCGTTTTGCACGTTTGCCGGTGAAAACTGTCGAGCTTCGGAGGCGGTCGCAAGGCGAGCCTACGCGCGACTCCGCGCCGCCCGACTCCCTGACCGACGTGCGCGGACGGGCGACCGAGAGCGACCGAGAGCGACCGAGAGCGACCGAGAGCGACCGAGGTGCGCGGACGTGCCCGGACGGGCGACCGACGGTGGGGCCAGTCGACGGCCCATTGGGGCCGAGGCGGCGGGTGGACCCGTTCCAAAAAAAGTTAGTACTGCTAATCGAACGGACTGGACATGGTTAGTACTGCTAACTACAATCGCGTCATGCTCGACGACGACTTGGACCTCCGGATCGCACAGGGGCTCGGCAAGATCGGTCTCGCCTTGCGCCACAAGAGCTGGGAGTCCGGCGGGGAGCAGGGGCTCACGCCGACGCAGGCCCAGATTCTCATGCTCGTGGTGCAGGCGCCGCGGCGTCCGAGCGACGTCGCGGACCACCTCGCGCTCACGCGTCCCACGGTGTCCAACTCCGTCGCGGCGCTCGTCGCCAAGGGCCTCGTGGAGAAGCACGCCGATTCGGAGGACGCGCGCGCGACGTGGCTGCACCCGACGCGCGCCGGGCGACGACGGGCGGCCGCTTCGGAGTCGTGGACCGACTTCCTCGCCAGCGCGGCGGACGCGCTGACGCCGACCGAGCGGGAGAGTTTCTTCGCGGGTCTGGTGGCGATGATCCGCACGCTCCAAGAGCGCGGCGCGGTGCCACTCTCGGGGATGTGCACGAGCTGTGTGCACTTCGAGCCCAACGCGCACCCCGGCGCGGAGGCGCCGCACCACTGCCGCTTCGTCGACGCCCCGCTGGCGGCGTCCGATCTGCGACTCGACTGCCCGGACCAAGAGCGCGCGTCGGAGGAGCGACGCGCAGAGACCTGGGAGCGGTTCCGACTCCCGCTCGCGCGTTGATCCGGCTCGAATCGACGTTCTTCGGAGCCGGCCGCCGGGCCGAGCGACCCGGCGTCGCGTGAGCGTCACCGTCCGGCGACCTTCGAATCGACGTTCGTCCGAGCGCCGTGACACGACGGTGCGCCGGCTTTCGTTCGCGCGCCGTTCGCGCGCCGTTCGCGTTCGGCGCGCCCCGTGCCGCGGGCGCGCCGTGTCCTTCACGTCGCCCAGCGCCTTTGGTGCGTCCGCCGCGCGTTATCGCGCGGAGATGTCGGCATTCGTCCATTCGTGCTCGTTCTCTCTTCGAGAACGAGTCTCTCCAACACAGAAAAACAAACGAGGCAATTCAATGCAGATTCATGGCTATTCGTTCGGTGCCGTCGCTCGTGCTCCGCTCTCGCTCGTGGACTTCGATCGGATGAAGAGCGCAGCGCTCTTCGGAGAGGGCGACGTGGCGGCGCTCCGACGCTCCCACGACGTCCTCGCGCCCCAGACCGACGCGATCCTCGACGTCTGGTACGGCTTCGTCGGCAGCCTGCCGCACCTGCTCGCGTCGTTCTCGCTCGAAGGTCGACCCGACGTCGCGTACCTCGGCGCGGTGCGCGCGCGCTTCGGGCAGTGGATCCTCGACACCGCACGCGCGGAGTACGACCAGCGCTGGCTCGACTACCAGTTCGAGATCGGGCGGCGACACCATCGGGTGGGGAAGAACCGCACGGACGGCGCGAAGGCGTCGCCGATCGTGGAGCTGCGCTACCTCTTCCCGCTGATCGTGCCAGTCACGCACACGCTGCGACCCTTCCTCGCCGCCGACGGTGCGTCGCCCGAAGAGGTGGACGCGCGCCACGCGGCGTGGCTGAAGTCCGTCATGCTCCAGGTCACGCTCTGGGCTCATCCGTACGTGAAGGAGGGGGACTATTGAAACCGGACCTTCGATCGCCGGACCGTGACTCCGAGGCGACGAGCTCGAGCGGAACCGACGGTCGCCGTTGGACGCTCGAGGCGCTCGCGGTCGGCGCCGTACGAGCGCTCGGGTCGGTTACGAGCGCGATGCACAAGACGCCGGTCGACGGCGCGCTCGAGCTCGGCCCGGAAGGGCTCGTCGGCGACGCGCAGGCGGATCGTCGTCATCACGGTGGCGTCGACAAAGCCGTCCATCACTACCCGCGCGACCACTACGCCGCGTGGCGCGCCGAGCTCGGCGACCTGCCGTGGCTCGATGCGCCGGGAGCCTTCGGGGAGAACTTCTCCACCACGGGTCTCGTGGAGGCCGACGTCTGCCTCGGCGATCGATGGTCGATCGGCGGCGCGTTGCTCGAGGTGAGCCAGGCGCGACAGCCGTGCTTCAAGCTCGGCCTCCGCTTCGGTCGCAAGGACATGCCGCGGCTCGTTCAAGCGACCGGCCGGACGGGCTGGTACTACCGGGTGCTGCAACCGGGGGAGGTGCAGGTGGGCGACGCGCTCGAGCTCGTCGCACGTCCGCACCCCGAGTGGCCGCTCACGCGCGCTCGGAGCGTGCTCTACGACCGCACGCTCGACCGCGACGAACTGCGCGCGTTGGCCGCCCTACCGCGCCTGGCCGAGAGCTGGCGGACGCTGGTGGAGCGGCGCCTCGCGAGCGGCGAGGTCGAGGATTGGACGGGGCGCTTGGAGGGGAGCCGCGACGACGGCTCTTGACGCTCTCGGAGCCCTCGCGTCAGCTTCTCCGAGGGTCTGTCGCCAGACCCTCCCCCACGGGGCATGAAGCCCCGTGGGACCCCCACCCACGAGCCTTCGCTCGCTAGCAGGTTGCTGAAAAACGGCGTGCTCCCGATCGACGTCACGGTCGAGGTGTG
>CALJLK010000054.1 GCA_937982655.1 uncultured Sandaracinus sp.
CCGACTTCGATGCGGCGCGGCGCGAGCTCCTCGCGACGCGCCGCATCGATCGTTCAGGCCATCGCGGGCTCGAAGAGCCCGATCACGGCGCCGGTCGGATCCGCGACGACCGCGATCACGCCGACCCCCGGCACCGGAATGCGCGGTTCGAGCACCGTCGCGCCGAGCTGCTTCGCCTTCTCGCACCCTGCGTCCACGCCGTTCGGCAGGACGACGAAGGTCATCCAGTTCGGTGGCACGCCCGGCGGCGTCGGCTGCGGATCCGCGACCGGTACCTCGCCCGCCGCGAACACCTTCATCCCGCCCGGCCCGCTGTTCGTGCCCTGCCAGCCGCAGAGCGTCGCGTAGAAGTCGAACGCGCCGTCGACGTCGCTCGTCGAGAGCGTCTCCCAGCAGAACTCGCCGACGCTCGGCATGCCGGGCTCGGGATCGCCCTTCTCCCAGCGCGCGATGCTCACGTACGCGCCCGCCGGATCGGCGATCACCGCGAAACGCCCGATGTTCGGGATGTCCATCGGACCGACCGCGACCGTGCCCCCCGCCTTCGTCGCCGCCGCGGCCGCGCCGTCGACGTCGACCACCGACACGTAGCTCATCCAGTGCGGGGGATGCGAGTCGTCCATCAGCGGCATCATCCCGCCGACTTGTTTGACGCCGTTGTTGATCAGCGTGTAGGCGAACCCCTCCATCGGGACGTCCTCGAACGTCCATCCGAAGAGCTCCCCGTAGAAGCCCTTGGCCTTCGCGACATCCTTCGTCATCAGCTCCCGCCACGTGAAGTGGCCCGGCGTAAAGCTCGGCGTCGTCATCGTGCCCACCCTTTCCTATTGCGTCTTCTCGCGCGCGCTTCCTCATGCCATGACACTCGTCATGGTATCTGCACCGCGTCGGGAGCGAAGTACCACGGGCGTGTGACGACTGTCTCCCGCCCTCGCGACGACTCGGAGCGTACGGTCTGGAGTCGCGGTCGATCGACGCTGCGCGGAGAGCCATGCGTCCGGTGAACGAAGCGGGTCGTTCGAGGCGAAGCGGATGCCGCGACGCCGAACGATGCCGCGAAACCGAGGGCCGCATGAGACCGAGCCGAAGCGATGGTAGGGTTCGTCGTCCATGCGCTACCCCCCGAGCCACAAGACGGAGCGTCGTGCCCGCATCGTCGAGACGGCCGCGCGACTCTTTCGCAAACATGGCTTCGCCGACACGAGCGTGGGTGACGTGATGCAAGGCGCCGAGCTGACGCACGGCGGCTTCTACGGCTACTTCGAGGACAAGGTCGCGCTCTTCTCCGAGGCGCTCGGAGCCGCGTTCGAGCAGGCGCGCGAGAACCTGCTCGCGCGCGGCCTGCAGGACCTGCGCGGCGACGCGTGGATCGAAGCCGCGGCCGCCCGCTACGCGACGATGAAGCATCGCGACACGCCGGAGCTCGGGTGCGCGGTGCCTGCCCTCGGCGCGGAGGTCGCGCGTGGACCGCGCGCGGTGCGCAAGCGCTTCGGCGTCGAGGTGCGCGCGACGATCGACGCGATGGCAGAGCGGCTCGACGGCGATCCGGAGCAGGCCAAGCGACGCGCGGCGCGTCTGCTCGCGACGTGGGTCGGCGCGCTGCTCATCGCCCGCGCGACCGACGACCGCACGTTCGCGCAGTGGATGCTCGACGCCGTCCGCGAATGACGCGCGTCGTCCGCGACACGATCACGCGACGGCGCGGAGCGACGAACGCCGAGCAGCGCGCGCACACGGTCACCCGCGCGCAGTCGGCCGACGTCCACAGCCCTTACCGAGAAATGGTGCTGCTGGCAGTCATCCGCGCGCGACGTGCTCACGAGAACGACGCGTCGAGCACGCCGTCGAAGACGTGACGCGCGGGACCGCGCATGCGCACCGGCTCGTGATCCGCCCCGACCGTGATGGTCAGCGGTCCGCCCGGAAGACGCATCACGACCGGTTCGTGCCGACGCGCGCGACCGGTGACGACGGCGGCGACTGCCGCGGCGCACGCGCCGGTTCCGCACGCGCGCGTCCAGCCCGAGCCACGCTCGAAGACGTCGAGGTCGAAGGTACGGACGTCGTCGCGCGGGTCGATGGGGCGCGCGAAGCCCACGTTGACGCCTTCGGGAAAGCGCGGGTCGGACTGCACACGCGGGCCCAGAGCGAGCCGAGCGCGCTCGTCGACCACGTCGAAGGTCACCGCGTGCGGGTTCCCCATCGACACCCCGGTGAAGCGCACTCCGTCCACGAAGGGCGCGTCGACGAGCGGCGCGGACGCGACGAGCGGGAGGTCCGTGGGCACGAGGCTCGGCACGCGCATGTGGACCTCGACCTCGGCGCCACGATCGAACGACGAGACCACGACGCTCGGGTGGGGTCCGGCGTCGGTCTGCACCACGACGTCGGGGCCCGTGAACGCGACCTGCTCGCCGAGACGGGCGCGCCGCGCGAGATGGAGCACCACGCAGCGCAAGCCGTTGCCACACATCTCGGAGCTGGAGCCGTCCGCGTTGATCACGCGCATCGACGGCGTGCGGTCGTCGACCACGAGCACACCGTCGGCGCCGACGCCGGTGAAGCGGTCGCAGATCGCGATCGCGTCGCGGTCGGGGCGCGATCCCCACGCGTCGACGTCGACGATCACGAAGTCGTTGCCGAGGCCTTCGTACTTGGAGAACGCGAGCACGGCAGGGAGATAGCGCGTCCGAGCGGCGTGGGAAACCACCGCCTCGACGTCGACCCGACCCACTGACCCGACCCGCTCGTCGACGTGCACAGAGGCGCTCGCCGCTCTGCGTGGCCGTTCGCGAACGCCCTGGAGCAGGCGAGCTTCGTCGTCCTCGACGCCTCGTGGGCCTTCGCGAAGGCCCAGCGCGCTCAGCTCTCGACCGGCTCGTCGACGTGCTCGAAGAAGCGCACCGCGCTCTCGACGCTCGCCCCGAGCGCGTTGTGCACGAGCCGCGACACGCCCTCGTCGTTGCCCTTGAGCGCGTCGTAGTAGCGCTGGCGGTGCGTCGCGTGGACGATCACCGGCGGGTACCCGTGACGCAGCAGAATCAGGTTCATCACCAGGCGCGCCACCTTCCCGGTCTGACGCGGGAACGGGTAGATGTGCAGGAGCTGGTAGTGGACCTTCGCCGCGAGACGAACCGCGTGTGTCGAACGCTTCGTCTCCGCCGAGTTCGCCCATTGAATCAGCTGGCGCATCTTGTAGCTGATCTTGTCGGGCGTGGAGATGTCGTGGAAGTACAGCCGATGAAGCGGCATGTCCTTCCGGTAGGTCGGCTGACCGCGACCTTCGAGCTCCTCGGGCGCGAGCTGCGCGTAGAGCTTCTTGATCACGTCGAGCGAGACGCTGAAGCGCTTCCGCTCCGACATCTCGTAGATCATGTCGATGGCGGCCTTGTGGTTCCGGATCTCGTCGAAGACCGGGACCATCGTGGCGTCCGTCGGCTGCCCGTGGACGAGCGCGGCGTCGAGCTCTTGGGGCGTGTAGACCACGCCTTCGAGAGCGCTGTCGTGGTAGATCCACGACATCTCCATCAGCTTGCGGAACTCCTCGATCTTGCCGGGATCCGCCGTCTTCGTGAGCTCTTGAAGACGAGCGACGCGCGACTCGAGGCTGCCTCCGTGCAGCTGCTGGACCAAAGCCCGTTCCCTCCTGATGGGCGCGTGAAGCGCCATTTCACTGGCGGGGGCCCGCACGGCCTCCCGGACGCCGCGCACGGCGTACCCCGTTCCCGGGGGCGCGGACTCTACCAGTCCCCCGAGAGCGGATCAACGTCGAAACCAACCCACGCGCCAACTCGTCGAAACGAATCGAGAAAGCGTCGACTCGGACCATCCGTGAGGGACGGAGCCCACGAAGCCCGCTCACTGCACGAGGAGCTGGCGCCGCGTCAAGGCGAAGGCAGCAGCGCGGTGAGGGTCGCCCGCAGCGCCTCGGGATCCGGCACCCCGGTCTCCACGTGCCGAATGCGACCTTCGGTGTCGACGACGACGAGGGTCGGCAGAGCCTCGACGCCGTAACGCGTTTGGAGGGCGCCGTCGGGATCGTGCAGCGAGGGGAACCGTGCGCCGAGCTCCCGGTGGAAGTCGGCCACGCGCGATGCCGGCACGGGCTCGGTGTTCACGCCGTAGAAGCTGACGCCTCGGTGGGTCAGGTCCCGCGAGAGGTCGTTCACGATCGGGATCGAGCGCCGGCAGGGCGCGCACCAGCTCGCCCAGAAGTCCAAGACCACCACCCGGCCGCGCAGCCTCGCGAGGTCGACCCGATCGCCGACCCCTTCACCCGCCACGACCTCCGCGACGGTCGGCGGCGCCTCGCGGTCGAGAACGCCGCAATGGTTCGGGAGCACGCCGAGCACCGCCAAGCCCGCCACCGCGAGGAGACCCACGAGCCAAGGGAGCAATCGTCGGAGGTCGTCGCGCACGTGGGGCAACCATGACCTGCGACGCGCGCGCTGACCACCGACGCTCGCCGATCGTGGCGCGGGCGCGATCGGTGAGCGTCGAGCTCGAGCTTCGCTCACGCGGCCGATACCTCCCGACGTCGCAAGCCGCTGCCTCCCGACGTCGCAAGCCGATGCCTCCCGACGTCGCAAGCCGCTGCCTCCCGACGTCGCAAGCCGCTGCCTCCCGACGTCGCAAGCCGATGCCTCCCGATGTCGCAAGCCGATGCCTCCCGACGTCGCGCAACGCCTCCCGACGTCGCGATCAGCCCCTGCCGTCGAGCGCGAAGAGCTGCACGTTCGCGACCGCGACCAGCTCCGTGGGCTCCGACGCGTCGACCAGACGCCGCAGCGCCTGGAGGTAGTCGACGTGCAACGCCTGCAGTCGCGCGAAGTCATCTCGACCGATCGCGAATACGGACCACGAGAACAAACCCGGTTTCCCCTCGCTCAGCCGTGCGCGACCGACGTCCGTCCAATGCAGCTTCAGCGCGCGACGCTCGGCTTCGGTCGCGGTCGAGGTGTCCACCGCGACGGGGCGGACCACGTAGCGCTCCGGGCGGGCACCTCCGTCGCGCGCCTCCACCAGCCCCGCGCGACGGAGCGCGTCGAGAGAGCGGCCGACCTCCTGCTCCGAGATCCCGAGGCGACGCGCCATCCATCGCACGGTGCGCGGGCGCGCGCGGTAGTCCGCCGTCTCGAGCAACCTCAACACCGCGCTCGACCACGGCAGCTCGAGCGCCACACGGCGCCGCGCTTCTTGCTCGCGCCAGCGCGGCGCGAGCGACGGCAGACGCTCCGGCGGCGCGACCGCGGCCACGAAGTCGAGTCCACGAAGCGTGAGCACCTCGACGAGCGCGAGCAGCTCCGCGAGGCGCGGCTCGCTCTTTCCGTTGAGCCAACGCGACGCCACCGTTCGGCTCACCGCACAACGACGCGCCACCTCGGCAGCCTTGGCGGTGCCGCGCAGACGACCGAGCAGCGCGCCGACCCCGTGCGGCTGCGTCAGATCGAGATCCGAGACGTCGACCGGGAAGCCCTCGAGGACGCGCCGCGGATCGCCGCCCGTGCGCGCGACGATCCGGAAGAGCTCGGACGCGCTCGGGGCGCGACGCCCGCTCTCCCAGAGGTAGACGACGTTCGAGCGGTAGCCGAGCCGTCGGCTCAGCGCGGTCTGCGAGCGACGACCTCGGAGAGCGCGGACGAGCTCACACGCGAGCGTCTCGGCGGGAAAGGTCGAGCGCGCCTCTTCGTTCGCAGGCTGCATGCCCGGAATATGACTCAAATGCACGGTCAAGGCGGTTGGGACCTACGAAATGTGCATCGGCGTGTGATCGAGGCGTGGCTGAGGCGCCGACGCCTGGGTAACCTGGGCTCATGCGTCGCCTCGCTCGACTCGTCGGTCTCGGCCGGCTCGGTGGCTTCGGCCCGAGCCGAACCGCGATCGGCGTGCTCACCGCGGTCGTTCTCGCCTCGGGCGCGAGCGGATGCTCCGGCGGTCAGACCGGTGAGATCACGGAGCCCACACGCTGCGAGCGCGTGACGGAGGAGGTCGCGCGCGAGCACCTGCCGTCGGAGATCCAAGTGGCACTCGAGGCCGCCGAGCGCACGACGGGCGCGGCGCTCGAGTGGACCGACGCGGACGGCGCGGGGTCGAGGCTGTCTCTGTCGCTCTCGCACGACGGCACCGCGTTCGCGCGGCTCGGAGGCGACACCTGTCCGCCGTCGTGGCGCGCCTCGTACTCGCTGCACGCGACCACCGAAGACAGTCGTTTCGCCGCCACGTTGAGCGGCACGCTGACGGTTCGAGACGTCGCGAGCGACGCTGGAGAGACCCGAGAGACGAGCGCGACCGTGGTCGCCGAGGCGCCGCTCGCGATCGTGCACCTCGACGGCTTCGAGGCCGCCGACGAACCGGGCGGCGCGGAGACGATGGTTCGGCTGTTCGGCGTCCACGTCGGACCCGCTTGGCGCGGCACCCTCGTCCTCCAGGACGACGAGGGAGAGCGCGTGCTCGCAGCGTTCTGATCGCGACTCGTTCTTTCGCTTCGCCGACCGAGCTCCACCCACTTCCACAGCTTCTCCCGAAGCCCGACCCCACGAGCATCGCTCGCTTTCGCTCGCGGCGCGCCGTCTCGAAGGGCGGCACGCGGTGACCGCGACGGGCTTCCCTTCCAACCCACGTTCCTCGCTCGTTCCCTCCGATCGAGTCATCGGCGGGTGCGCCGTCGTGCGCGCTGCGTCCCCCACGAGATCCCCATGAAACACCTGATCCCCACGCTCACTCTCCTCTTCCTCTTCGCTTGTGGTGACGACGACGCTCCCGTTCCGGACGGCGGCGCCGACGCTGGCTTCGACGGTGGCGGCTCGGACTCCGGCACCGACGCGGGAACGGACGCTCCGATCGAAGACGACGCAGGCACCGGCTGCGCGCAGGCCACCGCGTCGATGCCGACGCTCGAGTACGCCGACGACGTCTCGATCGCCTTCGCGCTCCGCGTCACGCCCGTTCCGCCCGACGCGAGCACCGAGATGTTGCTCCTCTTCGAGCGCTACTTGCCGGGTCCCGACGTCGGCACGTTCGAGCTCGGCGCGGGCGGCGACGACGCCAACTTCGGCAACTGTCGGCACTGCGTCGTGCTGCCCGGCCTGAGCGCCACGCGTGGGTTCTTCGCCGATCGCGGCACCCTGGTCACGCGCGCCGATCCGTACGCGCGTCGGCTCGATGCGAGCGTGACGAACCTTCGTTTGATCGAGGTCGAGATCGACGGCGAAACCCGCGAGTCGACGCCGATCCCCGGGGGTCGGTGCGTGGAGATCGCCGACTTCGAGGCGCAGGGCACGTTCCCGCCCGAGGCGTGGGTCTGCGACGACGCGCAGTACGGTGACGGCGCGATCTGCCACTGCGAGTGCGGCGACTTCGACCCCGACTGCGCGGTGGACACCGAGTGCCCGCCCTTCGACCCGAGCTGCGAGCCGGCCTTCGAGCCGCTCCCGACCGACTGCAACGAAGGCGACGTGTGTGCGTTCGACCCCGTCTTCGGGAGCCCGCGCTGCACCGCGACCTGCGACCACGCGGCGAGGACCCCGTGCGCTGAAGGGGTGTGCGTCTTCGACTTCGTGGGAGACGGCGTCGACACCTGCTGGGTCGAGGACGATCGCATCGCGCGCGTGCCGCCCGGCGAGCCCTGCGGGAGCGCGGGGATCCAGAAGGTCTGCCACGTGGTCGACGGTGTCGCGCGTGGGTTCTGCGGCTACGACGACGTCTGTCGCCCGCTCTGCGGCGAGGGCGAGCTCGCGTGCACCGTGGAGGGCGAGTCCTGCATGACCTTCTTCCTCGAGGGGGACCTCGGCTTCTGCAGCGGTCCGTTCGTCGACGGTTGAAGTGAGCGCGCGGCGTAGCGCCAGGAAAGGGCATGTCACACCCACCTGCTACCCTCCGCGCGCCATGCGCCATGCCTTCGAGCTCGTGTCCGAACTGGCCCCCAAGGGCGACCAACCCCGCGCGATCGCGGAGCTCCTCGCGGGGCTCGAAGCGGGCGAGAAGCACCAATGCCTGCTGGGCATCACGGGCAGCGGCAAGACCTTCTCGATCGCGAACGTGATCGAGAAGGCGGATCGACCCGCGCTCGTGATGGCGCCGAACAAGACGCTCGCGGCGCAGCTCTACGCGGAGCTCAAAGAGCTCTTCCCCAACAACGCGGTGGAGTACTTCGTCAGCTACTACGACTACTACCAGCCCGAAGCCTACATCCCGTCCACCGACACCTTCATCGAGAAGGACGCGATCATCAACGACGACATCGACCGCATGCGGCACGCGGCGACCCACTCGCTGCTCAGCCGGCGCGACGTGATCATCGTCGCCAGCGTCTCGTGCATCTACGGCATCGGCTCGGCGGAGTGGTACCAGGAGATGGTCGTCGAGCTGGAGGTCGGCAAGGAGATCCTCCGCGACCGCCTGCTGCGTCAGCTCGTCGACATCCAATACGACCGCAACGACGTCGACTTCCACCGCGCGACCTTCCGCGTCCGCGGCGACGTGGTCGAGGTCTTCCCCGCGCACGCCGACAAGACCGCCATCCGCATCGAGTACTTCGGCGACGAGATCGATCGCATCTCGGAGATCGATCCGCTGCGCGGCACCGTGATTCGACCGCTCGAGCGCTACGCGATCTATCCCGGAAGCCACTACGTCACGCCGGAGCAGCAGCGCGCGAAGGCGATCCATTCGATCCGCGCGGAGCTGCGGGAGCGGCTCCAGGAGCTGGAGGACGCGGGCAAGCTGCTCGAGCGGCAGCGGCTCGAGCAGCGCACGTCGTTCGATCTCGAGATGCTGGAGCAGGTCGGACACTGCCAAGGGATCGAGAACTACTCGCGGCACCTCTCCGGTCGGGCCGCGGGCGAGCCGCCGCCGACGCTCATCGACTACCTCCCCGAGGACTTCCTGATGATCCTCGACGAGTCGCACCAGACCGTCCCGCAGATCGGCGCGATGTTCCGAGGCGACCGTGCGCGCAAGGAGGTGCTCGTCGCGCACGGCTTCCGGCTTCCGTCCGCGCTCGACAACCGCCCGCTCACCTTCGAGGAGTGGGAGGCCCACGTGAAGCAGGCGATCTACGTGAGCGCGACACCGGGCGACTACGAGATCGACAAGACCCAAGGCGTGGTGGTCGAACAGGTGATTCGCCCGACCGGCCTGATGGATCCGGTGATCGAGGTGCGGCCGGTGCGATCGCAGGTCGACGATCTTCTCGGCGAGATCCGCGCCCGGGTGGAGCGCGACGAACGCGTGCTGGTCACCACGCTCACCAAACGCATGTCCGAAGACCTCACCGAGTACTACGGCGAGCTCGGCGTGAAGGTGCGCTACCTCCACAGCGACGTGGACACCCTCGACCGCATCGCGATCCTGCGGGACTTGCGGCGGGGCGAGTTCGACGTGCTCGTGGGGATCAACCTCTTGCGCGAGGGTTTGGATCTTCCGGAGGTGTCTCTGGTCGCGATCCTGGATGCGGACAAAGAAGGTTTCCTCCGCTCGCCGCGCTCGCTCATTCAGACGATCGGCCGCGCGGCGCGCAACGTCGAGGGTCGCGTGATCATGTACGCAGACAAGATCACCGCCGCGATGCAGGTCGCGATCGAGGAGACCTCGCGACGCCGCGAGATCCAGGCAGCCTACAATACCGAGCACGGGATCACTCCGCAGACGGTGAAAAAGGCGATCTTCGACCTCGACCCCTCGATGGGGGGCAGCGACTGGTCGACGGTCTCACGCGTCGAAGGCGACGACGAGGGGTTGCCGATGGAGCAGCGGATCGAGGCGCTGCGCGCGCAGATGCTGAAGGCCGCGGAGGACCTCGACTTCGAGCGCGCGGCCACGTTGCGCGACGAGATCCGGCGAATCGAGTCCGGTGGGCGCGAGAAGGCGCCGCGAAATCCAGGGCGAAAGCGCGGGGGCCAGCGGCCGCGAAGGTGACGTGCCGACCCTGCCCTCGGCGTTCGCGCCGGACGATGCGGCTCCGCTCGGAGCGCGCTCGAACGATCGCGCGCTTTTGCCCGTTCTCGCGGGGCCACACGACCCAGCGACCCACGACTGGCGGCCTCGCTCTTGCAGTCGCGTCCTGGGTGACCCGTTGGCTCGCAGCGTGGATGTCGCTCGGCGTCGCTTGCACGGCCTCCATCGGCGATCCCGCGGAGAACGGTCCGCCCCCCGAGCCGCTGCCTCACGCGCTTCGTCCGCCACCGGCGGGTCTACGGACGCTGATCGGCGGGGCGCACGTCGGACGTCTATCGATGCTCGCGCCACGTCGTCGATTCGCGTTCGCGACACCAGCGGTTGACGCTGCATCCACACGTCGCACAAGCTGTGTTCCATGACGGCTGCGATTCGTTTGCGCTGAAGAGACGAGCTCATCGCTCGCGTGCGCGCCTTGGGCGTGTGCGCTCGTTTCTTCGTTCGCCAGAGGAATCCGTCATGTCATTCGTTTCACTCGACTCCGTCGAGGAGCTCGTCGCCGCGGCGGCGCGGGCTGGCCTCTTCGTCACCCCCGACTCCGACGCGCTCGACACCATGGGTCTCGACTTCCTCGTCGTGCATGGACGCGACGCGGCCGGCACCCGATGGATCGTGCGATCGCCGCGTCGTCCAGACGTCGCGGCGACCTCGCTCGTCGAAGCGCGCGCGCTCCAATTCGTAGCCTCGAGGCTCGCGCGATGTGGCGTCGCGGTTCCGGACTGGCGCGTCCACACGCCGGAGGTGATCGCGTACCCACGCTTGGGCGGCCAACCTGCGATCTCGCTCGACTCGGGAGCTCCCGTCTGGCACGTGATCGACCCGAGCGCGCCGAACGATCCGTTCGTGGCTTCGCTCGCCACGATCCTCCACGCGTTCGCGATGTCGTCGCCCGACGAAGGGCGAGCCGCGGGCGTCCGTGTGAAGACGATCGCGGACGAGCGTCGGACGGTCGCGGATGGGATCGCCGCCGGACGGGAGCTGCTCGACCCACCCGCAGAGCTCGTCGCACGTTGGGAGCGCTGGCTCGCCGACGCGGACGCGTGGCCGACCCACGTCGCGCTCTCCCACGGCGATCTTCATCCGGGGCATCTCCTGCTCGCGCCCGACGCGACGATCACGGGAGTGCTCGATTGGACGGAGGCGGCCTTCGGTGATCCGGCGCACGATCTCGCGATGGTGAAGATGTGCTTCGGGCGGGCGGTGCTCGAAGACGTCGCGGCGCGGATGAACGCCCTCGGGACACCGGTGCCTGCGTCGCTGCTCGCTCACGCGGTCGAGCGCTGCGCGGCGTTTCCCGCGCTCGGCGCGGCATGGGCCAAACGCACGGGCAACCTCGCGATCGTGGAGGGGCTTCGAGCGCAGCTCGAGCTGGCGGCGGCACCGTAGCTCGCAGCGGCACCTAGCTCGCAGCGACAACGTAGCTCGCAGCGACACCGTAGCTCGCAGCGACACCGTAGCTCGCAGCGACACCGTAGCTCGCAGCGACACCGTCGCTCCTCGTGAGCGCCGCGCGGCGGCGTCACCTCGAGCTCACCGCCTCGGCGCGGGAGCTCGACCCTGCTACCGTCGCGCGCGGTGTATCGGGACGCGCCGACCTCCACCTCGATCGTCCAGCACGGGATCGCGCTCGCGCTGCGGGGTCGATGTCCGTTCTGCGCGGAGGTGACGGCGCGGCCGGGCATTCTCTCGGGGACGCCCTGCGACGTGTGCGGCGGTGCGTTCACGGACGACGAACGCTTCGGCGAGCGTGTGGTGTCCGAGATGGAGGCGCTCACGCGCGAGCGCTTCGGCACCGTGCTGGCGACCGCGACCCTCGCCGCCGCGCTCGCGGGCACCGTGCCCTTCCTCGGGCTCGTGGCGAACCTCGTCGCGTTGATCGTGTTCCGGCTCTGGGTGGTCGGGCCGTGTCTCTCGCTGCTCTCGGGCACGCGCCGTCACGTGGTGCGCTGGACGTTGCGGCTCGGCACCGCGTGGTTGCTCGCGATCACCGGGCTCTTCCTCGCGATCCCCTGCGCGGCGTTTCTTCAAACCGCGTTCGTGGTCGGCACCGTGTGGTGGTCGGGGCGCGCGTATCTCTTGTGGCAGCTCCGACGCGAGCGTGCGCGTGAGCCGATCGCGCTCGGCGAGTGGTTGCTGCTCGGGGGCGTGATCGCGGCGATGCTGCTCGCGATCGGGCTGGTGCTCTCGCTCGCGACGACCGTCTACGGTTTCGTCGACGGGCTGCTCTCGTGGTCGCCTTTTGGAGATGGCTGATGGACGTGGTCGTCGACGCGCAGGGGGACGTGCTCAAGGTGGTCGAGGCCGGGATGCTCGCGGGCATTCGACCGAGCTGCACCGTCGCGGGTTGCTCGCTCGCGATCGGCTTCGGCGTGGTGCCGGCCACCGGCGCGATCGGCTGGCTCGGGCACCCGCTCGCGATGGTGATGTGTTGCGGTTTCGCGATCTTCGAGCTGCTGCACGCGCGCGACGCACAAGCGAGCGCGCTCTCGGTGATGGGCTTCGCGCGCACCGGCCTCGCGGCGGCGGCGGCGCTGGCCGCGGTGGCGACGATGGCGGGCGTGGAGGGCGTCGAGGTCGGCCCGCTGGAGCTCGCGAGCGGTGGCGGCGGCGCGGCGTTGATCGCGACGATCCGCAACGCGATCCGTGATCGCGTCAAAGAGCTCGCGCACGACGCCGCGAGCGCATGGGTGGCGCGGGTCGAGGACGGAGGCTTCGTGCTCTTCGCGACGTTGCTCTTCGTGTTCCCGCTCTTGCCGATCGTCGCCCTCGTGGGGTTCGCGCTCGCGTCCGCGGTCGGGTTCGGGCTCGCGATGGTCGCGGATCGTTCGCAGCGTCGTGCGTGTGGCTCGTGTGGTCATCGCGCGCGCGTGGAAGCCGTGCGGTGTCCGAGCTGTCAACGCGCGCTGGAGCCGCGCGTGTGGCTGACGCCGCCGCCGCGCATGTCGCGACACGTGGAGGCGCTCTTCGCGGAGCCACCGAAGGCGAAGGAGCCCGCGTGAGCGACGCGCTCGAGGACGCGACGCCGGATGCGCCGCACGACGAGGCGACGCCAGCGCCGCACGAGGAGTCCGCCACGACGGGCGCCGGGTCGACGCTGGAAGCGCCCGGTGGCCCGAAGCGCGCGGCAGAAGGACCTCGCGCGGTGCGGGGGCCGGCCACCGGATTCGCCGCGTCGCTCGCGCTGGTGGCGTTGTCGGTGATCGTGATCGCGTGGACGCGCTGTTGATCGCACGAACGCCGAGCCGCATCTCACCAGCGGACACATCAGCTCAGCGCTCGCGAACGGGCCTTCCACCGATTCGCGGCTGGCGCGCGCTCGATCAGCGGCGCTCGAGCACGAAGAGCACGGTGGCGCTGCGTGCGAGCAGACGCGTGACGCCGCCTTCTGTGACGACCGAGTACGTGAAGTTCGTCATGGCGCCTTCGTTCGGGCAAGTCTCGGTGCGCGCGAGCGCGGTGCCGGACGCGGTCCACGACAGGGTGCGCGGGACGATGGGACCCACGCCGGTGAGGGTGAGCTGCTGGATCACGTCCATGGTGCCCACGCCCGCGCCGGTGCTGCGAATGCTCCAGGTGCCGCGGTACGCGCCCGTCGCGCCACCCGTCGTTTGGTAGTCGACCGCGTCGTAGATGCCGTCCGGGATCGTGCCGCCCGTCATGGTCGGCAAGCTGTCGACGCGGCGGAGCGCGACCTCGTCGGCGCCGAAATCGAGGGAGTGGCACGTGTCCGAACCGGCGTCACGCGTGCCGAGGCCTGCGTCGTCGCCGCCGGCATCCGCGCCCGCATCGCCGCCGCCCGCGTCGAAGCCCGCGTCGTCGGCCCCGGCGTCGTCGTCGCTACCCGCATCACGGCCGGCGTCGCCGCCCGCGTCGAGGCCCGCGTCCGTCCCCGAGTCGATGGGCACCGAGGTTCCGTCGTCGTCGCCGCAGGCAAGCACGAGCGAGAAGAGAATCGAGGCGAAGGCAGACGCGCGGTTCATGAATGCTCCGAAGTCGCCGCGCTTACCGTGGATCGCCGTCCGAGGCCAGCAGAGCGCCGCTCGCAGAAGGGAGGCGCTCGACGATCCCGACTTCCACCGCACGCCGGGACTCGGCGATGCTCGCGCCGTGGTCCACACCCCGAGCCCGTCCGAGATCCGCGACATCCTCGCTGGCGTCGAGCCCCTCACCGACCTCGAGCCACGCGCGCTCGATGTGCTCGCGCAGATCGTCACATGTCGACATGCGAGCACGGGCGAGGTCGTGGTCCGCGAGGGCGACGCCGATCGCGCGATGTACGTGCTCGCGGCGGGCCACGCGCGCGTGATGCGGGCGGGCGTCGAGCTCGGCTCGCTCTCGGCAGGCGAGCACTTCGGCGAGATCGCGCTCGTCGCGGGCGGCGTTCGCACGGCCTCGGTGATCGCAGACGCGCCCTCCGTGCTGCTCGTGCTGGACGAGACCTGCTACGAGCAGCTCGTCGATCGCGAGCCGCGCGTCGCGATCCAGCTGCTGCGCGAGATCGTCACGAGCACGTCCTCGCGGCTCGCGAAGATGAACGAAGCGGTCGGCGTACTGCTCCGCGAGCGGGCGCTGCCGCGTCGCGTGGAGCTCGACGTGATCCTCGACGGCGAGACGCGACGTGTCCGGAACGGGATCACACCAGGCGAGCTTCTGCCGACGGAGATCGACGACGCGCCGGTGGTCGCGGCGCTCGTGGACGGTCGCGCGCGCAGCCTCGATCTCCCGCTCGGTGGGAACTGCACGCTCGCGGGGCTCACCACGCAGAACTGGGAAGGCCAACGCATCTTCCGGGGCTCCCTCGCGCTCGCGCTCCTCGAAGCGGCACGGCACGAGAAGATCGACGTGCGCCTCGGCCGCTCGCTCGGCTTCGCGCAGCGGGTGCGCGTGCGCTCGGAGGTCGGCGCGCTCGAAGCCGCGGCGCGGATCCAGGCAGCGCTCGATCGCCTCGTCGTCGACGACGTGCCGCTCGTGCGCGAGCGATTGAGCGTGCTCGAAGCGGTCGACTACTTTCGCCGCGAAGGCGCGGAAGGCGCCGTTCGGCTGCTCGAGACCTCACGGCGCCACAGCGTCACCGTCGTGTCCTACGGCGACGTGTTCGCGCTCGAGATGGGGCCGCTGCTCCCTTCGACCGGCCGGCTCGCGCGTCGCTACACGATCGAGCCGGACGCCCCGGACGGCGCCGACGCGGGCGACCTCTTGTTGGTCTTCGGGGTGCCCGGCCACTCGCGCACGATGCCCCCGAGCGCACCGGCGGCCGAGCGCACCACGGTCGAAGAAGGCAAGCCCTCGGTGCCGACCGCTCGGCGCGCGCGCGACGTCTCGAGGCACGTCGGGGCGATGACCGAACAGCAGGAGCGTTGGCTCGAGACGCTGCACGTGCGCAGCGTGGGCGACTTCAACCAGGCGTGCATCGGCGGCGAGGTCGCGCCGATCATCCGCGTGGCGGAGGGCTTCCACGAGAAGAGCATCGGACGCATCGCGGACGCGCTCGCCGCCGCGCGCGATCGGGTGCGTCTCGTGACCATCGCCGGGCCGTCTTCCAGCGGAAAGTCGACCTTCATCAAGCGGCTCAAGGTGCAGCTCCAGGTCAACGGCATCACGCCGCGCGACCTCGGGCTCGACGACTACTACGTCGATCGCGTCGACACCCCGCGCGACGAGAAGGGCGACTTCGACTTCGAGGCGCTCGAAGCGCTGCGGCTCGGGCTCTTGCAGGAGCACCTCGCGCGGCTGGTGCGCGGCGAAGAGGTGAAGACCTCGCGCTACGACTTCAAGGCCGGAAAGGGCGATCCGGAGGGCGGCCCACGCTTCCAGCTCGGGGCGGAAGACGTACTGATGATCGAGGGAATTCACGGATTGAATCCCCGCCTCGTGGAGTCGCTCCCGTCGGAGCAGGTGTTCCGGATCTTCGTTTGTCCCCTGGTGCAGCTCCCGCTCGATCGTCTGTCGTGGGTGCACGCGAGCGATCTGCGGCTCTTGCGACGAATCGTGCGCGATCGACACGGGCGCGGGCACGGCGCGGCGGACACCATCCTGCGCTGGCCTTCGGTGCGCGACGGAGAGCGGCAACACATCTTCCCCTTCCAGCACCACGCGGACGAGGTCTTCGACACCTCGCTCGTCTACGAGATCTCCGTCCTCAAGGTCTTCGCGGAGCTCTACCTGCTCGAGGTGCCCGCCGATCACCCCGCACAAGCCACCGCGGAGCGGCTCCTGGAGCTGCTCTCGAGCTGGGTCACGATTTACCCGGACGAGGTGCCTCCGACCTCGATCCTGCGCGAGTTCATCGGCGGTTCCGGGTTCAGCTACTGACGATCAGAGCGCGTCGTCGAAACGCACGATCCAGCCGGCCGCGAGGGTCAGCGCGCCCACCCGGCGCCAGGTGTCGTCGCTCAGACCGACGCGGGCGCCGAGCACGAGCGCGGTGCCCCCGAGGCGGAGCTCGGCTCCGACTCCGAGCGCCGCGAGCAGCGCCGCCTCGTCGGCCGCGGAGTCGCGCCCGAAGGTGAGCTGCAGCTCCGCGCCGAGGCTCACGTTCGGATGCGCGCGCCAGCCGACGCCGTACGTCGAGGCCCACGCGCGGAGGCCCGCGTCGGTGTCGACGAACATCGCCTGACGCGTGCGGAGCACGAGATCGCCGAGCGCGCGGTCGAGGTCGACGTGACCGCCGACGCGGAAGGTGTCGATCGTGCGCGCGTTCGTCATGCCGCGGCCCGACGGAGCGTGCAGCGTCGCGCCGCCGCCGATCCTCCAGGGCCCCGCGAAACGCGAGGTCGCGTCGAGCTCGAAGCGCACGTCTCCGTCGCCGCGGGGCGTCGCGCGATCGCCGAGCTCCACGAAGTCGCGCACGAGACCGACGCTCGCGCGCACCCGCTCCGCGAAGGTCGCCGCGATCGCCGCGTCGACCCGCAGATGGGCGTCGTGGCCCGGGTGATCGCCGAAGGAGGCGAAGCCGATCGAGAGCGCGAGATCGTCGCCCGGCGCGGCACGAAGCGCGGTCAGATCCGGATGACTCAGGATCGAGAACGGCGTGGGCGCGCGCACGAACGACACGGAGTCCTCTGCGGGCAGCTCTGGCGCGAGCTCGGATCCTTCGTGCGACGGATCGATCACCTGCGCGCGTGTCTCCGCGAGCACGACCTCCCCCACCACGACGGAGAGCACGAGCTCGGCGGGTGCCTCGTTCGTGTCGAAGCGAGCGGCCCACGCGCCGCCCTCCGCCACGAGCGGCACGTCGACGCCCGCGCCGCGGACGCGTAGCCCCTCGGGAAGCGGCGACGTCGAGCGGACGATCACCCGCGCGGTCTCGCCGCGCAGGAGCGTTCCTTCGGACACAGCGGGACCGCGACTTTCGGAGCTCGCCAGCTCGATCGCGAGCTCCGGCGCGCGCACGTCGACCACCAGGCGTCCCGTCGAGTGGCCTTCGGCGTCGACGCAGCGAATCTCCTGAAGACCGGTGGGCGTGAGCACGAGGGTGTCGATGGGCGTGGCGCCTCCGCTCACGAGCCCAGCGTTCGCGGCCGATGCTCCGTCGATAGCGTCTGCCCCACCCGCCGAGGCGAGCGCACACCGCGCACCCTCCGGCGCCACGAAGTGTGCGCCGAGCGTCACGGTGGGCGGCGTCGGCTCCTCCGAGGGATCGGGCAACGCGTCTTCGGTCGGCACGTCGAGACGTCCGAGCGCGACCTCGATCTCCCGCGCGTCCGAGGGTCGGCTCTCGAAGAAGTCGCCGTCGATCGTGGACACGCGCACCCGGTACGCACCTTCGGGGAAACGATGCAGCTCGAAGCGCGTGACCTCCGCCGGCACCTCGGTCGCCGCGACGACGTCACCCTCGCCGTCGACCACCTCGACGCGGTAGCGACGTGCGACCTCGACCGCGCTCCACGCGCCCGTGACCGTCGCGCCGTACGGGTGCACCCCCACGAAGCGACGCGGCCCTTCCGACCACGTCGGCGCGGGTGGAAGCGGACGCGGACGCGATGGGCGCGCGTTGCGGATCACCTTCGATCCGAAGCCTTCGCGCACCGCGACGCGACCCTGACGACCGCGCACGTTCGCGGGCTCGCCCGCGAAGTTCGACACGCGTGTCGTGCCTTCGTCGTCGACGCCGACCAGCGCGCTTCCTGTCGCGAGCTCCGCGCTACCGCTCGGGGTGTCGACCTGCAACCGAAGCTCCGCGAGGCGGCTCCGGAGCTGACCGCGTTCGAGCGTCGCTTGCGTGGTCTCGCGGCGCGCGAGCGACTCACCGCCGTAGATCACGATCAACGTGTTCTCGCGCAACGCGATGCGGCTCGCGTCGCGGAAGGTCACGTCGGCCGCGGCGCGCTCGAGCGTGTTCACTCGCCAACCGCGCCAGAGCGGCAACCCGCGTCGCGCGCGCTGCCAGTCGCGCGCTTCGGGCTCGGCCGCTTGGACCTCCCGCACGGTGCGCGTCACGCGGGCGTCGGGATCGGGCGCGCCGGCCGCCGTCGTCGAGGGTCCGTCCGCGGCTGACCCCGCGGACCCGAAAGGACCGTCCTCCGTGTAGACGCGCGGCAGCACGAGCACCACGCCAGGTCGCAGGTAGGGACCGCACGCTCCGCGCTGCGCACCCTCCGCGAGCAGCGGGTTGAAGCGAAGGATCACGCCGTAGCGACGCCACGCGCCGTAGAAGCGCTGCGCGATGCGCCCGCACGAGTCGCCGGTGACGACGGTGTACTCGAAGGTCTCGGCGGAGGTCTGGGCGCGCACGGGGTCGCCGAAGGCGAACGAGGCGAGCACGAGCGACGAAGCGGTGAGGAACGAAGCGATGGAAGAGAGGCGACGCATGGGATCGGACGCGTCAGCGACGACGCGCGGCACGGAGGAGCTTCTTGGCGAGGGACTCGGGCCCCGCGCTCGGAACGTAGACGTCGGTCGCGCCGGCGCGCAGCAGCGCGGTGAGCGCGGACACGTCGGCGCTCGATGCGGTGACCACCACGGGACGACCCGCGTACACGGTAGGATCCGCATCCGGCGACGCGAGGAAGATCACCGCCGCATCGTCCTCGGAGACGATCGTCACGCCGTTGGCCGCCAGCACGAGCTCGAGCCCTTCGTCGCGCGGCCCGATCCACGCGACGCCGACGTTCCCGGTCGGCACGTGCGCGGGCGGCATCTCGCTCGCGCCGCGGCTGATCATGCGCGCGCTCCGACCCATCCGCGAAGCGTCGCCCGCGTGGGCGCTCATGCGTTCGGCCGCGCCGAGATCGAGGTGCACGAGCCGTTCGCGCACCTGCGCGGCCGTCGGTCGGTCGCGCGGCTCCTTGGCCATCATTCGCTGCACGAGCTCGTCGATCACCGCCGGCACCTCGCGCCCTTCCGGAGCCGACTGACGCAGCGGCTTCGGCGGCACGAACAGATGGCGCGAGAGGATCAACGCCGTGTCGCCGCGAAACGGCGTGTGGCCGATCGCGAGCTCGTGGAGCATCACGCCGAGCGAGTACACGTCCGACGGAGGACCGAGCTCCAGGCTTCCGCGGCACTGCTCGGGCGACATGTACTCGGGCGTCCCCGCGAGCACGCCCTCGTTCGTCATGCGCCGCACCTCCTCGTCGCCCTCCGCGACGAACGCGAGCCCGAAGTCCACCACCACGACACGCTCCGTGCCGCTAGGCTCGCGGTGAAGGATCACGTTCTCGGGCTTGAGATCGCGATGCACGAGCCCGACCGCGCTCGCAGCGTCGAGCACGTCCGCGATCGCCGCGGTGATCGCGACCACGCGCGGCCACGGCAAGAGCGGCAGGTGCTCGTCGACGCACGAACGCAACGACGGACCGTCGAGCAGCTCCATCGCGAGGTAGAGCCCGCCGGCGTGCTCTCCGAAGTCGTGGATCGCGACCACGCCCGGATGCCGGAGAAGCGACGCGACGCGCGCCTCGCGGAGAAATCGTTCGCGCGCGGCAGGGCGATGCAGCCGATCGGGACGGATGATCTTCAGCGCGACCTCGCGCTTGAGGCCGCGTTGCTCCGCGCGGTAGACGGCGCCCATGCCGCCTTCGCCGAGCAGCTCGCAGACGAGGTACCGATCGGCGACCACCGCGCCGGGCACGAGGTAGCCGGCGTTGGCTTCGACCGCCGGATCGAGGGTGGCCTTCTCGTCGCTCACGTGCGCAGCTCCCACAAGTGCACGGGCGCCGCGCGGCCGGTGAGCGCGCGCGCGCCGAGGTCGACGAGGTCGAAGCGTTCCGGGCCCGCCGCTGCGCGCGCCTCCGAGGTCACGAGCACCTGCATCGGGCGCGCGATCGCTTCGAGGCGCGCCGCGACGTTCACGGTGTCGCCGATGGCGGTGAACTCCATGCGCGTCTCGCTGCCGACGTTGCCGACGATCGCTTCGCCGCTGTGGATCCCGATCGCGAGCTCGATCTTCACGCCGAACTTGGCCTCCCAGCTCGCGTTCCCCGCCTCGAGCCACCGCATCATGTCTTCGGCCGCCGCGAGCGCGCGCGCCGCGTGGTCGTCCTGCGGGGTTGGCGCGCCCCACATCGCCATCACGCAGTCTCCGACGAACTTGTCGAGGGTGCCGCCGTGGCGGAAGACGATCTCGGTGAGGATCGTGAAGAGCTCGTTGAGCAACGCGACCACGTCCTCCGCCGCGAGACGATCCGTGATCGGCGTGAAGCCGACGACGTCCGCGAAGAGCACGGTGATCGTGCGGCGCTTGCCGCCGAGCGCCATGTCCTGCTCGCGCTTGACCACCGCGTCGACGATCTCGGCCGGGAGGTAACGTCCGAGGTCCGTGCGGATCGCGACCTCTTCGGCGATGCGCGCCTCGCTCGCTTCGAGGTCGGCCGCGGCGTGACTCATCGCGTCCCCGAGCACGCCGAGCTCGTCCCGGGTCTCGATCGTCACGCGCCGATCGAAGCGTCGCGCCGCCAGATCGCGCGCGAAGGACGAGAGGGCCTCGATCGGTCGCGTGATCTGCTTGGCGACCACGAACGCCACGACGAGCGCGAGCAAGAGCACGATGCCGAGCGTGCCGAGCACGATCGTGCGCATGCGGAAGAGAGAGGCGTAGACGATCTCTTCCGGGCGCCGCACCACGACCACCCACGGGCGCGCTTCGAGACCCACGACCGAGCCCACGTAGGTGCGGCCCTCGTGCTCGTGCTCGCCCGATCGCTGCAGCCGCCCGAGCGCGCCGAGCTCGAGGCCTTCGAGCGCGGGATCGGCCGACGCGTCGCGGAAGATCTCGTTTGGATCCGCAGAGGCGATCACGAGGCCCTGCTCGTCGACCACGAAGAGCTCGCTCGCGCTCGCGCGCTGGAAACGCACCTCGCCGAGCCGCTCGACCCGCGCCTGCAACGACGCGAGCGAGAGGCGCGTCAGCACGAACCCCGAGAGCGCGTCGCCCACCCGCAGCGGCACCACGATCGGTGCACGCGGCGCTTCTCCCGCCACGCGCTCCACCGGCCCCGTCGCGACGCGGTGGGTCTCGGCTTCTTGGCGCCACGCGATCGGCAACGTCTCCGGCACCACTGCGCGCGCGCCGTCTTCTTTGATGACGTCGATGAGCGCTCCGTCCGCCGCGTACACCGCGACGTGATCGAGCTCTTCGGATCCGGACACGAGCGCGGTCGCCAGCGTGAGCGTGGCGTCCTCGGGCAACGAGCGATCCACGAGCACGCGACCGATCGCGTCGAGCGCGTCCTGCGCCGCCACGAAGCTCGTCCCGAGCGTGCGCGAGACGTCGTCCGCGACCGCGAGGTCGTGCTCGCGCGCGTGGGTGCGCACCGCGTCGGCGTTCACGTCGAGCAGGAGCCAACCGACGATCGCCAGCGGCACGAGCGCGAGCAACGCGCCCGCGATCGTGAGCTTGAGTCGAAACGGAAAGACGGCGCGACGCGTCATCGGGACCTTCGCAGCCGACAACCCTACGCCTTTCGCGGGGTTCGCGCGCAAGAGTGCACACGAGCCCGCCGAGGAGCCGGGCAGTCCGCGAGCCATTCCGTGCCAACTCCTACGGCACGCGCGCTGCTACGGTACCCGCCGATGCGCTCGCTCTCGGTGCTCTTCGTGTTCCTTCTCGCGTGCAGTGACTCGAGCGTCGATCCCGCGACGGACGCCGGACGTCGCGACGCCGCGCCCGACGAGGACGCGCCGCCGATCACGTGTCTGCCGCTCCGTGACGGCGACGGCGCGCCGGAAGTGATCGAGGGAGGCCTCGAGATCGGCGAGTACCGCGACGGCGCGTTCGTACCCTACGCGCCGAACGACACCGCGACGGTGGTCTTCGGTTTCCAGGGCGGCGTGATGATCACACCGGTGGTGCGCTTCTCCGACGAGCTCGCGGCGAGCGGCGACTGCGTCGAGGTCGAAGTTCGCCACCTCGAAGACCCCGCGCATCCAGGGCAGCTCGCCGACCTCACGAGCTTCGCGAGCTACGTCGAGCGCACGTACGTCGCGAACGTCGCCGGTCAGCCGCAGGTCGAGACGAGCGCGCTCCAAGATCAGGTCGGCTGGGCGCCCTTCTACGCGCGCTTCGTGCTCGACGTCACGGTGCGCAGCAACACGTTCGCGCGTCACGTCGCGATCCCGCTGCAGCTCGGCAGCGAGAACGCGTGCGACGATCTGGTGGAGACGCCGTGCCCAGGGTGCTGCTACCGCGCCTACCCCGGCGAGGCGGTGATCGAAGCGGTGGGCGACGTCGGCACGGGATGCGACGACACCACGACCGTGACCTACCGCTTCGAACCGTCGAGCGAGGTCGCGAGCTGCTTCGCGACGGAGACACCTCCCACGTTCCCCGACGCGACGGAGCTCACGATGAGCCGCGGCTGCCTCGACACGTACGCGATCGCGGCGGGCAGTCGGTTCGACACCACGTGGCGAATGATCGCATCGGGCACATGCTCGCCGTTGAGCGTCGAGCCCGCGCTGCCGCTCGTGGGGTGCCCGTGCGAGTGAGCTCGAGCACGCGAGTGAGCGCGAACGTACGATCCGGGTCGAACGTGCGAGCGATGACCGTGCGAACGACGACGCGCCGCTTCGTACCCAGCGCGAGGTTCGCGACCTGGGCCGCGTTCGCTGCGCTCATGGCCGCGTGCGACTCGGTCCCCGTCGATCCGAGTGACGCGGGGTTGGACGCGCCCTTCGAGGAGCTCGAGTGCGACGCCGCATGTTGGCCACGCCGTTGCGCGTACCTCGAGTACGACGAGAGCGAGCCGCTCGACGGGCTCGAGGTCGGCGCGATGGTCGACGGAGTCTTCGTGCCCTGGGGCGACGGCGACGACGTGACGTACGTCTTCGGATTCCAAGGCGGCGCGATGATCCAGCCGATCGTGCGGGTGCCCGAAGCGATGGCGGGCGACGGCTGCGTACGGGTCGACGTCGCGCACGCGCGCGACGAATCGTTCCCCGACGGCCCCGAGGGCGAGCTCGACGAGTTCGCGAGCGCGAGCTTCTTCCAAGCCTTCCGCCGCGACGGAGACGGAAACGTGATCGCGGGCCCGGTCGACGATCAGCTCGGCTGGAACGCGCCCGACGGACTGCGCCTCGTGCTCACCGTCACCGCGCGCACCACCACGTGGGCCCGCAGCCGCACGCTGCACGTGCGCGTGGTCGACGCGGACGGCTTCCAAGAGTGCGACCTCGTGCCTTCGCAGGGCCTCGCGGGCTGCACCTACCGAGTGTTCTACGGCCAGGCGACGGTGACCGCGATCGCCGCGCCGGAGGACGCGCCGTGCAGCAACGAACGCGTCGCGGTGCAGTACACCTTCGCGCCGAACGACACCTCCATCGCGGGGTGCATCGACGAAGACGTCACCGGCACCACCGACTTCGCGCACTCCGTCTCGATGAGCCTCGGCTGCATCGCCGAAGCGGGCCTCGCGATCGGAGAGAGTTTCCCGATCCAATGGCGCCTCGGCAGCACTCCGTCGTGCCCGCCCTTCGAGGCATGGCCCGACGTGACCATCGGCGGCTGCCCGTGCAGTGAGTGACCTGAGGTGCGTGACCGTGAGTGAGGAGTGACTCGCGGGGCGTGACCGTGACCGACCCGTGATGAGCGACCGGCAACGAGCGACGCGAACGAGCGCACGCAGATCGTTTGAAAGAAACCCGATCCCGCGGCCACGGAAGGTGCATGAGGCCGACGTCGTACGCTTGCCGGGTCTTTCTCTCCTGGGTCTTCGCGAGCGTGCTCCTCGGCCGCCCCGCGTTTGCGCAGGAGAGGGGCACGGCGCTCGACGGACCGAGGCGCGTCACCGAAGCGAGCAGCCAGCACGCCACGCCCGCGTCACCCGATCGCTCGACGAACGCGAACGATTCGAGCGAGGCGACCGACGTCTCCGACCGCCCCGCACGACGCGTCGGCGTCGAGGTGATGCTCGGCACCACCGCGCCGCTCGACGTCGGCGTGAGCGCGCGCCTCGTGCTCTTCGAGCGCCTCTACGTCTACGGCGGCCTCGGGGTCGGCGTGTACGGCGGCGTCTACGACGCGGTCGCGAGCGGCCTCGTCAACGACGACGCGGGCTCCATCGCGCGCTTGCTCGGCAACGGCGCGTTCGTCGGCCGCATCGGCGTCGGAGTGCGACCCTTCGGCGAAGGACTCGAGCTATCGGTCGGCTACCTCGGCATCCGACGCGGCGTGTCGGTCGACGCGAGCACCGTCGCCGCCGCCGCCGGCATGAGCGCGCAGCCACGCGACGTCGACGCCTCGATGCGCATCGCCGCGATCCACGTCGAGCTCGGCTGGAGCCTTCGTCTCGGGGAGCGGGTGCTGCTCCGCCCCACCGTCGGCTGGGCGCACGGCCTCGGCGCGCGGGTCGGTCTCTCCTCCGAAGGCGCGACCGCGACCGAGCGCGCCGCGATCGCGTCGATCGAAGACTCGCTCACACGTGGGCTCCGCGATCGCGCGCGTACGCCGACGCTCGGCCTTCAGGTCGGGATGCGGTTCTGAGCACACGCCGTCGGCCGAGCGCACGCGCGTGACTTTGTCCGCGTCCACGCATACCACCACGCCATGGAGCTGCTCGAGACCCCCGAGGCCCGCTTCGCGGACGTGCCCGACTTCCCGTGGACGCCGCGCTACGTGACCGTCGATCCGAGCGGCGCGCGGGTCGCCTACCTCGACGAAGGTCCGCGCGACGCGCCGATCGTGCTCTTGATGCACGGCGAGCCGACGTGGTCGTTCCTCTACCGCAAGATGATCCCTGGGCTGCTCGACGCAGGGCTCCGCGTCGTCGCGCCCGATCTGATCGGCTTCGGCCGCTCGTCGAAGCCGACGAAGGTCTCCGATCACTCGTACGCGCGGCACGTCGCCTGGATCGGGCGCTTCCTCGACGAGACGCGCCTCTCGGACGTCACGCTCTTCGCGCAGGACTGGGGCTCGCTCATCGGCCTGCGCCTCGTCGGCGAGCGCCCCGACCTCTTCGCGCGTGTCGCGATCGGCAACGGCTTCTTGCCCAAGGGAGATCCGCCGCCACGCACGAAAGAGGGCCTCCGCTCGCTCGCGGCCTTCCTCACCTGGCGCACCGTCGCGCTCTACACCCCCGTGTTCGTCTGCTCGCGCGTCGTCGCGTTCGGCTCCGCCACCAAGCTCACGGACGCGGAGCGTCGCGCCTACGACGCGCCCTTCCCCGACCGTCGCTACCTCGCCGGACCACGCGCGATGCCGAGCCTCGTGCCGATCACGCCCCGCGATCCCGCGCGCGCCGCGAACCTCGCCGCGTGGCGCACCCTCGAGTCCTTCGACAAACCCTTCGTGACGCTCTTCTCCACCGGCGATCCGATCACGGGCGGCCTCGATCGCCTCCTGCAGCGCGCGATTCCCGGCGCCCACGGCCAGCCGCACCATCGCGTGCGCGGCGGGCATTTTCTCCAAGAGGACTCCGGTCCGGAGCTCGCGCGTCGTCTCGCGGACTTCGTGCGGGCGTGAGCTGCTACGAGAGACGCGACTCGACACGTCTAAGCCAGTGGCTTAGCCTGAGAGCCCATGAGGTTCGAGTGGGACGAAGCGAAGAACCTCGCGAACCAACGGAAGCACGGTGTCTCGTTCGAGGAGGCGTCCGAGGTCTTCGCCGACGACATCGATCAGCTCGAGATATTCGACGACGTTCACTCCGACACGGAAGACCGGTTGATAACCCTGGGCCCAGTTCGTCGGGGTCTCGTCCTCGTCGTCTGGACGGAGCGGGCCGACGACGTGATCCGAATCATCTCCGCACGGTGGGCTACGCCTCGCGAAGCGCAACGATACCGGACGTTCCTGGAGCAGCAGCGATGAACGACATGCCCGAGCTGGACGCGGACGACTTCGAGAGCGCCATCCCCGCGCGACTGCGCAAGCGGATGATTCAGGGGCACTTCGATGCCGGCAGCGACATCGCCGCGCTGCGACGCTTCGTTCGCCTCACCCAAGAAGAGTTCGCGCGCGCCATGGGGATCAGCGTCCACACGCTCCGAAACTGGGAGCAGGGTCGTCGCAAGCCCGAGGGGCCCGCCATCGCGCTGCTTCGGATCGCGGCGCGGCATCCACGTTTGCTGCGCGAGAACCTCGATCGCGCGGCGTGACGTCCGCTCCACCGACGGAGACCTCACACCGCCGACAGCACGCACCCGCCGCTCACGCGAGCTCGTCGTCCGCGTCGATCCCCGCGAGCACCCGCGCTCGCTTCACCTTCGCCTCCCAATCGATCTCGCGCTCCAGCACCACCCGCTGGGCTTGCGGCGATCCCGCGCCGTGCATGCACTCGATGCGGAACGGCACCGAGCCCGCGCCGTAGGCCATCGACTCCACGAGCCGCAACACCTTCGCGCGCTCCTCCGACCCCGCCACCGTGCGTAGCGCCGGGCCGAGCTCCGGATGATCGAGATCCGCGATCGACGGCAGCGTGCTCAGCGCGCCGCCCGCGAGATCCTGCGCGAGCCGCACGATCT
>CALJLK010000055.1 GCA_937982655.1 uncultured Sandaracinus sp.
GTGTTTTCGAGCGCGAGTGGATGCCTCAGGGTGCGGGCCCAGGCCGCGAGGCGCCGACGCCGATCCTGGATTGGGCACTAAGCCAGCGCGACGGGATCGAGCGCGTGCTCGACGAGCTGCGCGAGCGTGACGACGTCGAGGGCGCGGAGGTGAGTCGAGCGGAGGACCACCGGAGGCGCGACCCCTGCGACGAGCGCCTCGCGCCATCGTGAGACACACAAACACCAGCGGTCACCGGGTTTCAATCCCGGAAATCTGAACGCGGGGACCGGAGTGACGAGGTCGTTTCCTCGGCGGCGACTGAACGTGAGGAACGCTTCGGTCATCACCGCGCAGACGGTGTGGGAGCCGTGATCGTGCTCGTCGGTGCGACAGCAGCCGTCGCGGAAGAATCCGGTCATCGGATCCGTCGAGCAGGGCTCGAGAGGCTCGCCGAGGACGTTGCGGGCTTCGGGATCGGTCATGGCGCGAGCATGGGAGCGGACCGCGATCGGTGCGAGGGGCTCATGGCCCGGTGCTCGATGGCCCGGTGCTGAATGGCTCGGCGCTCAATGGCCCGGTACGAGCTGGACGTGGGCGGCGCGGGAGCGGGCAGCCAGACGACGCTCGGCCAGACCTCCGACGAGCAACACCGCGACGCCCGACCACTCGAGGGCGTGCACCTCGCCGAGGACGTGACCGAGCACGAGCAACGCGCAGCCGACGAACGACACCGCGATCGGCCAGATTCGGCGCTCGATCCAGCTGCGACGCCCGCTCAGGCCGAGGCTGAGCGCGACCGCGAAGACGAGCAGCACCACGTGCTCGGTCTCGCTGAGCGCGAAGCCGAGGCCGACGAGCGAGAGGACCTTCGCGTAGGTCGTCACACAGGCGGGGCAGACGGCGCAGGCGAGGATCGGCGCCAGAGTGGAGAGCCAGCGCTCGGTGCGGCTCGCTTCGGGAAGCTCGACGACGGGTCCGTGCGTGCAGCCGCAGTTCTCGTCGTGTCGGTGAAGCAAAGGCATGAACGTCTCCGGTCGCGAGAGTCCCGACAGCAGTAGTCGAGGGAAACGAGGGCCGGTAGCGACGAGACCTTTCGCCTCGTGCCGCTCACCTCACCGCACGAGCTCGGTGGTGCAGAAGCCTTCGAGGCCGTTGAAGTGTCCGAAACGCGCGGCGAGCACGAAGTCCGCGAGGGTCTCCGCGCCTTCTGCCGGCGGGATGTAGAGGACGGGGAATCCGGAGTCGTCGCGGAGCGGGCCACCACCGAGACCCCGAAGGCTCGCGAGCGGCTGCGCGGCGAGGGACGCGAGCGTCACCGTCTCGCCTTCGGACACCGAAGCGGCCATCGCTTCGGCGCGCAGCGCGGAGTCTTCCGCGTACGAGTCGAAGAAGAGGTGCGTGAGGTGCCAGGAGATCTCGACCTCCGCCGTGCCGTTCTCGGGGACCGCGATGCCGAAGCCTCCGTCGGTGCCGCTCCGGCAGCGCAGGTAGCGCGCGGTGACGGGGAAGCCGAACGCGAACGGGAAGACCGCGCCGTCCGGTGCGGTGAGGGTCCCTTCGTAGTAGCTCGACCAGCCGTTCGTGATCATCGCGTCCGCGATCGCGTCGTCGACTCCGAGGCGGCGCGCGTCGGCCCGGGCCGGTGCGGTCACGTAGCCCACGTCGTCCCAACGCTGCGCGGGGACCCCGTCGAAGCGCCAGGTCTCCGCGCTGGTCGGCACGAGCTCGACGATCGCGGGGTCGGCCATGACACGCGCGTCGTCGCCGAGCTGGGTGCGCACCGTGAAGTCGTCGAGCGCGAGGACCGCATGGTCGAAGGCGATCGCGAAGCCGTCGATGGTTCGGTCGGCGGCGATGCCCTCGCGCGCCTCGACGCCGCCGCTCGTGCGGACGAGGACGGTCCCGCGCGCTGCGCTCGCGCCATCACACGAGAAGAGCGTCAGCACGAGGAGCGTGAGGCTCGACCGCACGAAGCAGAAGCCGGACGCGGAGCGCGACGACGACGAGCCGCGCACACGGCCGGCCGACGCCGTGCCCTTGGAGGAGGCGCGCTCGGAAGCGTGCGAGCCCGGCACGAGCGAAGAAGCATCCGAGACGAGGCGTTCGAACGTCACGGCGTCTCCAACGCGAGCTCCCACGACGACGGGTCGCGGAGCGCGAGGTACCAGGCGTGGTGGAGTTGGCTCGGCGCGGTGACCTCGCCTTCGTGATCGGCTTGCAGCAGCGCGTCGAAGTCGACGCGCGAGAGCCATCGACCGGGTCGCGAGCGAACCACGACGCGCGCGCCTTCGACGAGGGTCGGCGGCGATGCGAAACGGACACCCTCGACGCGACGCGCGATGCGATCGTCGATCACGTCGAGACCCGCCGAGAAGCGAACCTCGTCGTCTCCTCGCACCGCACGGCCCGAGACCCACGCGTGATGGCCGTGGGTCGGACCGGTCGGGATCGCGTGCTCCCCGCGCGGCTCGTCGAGCACGAGCACCACGCGGTCGAGCGTGGAGGCCTCGGCCAGCATCGGGCCGAAGGACGTGCCCGCGTCGTCGAGCGCGTCGAAGGCGAGCGGGTCGAGGACCTCGCCGAGCACGCGCACTCCGTCGAGATTGTCGTCGCCCGCGTGAGCGTGCGCGGTGGAGACGAAGAACGCTCGCAGGTGTGCGAGCAGGGGTGTGCTCGGCGGCGCGTGCAAGTACACCGGGCCGACGAGGACACGCGCTTCGTCGAGCTCCACGCGCCACTCGCCCGCGCTTCCGTGCCCGAGCGCGCCGTCGCGCTCCGCGATCGGCAGGAGGCGCGTCTCGACCGCGACGAGCGGAGCGCCGGTGCCGCTCTCGCAGGCGCCGACCACGAGGACACCGATCCAAACGGCGCACACGATCGTGGACCTGCAGAGCCATCGCATGCGAGGTGTTTGTCATTTTTGCAACTTGGTTGCAAGCGCAGGTGTGGTGCGGTTGCGCGTCGCGATTTCTACGCGTCGGAGAACGTGTCGCGTCGGAGAACGTGTCGCGTCGGAGAACGTGTCGCGTCGAGAACGCGTCGCGTCGAGCTCGAGAGGCCGCGGAAGACGGGTGGGATCGAGATCAGAGCCCGAGGCTCCCCGAGATCGTGAGCAACCACGTACGCGGCGCCCCGGCGGAGAAGTGGCGCGCGGGGGTGCGGGACGGAGGCAGCTCGGGATCCCGAAAGCTCGACGCGTAGTGGAGCTCGGCGCTTCGATAGCGCGCGTCGAGCAGGTTCTCGATCGCGAGCGAGAGCTCGAGCGTGCGCCAGCCGACTCCGACCGAGACGTCGACCAACGCGTAGGGATCGGCGGTTTCGGCGAAGGGCAGCGGGCGACGTCCGACGTAGCTCGTTCCGAGCGCGAGCCGACCGATGAAGGGCTCGTCGCGCAGACGAAGCGTGTGTTGGAGCGCCGCGTCGACCCGCACGAGCCACGCGGGCACGAAGGGCAGCCGATCACCCTCGAAGAGCGCGAAACGCGACGCGCCACGCGGCTGGAGGTGACCGCGCGTGTAGGTCGCGCTGCCCATCGCGTCGAGCCACGTGCCGATTCGCACGCGCGCCTGAACGAGCGCGCCGGTTCGGGCGGAGGGACCGAGCGTGGTGTTGCGGCCGGCGTTCGGATCGAAGACGAGATCCTGCGAGACGTGGGTGGTGAAGGCGGAGAGGCGCGCCTCGAGCTTCAGGTCGTCGTGGGTGTGGTCGAGGACGAAGCCGGACTCGAGCGCGGTCACCCGCGCGAAGGGCGCGAGCTCCGCCTCCGAGAGCGCGGCAGCATCGCTGGAGCGCGCGCCGAGTCCGACCGCGGTGATCCACGCGAGGCTCTCCTGGAGGCGTACGCTCACCGAGCCGCGTGGCGAGAACGCGATCCCGTGCGCGGTGAAGGCGCTGCGAGGGAGGCGCTCGCCGATGCGATCGGTCTCGGCGAAGTTGCGGTCGAGCACGTCGAAGCCGAAGAAGTCGATCCGCGCGCCGCCGAGGAAGGAGAGCCACGCGGTCGGGCGCAGGTCCGCGCGCACGTGGGCACCGACGTGGGTCTGTCGCACCGCACGATCGAAGTCGGTGCGGTAGGGCACCGCGAGCTCCGCGCGTCGTCGGTCGCCGACGGTATCGGCCGCGTCGTAGCGGAGCACGAAGCCGAGCTCGAGGTCCTGACGTTGGCCGAGCGCGACCTTCCGCACGCCGAAGCTGCCGCGCGCGAAGAGCAGGCTGGCGTCGTAGCGGAGGTCGAGGTTGTCGCCGCGCTGCGGGCCTCCGTCCGTGCGTGGATCGGAGACGAAGCCGGTGTAGTTCTCCTGCACCCGGAGGTTTCGTCGTTGTCCGCCGAGCTGGAGCGAGAAACGACGGTTGACGCGCTCTCGCGCGACGCCGATCGCCACCCCGCCGCGGGCGCTGCTGCCGCCTTGGTTCGGATCGTAGAAACAGAAGAACTGCTCGTCGCGGCTCGGGCCACACCGATCGAGCCGACGAAGACGCACGTCGTCCGCGCGCACCACGCCCGCGCTTCGCCAGCTCGCGACCGCGCCGAAGCCGAGCACGTGCACGCGGGTGTTCGCGTCGAGGGCGTGCTCGTAGCGAAGAAGCGTGGACGAGTTGCGGAACGCACGGTTCGGACCGAAGCCGTCGCCGCGGTTGAACGCGACCGCGCCGAAGGTGCCTTCGGCTTCGCCCTCCGGCGCGTAGGCGGCGAAGACGCGGGTCTGGCCGAAGGCGCCGTAGCCGAGCGAGAGGTGCACGCCTCGATCGTCGGGCGCGAAGCCCAAGCTGAGCTCGGAGGTGCCGGCGATCGCGAAGTCGCCCTGCGCGGGATCGAAGGGACCCTGGACGGTGCGGACCTCTCGGATCGCGCGGGGGATCACGAAGGTCAGATCGGCGTAGCCGTGACCGTGAGCGTTCGAGACCTCGTTCAGCGGCATGCCGTCGACGCGCAGCTCGAGGTCCTCGCCTTCGGCGGCGTCGAAGCCGCGCAGGAACATCGACATCGCGTGCCCCTCGTTCGCGTGCTGCGTGAGGAGCACCCCGGGGGTCAGCGTGAGGAACGATTGCGCCTCGCGACGCGGCACGCGCCGTAGCTGTCCCACGTCGACGATTTGGTCGCTCGCGCTCGAGGCCTCGCGCGCGCGGCGCTCCGCGTCGACCACCGCTTCGGCGCCGAAGGACTCGTCGTCGTTCGTCGCGTCGTTCGTCGCGTCGTCGTCGTCGACGGGCTCGCGCCTGGTCGCGTGCTCGTTCGCGCTCGTCGCGCGACCGTTCGTTCGCGCCACGTTCGTTTCGTGCGCACCCGCGTCGTTCACGCCCGCGTCGTTCCGAGTGATGTCGTTGGTGTCCGCCTCGTTCGAGTCGGTCTCGTTCGCGCTCGGAGGGCGCGAGCTCGAGTCTGCGTCGTCGGCGAGTGGAGAGGCTTCGTCGAGTGGGGGCGGAAAGTGCACCGCGAAGTCCACCCGCGCCGCGATCGGTCGGCCCTCACGGCGCGCCGGCTCGAAACGCGCGAGCGCCATCGCGGCCAGCGCGAACGATACCAGCCTCTCGCGAGCCTCCGGCTCCGCGTCGACGTGCACGAGCGTCGCGTCCCGCACCGCGCCGTCTTCGTCGATCTCGAGCCGCAGCGTGACCGTCGCACCACTCGGCGCGTGCGGGGGCATCGTCGGCCCTTCACGCCACACGGGCGGTGAGACCGACCCTGCCCGCGGATCGCCGGGGGAAGTCGAAGAGCCCGCTTGCGCGCACACCGGCCGCTCCGCGCCCAGCCCCCACACACAGAGCGCGAGGACCCACGCACGACGAGCCTTGACGTTCATGCAATCTAATTGCAATTGAATCCTCGTTGCTCGAAGAGGTAGCGCGATGACGACACACAGCAAGGCTTGGTTGCGCGGTTTCACCGCGTTTGGACTCCTCCTGGCGATCGGTTGCGGCGACGACGACGGCCCGACGCCGATGGTCGACGGCGGTCTTCCGATGGAGGACGGCGCCGTTCCCGAACCCGACGGCGGCGTTCCCGATCCCGACGGCGGGGTGCCCGACGGAGGAGGTGAGCACACGGGCGAGCTCACGATGGGCCGCCTCGTGGTGGCCGACAGCACCGCGCCCACGGCGTGGATCTTCGATCTCGACGCCGAGACGCCGGCGCTCCTCGAGACCCTCACGCTGGCCGCGCCTGCACGCGCCTACGGCACCACCCACGGGCGCTACGCGTACCTACTCCAGCGCACCGCGAACCTCGTCAACGTGATCGACTCCGGCATCGTCTTCGAGTCGCACGTCGACCACTACCACCTCGACATCGACGACCCCGAGGTCCTGTCGTTCACGATGAACGGGATGATGCCGACCCACTTCACCGAACACGACGGCTGGGTCGCGATCTTCTACGACGGCTCGGGCGACGTGGACCTCTTGCAGGAGCGCAGCATCTCGGCGGGCTCCCCGATGGTGCGGACGCTCTCCACCGGCGTCGCCCACCACGGCGTCGCGGTCGCCGCGAACGGCCACCTGCTCGCGACGATCGGCGTCGAGGGCGAAGCGCTCCCGACCGAGGTCGGCATGTGGGAGGTCACCGCGCTCGCGGGCGAGGCGGAAGATCTCTTCGGTCCCTGCCCGGGTCTGCACGGCGAAGCGGCGGCGGGCGACTTCGTCGTCTTCGGCTGCAGCGACGGAGTGCTCGTCGTCGAAGCGCACGACGACCACTTCCACTCGCACAAGATCGACAACCCGGAGGGCACCGCCGAGGGCACGCGCGTCGGCACGTTGGTCGCGTTCGGGGACGTCTTCATCGGCAACTGGGGCTCCGAGGGCTTCTCCATCATCGACCCCGAGGCCGAGACCATCACCCCGGTGATCACGGGCTCGCCCGTGATGTCGTTCCAGTTCGACATGTGGGGCGACCACCTCTTCGCGGTCACCGCCGACGGCCGACTGCACCGCTTCGAGGCCGATGGTGAGGCGCACGGCGAGCCGATCGTGGTGAGCGACACGCCCTTCTCCACCGAGCGCGGTGTGCCGCGTCCGGCGCTGACCGCGGGTGCGGGCCGCATGTACCTCGCGCTCCCGGCCGCAGGTCAGGTGCTCGAGGTCCACGCGGAGGCGTGGGAGATCGAGCGCACCATCACGATCCCCGGCAGCCCGCACTCCGTGATCGCGGTGTCGGTCTCGCCGGATTGGACCGAAGAGCCGCACGACCACGATCACGACTGACGAAGGTGACGCTCTCTCCGAGCGTCACGCACGAAGCGAAACGCGTCGACCAACGTCGGCGCGTTTCGCGTTCCGTCGACGAGTGGCTTCGATGCGGACGACCACGTCGGTCGAGGTCATGCGCGCCGATGCATTGCTGGCGTTGCGCCGCGTGGAAGGCGCCGGCTCGCCTTGGGTGTGGGTCGTCGCTCGACGATGTCGAACGTCCGTGTCGAAAGTCCTTGTCGAAAGTGAAAGTCAATTGCATAGAGACACTCCCGACGGAGAACGGTCGGTGGCTCGACCGAGAGATGCGTAACTCCGGGCGCTCGCGATGGTGCGAGACCCCTCGCGCGAGCCACCGTCCGCTCTCGGTCGTTCTCCCTTTCGCTCACGCGTCCTCTGCGGACGCGCCTCGAACTGCGAGGCCCACGCGGCCCACGACCCCCGTGAGGCCCCCATGGCTTTGCACTTCGGACATCGCTCGCGCCGCGGCGACGCGCTGGCGACCACTTCGTACGTCGCGTTCGTTCTCGCGTTCGCGATGGGATGCGGCGACGACGACGGTGACTCGATCGACTCGGGCGCGCCGGAAGACGCCGCGGTCGTCCTAGACGCGGCGACCGAGGACGCTGGCGAGACCGCGCTCGATGCGGGCGCCGACGCCGGCCCCCCTGCGGTCTGCGAGCCGCACGAGCTCACCTGCGTCGACCAGCACATCGCCGGGCTCGGCCTGCTCGAAGATCCGAACACCTCGACGATCACGAACGAAGCGCTCGGCGACGGACTCTTCCGCACCACGATGGACACTCGCGCGGGCGGGTTGAACCCCACGATGAGCTACGTCTACGTGCGCTTCACGGACGAGGGTGCGGTCCAGCTCCCGCTGCACGACCTGGCTGCGCTCGAGGATCTCGACTGGGAGCTCGCGGTGCGCCGCTACGTCGCGCGCATCAACTCCGGCGTCGGTGGCCCCGGCTGCGTGACGGCCGCGCGAGCGATGCCGGGCACCGAGATCGAGACGCTCAACACCCTTCCGGAGACCTCCCCGACGCGCGAAGAGGAGTACCTCTCCGAGAGCTGCATGGTGGTGCCGGACACCTCGGGCATCGGAGCGCCCGCCACTGCGCTCTCGAGCTTCTGGACGTACGTGAGCTGTGTGCAGATGACGGGCAACGTCTACGTCATGACGCTCGGGAACGGGCGTCACGTCGCGATCGAGTTCGAGACGTTTTATCCGCCGGACGTTCAAGCCGTTTGCGACGAAACAGGCTCGCTTCCGAGCGGACCTTCGGGTTCGGGCAACGTTCAGATCCTGTGGCGTTTCCTCGATTGAGCCGTCGCCCATCGTGTCCGCCATCGCGCTCGACACCGCGCACCGCACGCGCGACGTCGACTCCTTCCGTGTTCGACGCTCGTCGTCCAATCGCTGGAGAAGGAGCGGATTCACGGCTCGGGCGCCTCTCTTCCCGTCCGCACATGCGGCCGCACCGCGGCACTCGCGCGCGGCGCTCTCTTCCCTTTGCGGCCCCGGCGGCCCTCTTCGTTCGGAGCATCGATGTACGTCAACCGACTCTCTCTCATTCTCGTTTCGACTCTCTTCACATTCGCGTGTGGAGACGACTCCGCCGGAGATCTTCCGGACGCCACTCCGCCCGCCGATGGAGGCGACTTCGACGCGGGCATGACTCGCGAGGACGCCGGCGAAGATGCGGGTTCGGTCGACGAGGACGCCGGAGCCGTCGACGAAGACGCCGGGTCGGTCGACGACGACGGCGGCGTGGACGCCGGACCGATCGACGAGACGCCGCCGACGCTCACGGCGGGCGCACCACGGCAGTCGTCGTCGCGGGTGGTGCGTGTGAACGGCGTCGCGACCGACGAGAGCGGCGTCCCGACCGTGAGCGCGACGATCGACGGCGAAACCCTGCCGGTCACGCTCGCGGACGACGGCGCGTTCGAGCTCGTGGTGCCGCTCGCGCCCGGCGAGAACACCCTCGTCGTCGAGGCGACGGACGCGGCCGGCAACGTCGCCAACGAGACCCTCTCGGTCTACTTCGGCCACCGCATCTCGATCGGCAACTCGCAGGCGGCCTTCCTGCGCGAGGGCACGCTCCACACGTGGGGTCGCAACGAGCTCGGGCAGCTCGGCAACGGCTCGCTGATCGGCTCGCGCTGGGGAGAAGATCCGGAAGACACGCGGCCCGTGCGCTACGCGTTGGATCTCGAAGGCGTGCTCTCGATCGTCACCCGGCAGACCTTCATGGTCGCGCTCCGCGACGACGGCAGCGTGTGGACGTGGGGAAGCAACGGCGACGGCCAGCTCGGCTACGCGACACCGAGCGATTGTGGCTCCGCGGGGACGAGCGCGTGCGGCCGCACGCCGACGGTGGTGCCGGGGATCACGAACGCGATCGCGGTGCAGGCCGGCTTCACGCACACCTTGGTGCTGCGCGACGACGGGTCGGTTTGGAGCTTCGGAAACAACGGCTCGGGTCAGCTCGGCCACTCGATGGGCGTGGCCTCGTCCCTCACGCCGACGCAGGTGCCGGGGCTGGTCGACGTCGTGCAGCTCGCGGCGGGTTCGGCGGTCTCGTACCTGCTCCGCGCGAACGGCGAGGTCTACGCGTTCGGCGCGAACGACCAAGGCCAGCTCGGGCTCGGCGTGGCCGACTCGTCGCCGCACGTCACGCCCATGCGTGTACCCGACGTGTCGAATGCCATCGCGGTCGCGGCGGCCAACACCACGGCCTATGCGCTGCTCGCGGATGGCACGGTGCTGGCGTGGGGTCGCAACCACGCAGGCCAGGCCGGCGTCGCGAGCGAGGCGACGACGGTGCTCGCACCCACGCCGGTGTTTCGACTCGCGGCAGACGGAAGCGCGAGCCCGCTCCGCGGCGTCGTCGGGGTCGCGGGCGACGGCTTCGTCGGCGCGGCGCTGCATTCGGACGGTTCGGTGCTCGCGTGGGGTCTCGGATCGCTCGGTCAGCTCGGGCAGGGCGTGTTGCCCGACGGAGCGCGCGACCTCGAGAACCGACGCGCGGCATCTCCGGTGGCCGTGAGCGACGCGGACCGCGCGCTCTTCGTGATCCAAGAGATCGAGGTCGGCGCGGGCGGACCCACGCTCGCGCTCTCGCGCGACGGCAACCTGTTCGGCTGGGGGTGGAGCTTCCAGGGCTCGCTCGGCCTCGAAGGCGCGATCAACGCATGGGCGTACGCGTCGCCCGTGCTCGTGATGGCCGCGCCCTGATGGGTCGTTCGTCGCGAGGGTGGCCGATGCTCGTGCGGCTTCGCGACGTGGTCGCGCCGCGTAGGTCGGCGAGCGTGCGCGCGTCGACGCACCGGCTCGCAGCGACGCTGCTCGTGAGCGTCGGACTCGCTGTCGGATGTGGTTCCTCAGGCGGCGCCGACGATGGAGGCGTGCGGACGGACGGAGGTGTCCGTGATGCGACGTTCGACGCGTGGACGTTCGATGTCGGAGTCGACGCGAACGGCGATGCGAGCGGCGATGCAGGCGGCGTTGGCGACGCAGGCAGTCGTGATGCCAACGCGACGGGCTTCGACGCCGGTCCAGTCGACGAGTCCGAGCGGCGACCGGGGGGCGACACCACGACCTCGGTGCTCGGGGTGGGTGCGTTCGTGCAGCCCGCGGCCAACCTCTCGCTCCTGCGTCGGAGCGACTTCGAAGCGGGCCTGCAGTTCTTCCAGCTCGACTGGGTACCGGCCCCTGGGTCTCCCCCGGAATCGGACGGCCTCGGACCGACCTTCAATGCGGCTTCCTGCCTGAGCTGCCATGCCCGCAACGGGCGGGCGGTTCCGGGCGACGCACCGAACGCGGGCGTCGGCGTGCTGGTGCGGCTCGGTACGTCGGACCATTCGCCCGACCCGCGCTACGGCGATCAACTCCAACCCTTCGGGGTCGCGGGGGTGCCCGGGGAAGCTCGGGTCGAGTACGCGTGGGAGATCGTGCGCGAGGTGGTGTTGCCGGGTGGGCAGCGCGTCGTCCTGCGACGCCCGATCTACACGCTTCGTTCGCTCGCGCACGGACCCCTCGCCGAAGGGGTCGGGCTCTCGCCTCGCGCGTCGCCGCATCTGCTCGGCCAGGGTCTGCTCGAGGCGGTGCCGGATTCCGTGCTCGCGGAGTGGCACGACCCGGACGACCGGGACGGCGACGGGGTGTCGGGTCGTCTGCCACGCCTGCCGGACGGATCGGTGGGGCGTTTCGGTTGGAAGTCCGCGCAGCCGACGGTGGAAGCGCAGACCGCGGCGGCCTTCCTCGGAGATCTCGGTTTGACGAGCCCGATGTTTCCAACCGAGAACTGCCCCGAAGCGCAAGCCGCGTGTCGCACATCACCTTCGGGAGGCTCTCCCGAGCTTCCCGCGGTGCGCCTGCGCGTGACGAGCGCGTATGTGCGCCTGCTCGGGGTGCCGGCGCGCCGCGACCCCGACGCTCCGCAGGTCCTCGAAGGCCGCGCGCTCTTTCGCGCGATCGGCTGCGCGAGCTGTCATCGGCCGAGCCTCGAGACGGGCGATGCCGTGGAGCCGGAGCTCGCGCATCAGACGATCTGGCCGTACTCCGATCTCTTGCTGCATGACCTCGGCGAAGGGCTCGCCGACGACGTCGCGGAGGGAGACGCAGCACCTTCGGAGTGGCGAACTCCGCCGCTCTGGGGGCTCGGGCTCGTCCCCGAGGTCAACGGCGCGCTCGCGCTCCTGCACGACGGCCGCGCCCACACCTGGGAGGAAGCGATCCTCTGGCACGACGGCGAGGCGGAGGCGGCGCGGGCGACCTACGAGACGCTCTCGGCGGAGGATCGCGCGGCAATTGCGGCGTTCCTGGCTTCGCTCTGACGACTCTGGCGCGAACGAGCACCCAGGTCGCGCACCGAAAGCCGAGTGAAATGGTGAGTTGGACTCACGTTCGATTCCTTCCGAGGGAGCGCCCGATCCGCGCGTCCACCCGCGCCACGCCACCCGGACGTTCGATGTGCTTTCGCTCGAACTTTCTGCGCCTCGTCCAAGACACGAGCCTTTTCGTGTACCTGCGCCCCGCCTTCCCCAGCTTCCCCCCTCGTCTCCAGCGTCGAGCCCCGTCAACCACAACGGGTAGTGGTTGACGGGCCAAGGGAGCCACGATAGAGAGGGAGTCGCTCAGGTGTCCGAGCTCGCTCGGACGAACAGGGAACCCGGTGTGACTCCGGGGCTGCCCCGCAGCGGTATTCGAGAACGAAACCACGACGAGCACTGACTTCTCCGGAATCGATCCGGTGAGTTGGGAAGCGGTGGGATTAGGAATCCGGCAACTCCGGAACGCTCGAGAGCCCGAAGACCTACCTGCGCTCCGGACGTCGTACGTGTCGACCGGATCTCGACCGCCTCGCGGGTGGGCTCGTCGAGAAGCCACGAAGACAAGCAGCAGCACGCCGCGTGATCGACACGACGATCACGACGGCGCCGAGTGCTCCGCACGGCACGGCGGGTCCGATGGCATCGGTCCCTTCGCACGCCGCGCGCGAGCTCGTGGGGGTAATTCATGACGGAAATGATGGTGGAGACGTCCGTCGCGGCGAGGCCGCGCGGCATGCACGTGACGAAACGTGACGGCAGCTTGCAGCCCGTCGACGTGTCGAAGATCGTCCGCGCGATCGAGCGTTGCGTCGACAACCTCGACCGCGTGGACCCGCTCCGGGTCGCGACGCGCACGATCAACGGGCTCTACGACGGCGCGACCACACGTGAGCTCGACGAGCTCGCGATTCGCACCGCGGCTTCGCTTATCACCGAAGAGCCTCAATACTCGAAGCTCGCCGCGCGCCTCTTGTCCGTGTACGTGGACAAAGAGCTTCGCGGCCGCGGCATCTTCTCGTTCAGTCAGGGGATCTCGCGCCTCGCCGCCGTCGGCATCCTCGACGAGAAGCTCGCGACCTTCGTCGCAAACAATGCGCGAAAGCTCGACGACGCCATCGTCTCCGAGCGCGACCGGGAGCTCGAGCTCTTCGGCCTGCGCACCCTCTACGACCGCTACCTCTTGCGCGACCCGGAGTCGCGCGTGGTCCTCGAGAGCGCGCAGGGCTTCTTCATGCGCGTCGCGTGCTCGCTCGCGGACGACGTGAACGAAGCGATCGCGCTCTACGAGCTCTTCTCGCGCCTCGAGTACCTGCCGAGCTCGCCGACGCTCTTCAACTCGGGCACGCGGCACCCTCAGCTCTCGAGCTGCTTCTTGCTCGACTCGCCGGACGACGACCTCTGCGCGATCTACGACCGCTACAAGGACGTCGCGCGCCTCTCGAAGCTCTCCGGCGGCGTGGGCCTCGCGTTCCATCGCGTCCGCAGCCGCGGCTCGCGCATCGCGAGCACCAACGGTCGCTCGAACGGCATCGTGCCTTGGCTCAAGACGCTCGATTCCTCGGTCGCGGCGGTGAACCAAGGCGGCAAGCGCAAGGGCGCCTGCTGCGTCTACCTCGAGCCCTGGCACGCCGACGTGCTCGAGTTCCTCGAGCTCCGCAACAACACCGGCGACGAGGCGCGCCGCACCCACAACTTGAACCTCGCGTGTTGGGTGCCCGATCTCTTCATGAAGCGGGTCGAAGCCGACGCGGAGTGGAGCCTCTTCGATCCGAAGGACGTGTCGCACCTCCCCGATCTCTTCGGCGCGCGTTTCGAGGCCGCCTACGAGGCCGCCGAGGCCGCCGGTCTCGCCACCGAGAAGGTGCGGGCGCGCGAGCTCTACGCGCGAATGATGCGCTCGCTCGCGGAGACCGGGAACGGCTGGATGACCTTCAAGGACCGCTGCAACGCGACCTGCAACCAGACCACGGACGACGCGCCTGCCGACGGGGAGGTGCCGCGGGTGGTGCACCTCTCGAACCTCTGCACCGAGATCGTCGAGGTGACCTCCTCGGGCGAGACCGCCGTTTGCAACCTCGGCTCGGTGAACCTCGCACGTCACGTCGTGCACGACGCCGCCGGCCTCCGCGTCGACTTCGAGCGCCTCGCGCGCACGGTGCGCCTCGCGGTGCGTCAGCTCGACGCCGTCATCGATCGCAACCTCTACCCGATCGACACCGCCGCCGCGTCCAACGCGCGTTGGCGCCCCGTCGGGCTCGGCCTCATGGGGCTCCAAGACGTCTTCTTCCTCTTGGGGCTTCCCTTCGACGCCCCCGAAGCCCGCGCGCTCTCGAACCAGATCTCCGAAGAGATCTACTTCGCGGCCCTCGCCGCCTCGAACGAGCTCGCGAAGGAGCGCGGCGCCCACCTCGCGTTCCCCGAGACACGGGCCGCACGCGGTCAACTCCAACCCGACCATTGGGACGTCGCGATCGACACGCCGCGTTGGGCCGCGCTGCGCGAGTCGGTCCGCGAGCACGGCTTGCGCAACTCGCTCCTCATCGCGATCGCGCCGACCGCGACCATCGCGTCGATCGCCGGCTGCTACGAGTGCATCGAGCCGCAGGTCTCGAACCTCTTCCGCCGCGAGACGCTCAGCGGCGACTTCATCCAGGTCAACCGCTACCTCGTCCGCGAGCTGCAAGACCTCGGGCTCTGGACCGAGGAATTCCGCTCGCGCCTCAAGGAGGCGGAGGGCTCCGTGCAAGCGATGGAGGAGCTGCCGGAGGCGCTGCGGCTCCGCTATCGCACCGCGTGGGAGCTGCCGATGCGCTCGCTCATCGACATGGCCGCCGAGCGTGGTGCCTTCGTCGATCAGAGCCAGTCGCTCAACCTCTTCCTCGAGAGCCCGAACCTCGGCCAGCTCTCGTCGATGTACCTCTACGCGTGGAAGGCGGGGCTCAAGACCACGTACTACCTCCGCTCGCGTCCTGCGACGCGCATCGCGAAGGCCACCACGTCGATTCGTCCCGAGAGCGCTGAGACGGGTCCCGGCGAGAGCCGCGTGGACGGCGCCGTCGCGTCCACGAGCGCCGCCTCCGCGGACGTCGCGGCGGTGATCTGTTCCCTCGAAAACCCCGAGAGCTGTGAGGCTTGCCAATGACGTCGAAACTCCTCGGTCGGCCGGATCAGCGGCCGACGAAGCTCCTGGACCCGGGCTTCCGGCTCACGCTGCGCCCGATGACCTACCCGTCGTTCTACGACCGCTACCGCGCCGCGATCCGCAACACGTGGACCGTCGAAGAGGTCGACTTCTCCACCGACCTCGTCGACCTGCGCGAGAAGCTCTCGCCGGCCGAGCGACACCTCGTCGAGCGCCTCGTCGCGTTCTTCGCGACGGGCGATTCGATCGTCGCGAACAACCTCGTGCTCAGCCTCTACAAGCACCTCAACGCGCCCGAGGCTCGGCTCTACCTCTCGCGGCAGCTCTACGAAGAGGCGCTGCACGTGCAGTTCTACCTCACGCTGCTCGACACCTACGTGCCGGATCCGGACGCACGCCACCGCGCCTTCGCCGCGATCGAGAACATCCCGTCGATCCGTCGCAAGGCAGACTTCTGCCTGCGGTGGACCGACGACGCGATGCAGCTCGACGCGCTGCACACGAAGGAAGACCGGCGGCGTTTCTTGCTCAACCTCGTCGCGTTCGCGGCGTGTGTGGAGGGGCTCTTCTTCTTCGGCGCGTTCGCCTACGTCTACTTCCTGCGCTCGCGGAACATGCTGCACGGCCTCGCGGCCGGAACGAGCTGGGTCTTCCGCGACGAGAGCGCGCACATGGGCTTCGCGTTCGAGGCGATCGAGAAGATCCGCAGCGAAGAGCCGGAGCTCTTCGACGACGCGTTCGCGCGCGACGTCGAGACGATGATCGAAGAAGCGATCGTCTGCGAGACCACGTTCGCCGAAGATCTGCTCCAAGGCGGCGTCGCGGGGCTCTCGGTGCCGGACGTGCGGCGCTACCTCGAGCACTGCGCGGACCGACGCTTCGTCGCGCTCGGCATGAAGCCTCGCTACGGCACACGGAACCCCTTCGAGTTCATGGAGCTCCAGGACGTGCAGGAGCTGACGAACTTCTTCGAGCGGCGCGTGAGCGCGTACCAAGTGGGCCTCACCGGCGAGCTCACCTTCGACGCGGCGTTCTGACGCAGGTCGACGGGCCCCCGCACGAGGCACACCGCTCGCGGTCGTGAGCGGCGCGCCTCCTCCTCCGGTCCCTCTCTACCGACGTCTACCTCGCGTGTCTCGGCACCGACGCCGTCGTCACGCTACAGCGCGCGACGGTCGCGGCCCCCGCCACCTGGACCGACGTTCCCCTCGGCCTCGTCGGTGCGGTCGAAGCCCTCGACGCCGTGATGTGGACGCCCCGTGTTCGCGCGTGTGTGCGAACTCTCGCGTGCGTTGTTGACGATAAGGAAAATCAATTTCATTATCAACGTGTCCGAGGCCGTCCTCGGGCTCGCAAAGGGGGCTCCCCGGCGGCGGGGCTGGAGACCGCCGCCGGGGTCGTCTCTTCGAACCCGTTTGCTCGTGAGCGCGCAGGCGCACGGCGCACGAGCACTCTCGAGCGCCGTGGCGCGCCCCGAAGCGAGGTGGTGGTGGGCGTACACGACCCAGGTCTGCGCGAGGTGGTCGCGATCGTGTCGGAGGGGCGGGCCGCGATTCCGTGGGAAGTTCGGGTCGCTGGCCGCCACCCCGGACTCTCCGTCCAACTCCTGTGGCCGGAGCTCGGCCTCTCGATCCTGCTACCCGGACCATTCAATCCGAGTTGGTACGACTGCTCGTTCTTCGATCAGACGCGTGAACGCTTCGAATCGTGGCGCGACCTGGAACGTGCACTGAAGCCGCTTCCACTCCCTTCCCTCGCCGAGCTTCGAGCGATCGTCTCGTGGAGCGCCCGGCCGTCGCGTCGTACGACGACCGCTACGGACGGGCCGCTGGCGCCCGTCCTCCCGCTGCGGCGGAGGCTCGCGTGACCTCGGACGACGCCGAGAGGAGCGCGCTTCGTGCTGCGGGCCTCTCGTTGGGGATGGCGGTCGTCGGAGCGCTCGTCGCGTGGATGCTCGCCACGGGCGGGTGGTGAGCACCCGTTTGGCGAGACCTCGATCCGCTCTGGCGTGTCGGGTCGTGTAGCTCCACGTCGGCAGCGATCTGGCGACGTCCCGTGTCGGGACTTCGGAGCGGTACGATCCACGGCTTGTCGAGCAGCCCGTCGCGCTCGCGCGCGAGATCGACTTCCGGATCGACGAGGCGCTGACGCGGGCGACCGTGCAGCGACGCGAAGCCGTCCGCGTAGACCTGGACCTCGCCGTGACCATCCGCTTCGAAACGATCGCGGACGTGGTGCGCGTAGGCGAGCACGAGATCGGGTTGGGTCGGCACCATGCGGAGCTGCAGCGGCGTGAGCTCTTCGCGCGGGTGCACGATGGTCTCGCGCCCCTCGGCGTCGACGACGCGCAGATCGAGGGTCGCGGTCTTCTCGATCAGCATCACGCACCACGAGAAACGAAAGCCTTGCTCGTGCCAGAGCGGATCGCCGGCGTAGAGGTGCTGCCGAAAGGGCAGCGCGAGCTGGAGCGCGAAGTGGGCCGCGAGGATCCCGAGGAGCGGGACCACGAGGCGCACACGATTCGAGCGAGGACCCTCGGGAGCACGTGCGCCGGAGGGAACGACCGACTCCGACGCGAGGCCGGAAGGCGCGTCGCTCGCTCGTGCACGGCGCTTGGCGATCGTGTCCCGTACGCGCGAGGGCCAGTCGGGCGCGAAGAAGAGCGTCGCGTTGACCATCATCAGCCAAGGGAAGAGCCCGAGCGTGAAGAGCGCGGCGGTCGCGAGGTGGAAGAGGACCACGACCGCGAAGGCGAAGCGGCGCGTGCGTCGCGCGAGCAGGAGAAAGACGGCGCTCAGATCGAAGAGCATGCCGGCCCAGCTCGCGGCGAACGCGACCCAGCGATCGTCGAGGAGTGGACCGACGAGCGGTGCGTCGGTGTGCCGAGCGAGCCAGGTGGTCAGCGGCTCGGCCTCGAAGAGCCAGTCGGCGCGCAGCTTCGCGACGCCCGCGAAGAAGTAGACGAGGCCCACCTGCGCCCGCAGCGCGAAGAGCGTGACACGCGGCACGGCTCGCTCGTGCGGAGCCTCCCCACGGGACGCGGAAGGCAACACCGCGAGCAGCGCGAGCACCAGGCTCACGAGGTAGTAGTGGTTGAGGTAGGTGCTGCGATCGAGCAGCTCGAGCCACGTGAAAGGGACGAAAGTGAACGCGGCCGCCAGGCGGAGGTGACGGCCGCGGGCGATCGCGAGACCACCCACGAAGACCGCGCCGAAGAGGATCGCGACGCCGGTCGCCTCGGGTCGCGGCAACCACGCGAAGCCCCAATGCGGGAACATCACGCGGGGTGCGACGAAGAGATCGTGGATCCAGCCCGCTTGCCAGTAGCGGAGCACGTTGCCGGCGAGCAGGAGCCCGAACGCGATCCGCCAAATCGCGAGGCTCGTCGCGGGCACCGGCACGAGAAGGTGATCACGCACGCGGCCGAGCGAAGTGCGCGGCGACCGTGCGTCCGTCGTCGCGCGCATCGGGGGGCTCGCCGAGCTCTTGGTCGGGTCGGCGGGGGCAGCCGCCGACTTCTTGGTCGGGTCGGCGGGGGCAGCCGCCGACTTTGCGTCCGACACGTCAGTCACCGTCGGTCGGGTTGAACGTCACCGTCACCGCGAGGGCCTGCGCGACGTCGACCGCGAGGACCGTCTGCAGATCCTTCACCGCTTGGTAGACCGCTTCGACGCCCTCCGGGTCTTCCGTGATCGCTTGGTCGAGCGTTTGGTCGCCGAGCGCGTCGAACGCGGCGTGGACGGCGTCGAAGGCCGCGGCAACCTCGGGCTCGAGGGCCGGGCGCCGCGCCAGCAACCAATCGCGGACGCCGATTCCCTGCACGTCGGCGTAGCGTCCCGTCCACACGTTCTGCACGCTCCGCACGTTCGCGTGTGCGTCCGCGAGCGAGCGCCCGCCGAGGCGATCCTCTTGCTCACCGAGCTGCAGCACGCCCCCGTCGCGCTTGCCGAAGGGTTTGCCGATCTTCAGCTCACGTACGTTCTCGGTCGTGAAGACGAGCTGCTCGAACACCACGCCGGCCGACGCCTGCACGCTCGCGAAGGTGCCGCGGCCCTCGGCGAGCTGACCCGCGAAGTCGTCACCGTCGGGCGACCATGCGAGCACGTATTCGTCCGCGCGCGCCTTCAGGTAGGCGGTGAGCGCGCGCAGATACTCGCAGCGACGACCTTCGAGCGCGGCGACGATCGCCGCGTCCTCGGCCGCCCCCCCATCGAGCCCGAAGAGCAGGTAGCCGATCGCAGGCAACCCGCGGGCAGACGAGCTCGTCGCGTCGAGGTCGATCGAGGTCGTGGCCGCGATTTGCTCCTCGACGAGATCCGCGCGGACCGGCCAGAAGTTCACCTTCGGCGAGAGGCGACGAGGCGAGTCCGTGTGGGGCCCGATCGCGAACGCCTCCGCCCGGGCGTAGACCTCGCGGGTCGCGGCGTAGACGTCTCGCGCGCTCGCGAGCGTAGCTTCGCTCGGCCCTCCACAGAGGGTCGAGGCGGCCGTCTCCAGCTCACCCGCGCGCGCCGCGAAGTCGCGATAGGTCGGGAGGATCACAGTCTGCCCGAGCGACCCGAGCATCGCCGCGCGGTCGAAGGGCTCGGCGCCCCCCGAGCACGATCCGATCGTCAGCGCGAGCCCCAGGATCGACGACGCGATGGCGAGGTTCGCCATCGACCGAGCCGCAGTCCGTCGTGTGCTTCCGTGCATCTCCAGCATCCTCGTCACTCGTCGGCTCACAACGACTCCAAGTAGCGCACGAGCTCCGCGCGCTCGGCGGCGTCCGCGGTGCGGAAGGCTTCGCGCGACGCTTCGGCTTCGCCGCCGTGCCAGAGGATCGCCTCCGCGAAGCCACGCGCGCGCCCGTCGTGCAGCAGCGAGAGGTGCCCGCTGACCTGCGGCAGGAAACCGAGGCCCCAGAGCGGCGGCGTCCGCCACTCGCTGCCGCTCGCTCGATGCACCGCGTGGTCCTCGGCGAGCTCGGGGCCGAGGTCGTGGAGCAGGAGGTCCGTGTGCGGCCAGATGCGTTGGTTCGAGAGCTCGGGGAAGCCTTCGAGCTCGCCCGTCGTCACGCTCGGGACGTGGCAGCTCGCGCAACCGAAGCGTGCGAAGAGCTCGCGGCCGCGGAGCACGTCGGACTCGGCCACCTCGCGGCGCGCGGGGGGTGCGAGCGTCATCGCGTAGAAGGTGACGCGTTCCAGCATCGGGTCGTCGACCTCTGGGTCCCCACCGCTCGGGGCCTCGCGGCAGACGGTCTGCGACTCCGTGCACGGCGCTTCGGGAAAGAGCGACGAGGTCAGGCCCATGTCGCCGTGGAACGCGCCCGCGGTCTGGTGGCGAACCGTCGGTTGTTCGGCCTTCCAGCCGAAGCGGCCGATCGATCCATCGGCGAGGATCTGCACCTCGCCGCGGATGCCGTCGCCGTCGAGGTCGTCCGGATCGGCCCAGGCCTCGAGCTGCGACGCCGCGATCGCTTCGAGCAGACCCAGGCCGATCAGGTGCGGCGCCGCGCGAACGCCGGTGCGGAGGTTCGGAGCGAAGGCGCCGTACGCCGGATCGACGAGCGTGAGGACCGGGCGACGCAGCGCGTAGGCCGTGCCATCGGCGTAGCTGCCTTCGACGGTCTCCCAACGCACCTCGGGGCGCGCCTCGGGCGCTGCGCCCGCGGTCGCGAAGGGCTGGAGCTGCCCGCCGTAGATGGGATCGGGGATGGGCGCGCCGTCGGCGTCGTTGCCGCTCGAGAGGCGTACCAGCACCTCGGTCAACGTGCCGCCTTCGTCGGGCGGCGCGCTGCGGCCGTCGCGGAAGTGGCACGTGCTGCACGCCGCGGCGTTGAAGAGCGGACCGAGTCCGTCACGGGCCGTGGTGGAGGACGGCGCGGTGACCCACGCCTGGTTGAAGAACGCGTTGCCGCTGAAGAAGGGTGCCCGTCGGTCGCTGGAGAGGTTCGCTGCGGGCTGCGTGAACGCTTGCGCCCCGAAGAGGAAGACGTTCGTCGTGGTGCCGCCCGGGTACTGCTCACCCTCGTGCGGTGTGAGCGGGTCGGCACACGCGGCGAGGAACAACACACCGAGCCACGGACGCATCGTCGATCTCCAACGGGTGAGCCGGGTGGCTCGGGTACCAGCGAAAGCCAAGACGGAAACGAAGGGGTCTCGCGCGGTCCTCGGCGCGGCTCGTCGCTCGTCCGCGCCTGAAGAGAAGCTCAGCCGACTTCGCAAGCCGCCCTACCGGACGGCGCGCAGCGAGCGACAGCGAGCGTAGGCTCGTGGGAGGGGGCCCCTCGGGGCTTCATGCCCCGTGGGGGAGGGTCTGGCGACAGACCCTCGGAGAAGCTGACCCCACGGACCAGAAACGATCGAGCCGCGCCACGTCCCGCATCACCGGAGCCCCCCGTCACCGGTTCACTCCGGCTCGGGCACGGTGAAGCCGAGCTCCACGAAGACCTGGGTCAAGAGCATCTCGGTCTCGCGCAGCGCGTCGATCGTGGCCTGCACGGCCGCGTTGCCCTCCGCGTTGCCGGGCGCGATCGCGAGGTCGAAGGGAACCGGCATCGCTTGCGCGGCGGCGAGCGCTTCGTCGATCGACGTCGAGATCTGCGCCGCGAGGTCCGCGTCGAGCTCCTCCACCACCGCGCGAAGGCCCGTGCCTTCGATCGCGGTTCCGTCGGTTCGCACGTATCGGCCCTGCCATACGTTGCGCACGCCACGGATGTCCTCGATCGCGTCGACGTGCGTGTTGTCGGAGAAGCACGAGTGCTCCTCTTCTTGGTCGCCCGCGTCGAGCGCGGCCTGCAAACGCTCACCCGCGCTCTCGAAGCCCGCGAAGATGATCATCCCGGTGAGCACCTTGCGGAGCGACTCCTCGGGCGCGTCGGCGAGGAAGGTCGCGCGGTAGTTTCCGGCGGTGTCGGGAGCCCACGCCGCGGTGAGCTCGTCGAGGTGGTCGACGAGCACGTCGCCGAGGGTCGTCAGGTAGAGGCCACGACGATCCGCGTTGTCGGCGGTCGCGAAGTCCTCGAACGAGCGTTGCCCCGGCATGCGCATCGAGGGCGCGGTCACGTCCTGGCCCCAGAGCAGGAACTCGATCGGGTGCCAGCCCGTCACGACGTCGGCTTCACCGCCCGCGCCGTTCTCGTCGAGTAGCGCCTCCGCGGTGATGGTGAAGCTCGCATCGTTGATTCGGCCTGCGGTCGCGTCACCTTCGACGTAGTCGACGGTCTGTTCGTCCATGGGCCACGCGTTGATCAGGCCTTCGGGATCTCCGTCCATGCCGTCGATCGGACCGTCGTAGAATCGATAGACTTCGGTTTGAAGGTAGGGGATCCGCGCATCGAGCCACGATTGTTTCGCGGCTTCGAGGGTGGTCGCCGAGGGGGTAGCCACGAGGGCCTCGAGGTCGGCGTCCATCGCGCGCGCCGCTGCGGCCGAGTCTTCGTACGAGGCGTGGACGATGCGAGCGTAGGTCTCGAGGGCCGCCGAGGTGCTCTCGGGAAGGCCGCCGTCGTCGCCGCCGCAGCCCGCGAGGGCCAGCACGAGGGGAAGGATTCGTCGGGTCAGAGAATGCTCAGATGCAGGCGCGCCTGGCGCTCTGGGTGGTTCGATGCTCGTCACCAGGGGGTGGAGCAAATCGAAAACGCAAATCGTTATCGACAACTGGTCTTAGTAGACACGCCGGACGCTGACAAGGCGTTCGGTGGAGCGTGCCGGCGGAACGCCTGTCGTCGCGGCGTTTCGGTGTCCCTCGACCGAGGGACGCGTCCGATCCGGCGAGCTCATGGGCAGGAATCCCCCGTCGCGGGGGTCAACGAGCGGCGTGTGATGGACGGCGCCGCGACCACGAACGACGGCGTCCTCTGGGTGATGTTGATGACCTGCTCGAGCTCGTTCGACAGGAACTCGAGCGATCCGGTGGCGACCGGACCCGCACAGCTCGCGGCGGGAGTGCGCGTGAAGGGCATGTCCACCACCGCGCGATCGCCCTCGCCGACGACCCGTGACACGCCGCCGACCTCCACGAAGGGCGTCGGGAGGAACGACGCGACGCGCACGTTCGCGTACTCGACCCACGAGAACCCGTCGGCGAGTCGCCCCACGAAGGGACGGTAGATGCCGCCGACGTTTCGGATGCCGATCACCGTCACGTTCGGTCCTTCGACGACGAGCCGCGTCGGCGCGACCGCGTCGATCGGGAGCGCGGTCGTGCTTCGGTGGTCGAGATCGTTCGCGTTCAGACGGAGCACCGCCGGTCGCGATCCGCCGGTCCCCAAGGCCGCTCCGATGACCACGTGGTTCGGCCCTGGGTCGAGCGTGGCGGTGTACGCACGCGACCCGAGCTCGCGCGAACGAAACGCGATCGGCGCGAGGGCTTCCCCGGCGGGACTGGGCACACGCGCGACGATGGCGCGGCCTGGATCGGCAGGCGCGCCAGGCTCCTCCGTGCCGATGGCGACGATCTGCCGACCGACCACCACGCCGCTCGAGAAGAACTCGTCGCCCCCGAGGTCGTAGCATCGAACCCAGCTCGCCCGGGCGCCGCCGTCCACCTCGATGCCCATCACGAGCCCGTCGCGTGAGCCTTCGCTGCCACACACCCCGAAGCCGACGAAGTCTGCGACGTCGCCGCCGGGGACCACGCCGAAGAGGTGCTCGTCTCCCGTGGTGCCGAGCGCCGTCGAGTCACCAGGCGAGCCGTCGGTCATGGGGACGAGGAGCACGTCGTTGTGGTTGGGGCTGCCGGTGCGGCGAATCAGCCCGACCGCCACCGTCTCCGCGCCGTTCGTCGCCACGGAGTAGAGACGATCGGAGAGCGTGCCGCCGAAGCGCGCGGACCACACGTGGCCCCTGTCGACCACGCGCATCGCGAACGCATCGCGCACCTCGTCGCCGACCGATCCGACCACGACGAAGCCACTGCCGCGTGGAGCCGCCCCGAGGATCTCGAGGCCTTCGGTGGCCGGGATCGCGGGCGCGGGCGGAGAACCGGTCGGGACCGTGTAGTCGATGAGCGTCGGGCGCTCGGGCGGCGGGGGGGGTCCTGCGTCGACTCCTCCGTCGGGCGTGCCCGCGTCGGGAGGCACGCAGCGCCCCTCGACACACGTCGCGCCACCCACACAATCGGGATCCGTGTCGCACACGCCGGCATCGACCTCGCCACCGTCGACGATGCCGCCGTCGCGCTCGCCGCCATCGACGCCCGCGTCGGAGTCGCCACAGGTCTCTCCGTCGGGGCACTCGAGCTCGTCGGGCGGGATCTCCGCGTCCTCGCACGCGCCGCTCGCCCCGCAGCGTTGGTTCGTGGTGCAAGGGTCGGCGTCGATGCACGCCGCGTGGAGCCGCATGCGCACGATCCGGAGCTCACCCGCGACGTAGCCGCTGATGACCTGGGTCTCGACGGTGCCCATCGAGCCGACCTCGGCGCTCGCGACGATCCGGTAGCGCCCTTCGGCGAAGCGTCGGGGCTCGAGGAGCACGCGGATCGGCCAATCGCTCCCCCCGGCGACCGGCCAATCACGCTCTTCGATCAGCGCGGACGCATCACGCGGCGGGGCGAAGGCGCCCTCGCCCGCGTAGGCCGAGATCCGAACTGAGCTCGCCTGCTGGCGGACCACGTCGTCGGCCTCGACGATCAGGAGCACCCGGGTGGGACTCGCGTCGTCGTCGCCACACGCGATCAGTCCGAGGGTCACCAAGCACGCACACACCGAACGAACGAACGCACGGCTCACGAGCGCACGACTCATCGGCGACCTCCGAGGGTCTGGATCACGAAGTCGTGCTCCGGTGGCTGAGTCGAGCCCCCTCCCCGCTGCGAGAGCCCGATGGCGAGCGCGACGCCTCCGCCGACGACCAGCACCGCGCCGATCACGCCACCGATCACGCGACGCCTTCTTCGCCCGCGTGACTCCGAGGCCTCGTCGGGCTCTACGGTCGCCGATGCTGCCGCCGCTGCTTCTTCGAGCGCGCGTTGCCGAGTGATCTCCTCGCGGAGCACCTCGATGCGCCGACGCACCGACTCCGCGTTCGAGGCGTCCGGGGCTTGCTCGAGGTAGGCCTCGAACGCCTCCACCGCTTCGACGTTGCGACGCAGACGATCGGCGGTGGTCCCGATGTTGTAGAGGAGCTGCGGTCGCGGGCTCAGCTCGTAAGCGCCTCGAAAGAGATCGAGCGCGGCCTCGTAGGAGCCTGCGTCGAACGCCACGACCGCAGCTTGGTACCGCTCACGCGCGAGCGCGTCGTCGGCGTCCGTGCTCTGTGCCTTTGCGTGAGAGACCGAGACCAGCGACGCGACGATCACGAACAGGCCGCGCAGCGCAGACGCACGAGACAGCACCATGATCCCTCCCGCTCGGCGAGCCCTCCCGCCGTCCCGACGTTAGGGCAACGCGCGACCGGGATCCACAAGCGAATCGAAGGGTGGAACGCTGTTCGGATTCACCGACACCCCTGCCACACCCGACCACGCGGTGGTCGCCGTTTGGCGGAGGGCATCGCATCCACCCTCGCGACGGACACTCGCGACCGACACGCGCTCGCGGCGGGCCGGGGCTCGTCACGCTCGCGGTCCGGTCGTGAGAGTCAAGGCCGCGCGAGCGAGAGGTTCAGCGGCACGCTCATCCCGGCGCCGATCGTCACCGAGCGCGTCATCGACACGTAGCCGTCCGCCGACACGTCGATCTCCCAAGTCCCCGCCGGCACGTTCATGAAGTTGTAGTTGCCCGTCCCGTTCGTCGTTTGATTGGGCACGATTCCGCGATTGACCCGCACCCGCGCGTTCGGGATCGGCGCGGCGCTGCTCGCGTCGACGACCTGACCGACGAGGCCGCCCATGCCAGGGTCGGCGCCGATGCGCACCTGACGATGTCCGGCCGCGCGCGTGAGGTAGCCCCGGGTGTCTTCGGCCACGACGTGCAGCACCCACACGCCATCCGCGAGCCCGCTGCGCAGCAAGGTCGTCTGCGTGACCGGCAAGAAGGTATCCGCGGTGGTCGGAACGGTGTCGCCGTAGCGATCGAGCACGTAGTGCACGCCGACGTAGTTCTCCGCGCCGTTCGGCAGCGTCCACGAGAAGAAGGCGTCGCGGTTGGCCGACCACGCGCTCTCGCTCGGGTGGCTCGACGAGCTCACCGGCGGCGGCGTGGTGTTGAGCCGCACGCGCAGGTGCGTCTCCACGGTGCCGACCTCGCTCGCGGCGTTCACGGGCGCGACGTGGAAATAGTTGTCGCCCGCCATGAGCGCGTCGCGCGGGAAGCTGATCGCCTCGGCGTCGACGAAGGTGCCGATGGCCGGCGTCGGCACGCGGTAGACGGTGCGATCGACGAGCCAGTAGTAGCCGAGGCGCGAGGGGAAGGCGCGCTCCCAGCTCACCGACACCGACGCGAAGTCGTCGTTGTAGAAGAGCGTGGTCGAGGGGTGCGTGCTCGAGCGCGGCTCGAGCGGCGGCAAGAAGCCCTGCGTGACCGCGCCGGTGAGGGTGCCCGTGATCGTGCGCATCGCACCCGAGAGGATCTTGATCCGCCCTTGGCCTCCGGTGCCGCCGTAGGTGCCCGTGGTGCCGCCGCCCTGCGCGCTGATCGCCCCGCTCACCACGACCTCGTTCGCCGCCACGAGCACGCCGCCACCCGCGCCGCCGCCCGTCGAGAGGCCGCTGCTGCCTTCCGAGCGCACGCCCGGCACGCCGTTGGCGG
>CALJLK010000056.1 GCA_937982655.1 uncultured Sandaracinus sp.
CACTCGGGCTTCGCCCGATGGGGGGAGGGGCGCCGGAACGCCCCTCCAGAAAATGAGCCCACGGGCGTAGGCGCCGCACGATGCACCGATCGTGTCGGCCACGAAGTCGAGCAGCTCCGCGCTGCGGCCGGGGACGAACGCTTGGTGGAGCTCGTCGGAGAGCCCGAAGGCCGACGCGAGGAAAGCACCGAGCGCGAGCATCCGGCGGCGCGGCTTCCGCGGCCAGGTTCGCAGCGTCGCGTGCGCGCAGAAGAAGCCGAGCACCCCGTACTCCACGAGGTGGATGAGCTTGTCGCGCATCGGCACCGAGGGCAGCTCCGGCAGCTCGACGCGGAACGACGAGATCGTGAAGATGAGCGCCATGTAGGCGGCCGCCGGTGCCCACGCGAGCGCGAGCTGCGCGCCGGCCAGTCGAGGACCGACTGGGGGCGCACCGCTCACGAGAGCGCCTCGAGGAGCGGGAGCTTGCGGCGCTTCGGGCGCGGCTTGGGCTCGCTCGGGATCACTGCGCCCGACATGGTGCCGAGCAGCGAGTGATCGAAGGCGCGCTCGATCACGACCTCGACCAAGCGGCCGGTGGGATCGACGCCTTCGGGCGCCTCGAGGTGGACGAGCTCGTGGCGCTCGCTGCGGCCGGTCCAGCGCGTCTCGCTCGCGCCGTTCGGGCCTTCGACGAGCACGCGCGTGGTGGTGCCGACGAGCGAGGCGAGGTGTGCCGTCTGCTGCGCGGCGAGCACCTCGAAGAGGCGCTGCAGACGATCGTCCTTCTGATCCTCGGTGACGTCGTCGCCGAGCTGGAGCGCGGGCGTGAAGGGACGCTGCGAGTACTTGAAGCAGAATGCTGTGACGAAGCCGACCTCGCGCACGAGCGAGAGCGTCTCCTGGAAGTCTTCTTCGGTCTCACCGGGGAATCCGACGATGATGTCGGTGGAGAGCGTGAGGCCGGGGACCTTGTCGCGCAGACGCGCGGTGCGCTCGACGTACTCCTGCCGCGTGTAGCGACGCGCCATGCGACGCAGCACACGATCGCTGCCGGACTGCACCGGCAGGTGCACGTGGCGCGGGAGGATCGGGAGATCCGCGTGGGCGTCCATCAGCTCTTCGGTGAGGTGACGCGGGTGCGGCGAGGTGTAGCGGAGGCGCGCGAGGTCGGGCACTTCGTCCGCGATGCGCCGGAGCAACTGCGCGAAGCGTGAGCCGGACGGCGCCGTCTTGCTGCGCGGCTTCGCGTCGAGCTCCGTCGGGTCGTACCAGGAGTTCACGGTCTGACCGAGCAGCGTGATCTCGCGGATGCCGCCTTCGACCATCTTGGCGATCTCGTCGACGATCTCGCGCTCCGAGCGGTAGCGCTCGGGACCACGCGTGGTCGGCACGATGCAGAAGGTGCAGCGTTCGTCGCAGCCCTTCATCACGGTGACGAAGCCGGTGACCTCGGGGCGCCCGTCGCGCGGCTTGGCGACGAGGAAGCGCGGGTCGTCGAGATCGAACTCGGTGCGCGCGCGCGGCGGAGCGCCGGTCTCGAGCTCACGTAGGAGCCCCGGCAGCTCCGGGATGTTGTCGGGACCGATCACGAGATCGATCACCGGTGCCTTCTTGAGGAGCCGCTCGCCCTCTTGCTGCGCGACGCAGCCCGCGACCGCGACCGCGACGCCCGGCCGCTGTTCCTTGAGGATCCGCAAGGTGCCGAGGAGGCTCATGAGCTTGTGCTCGGCCTTCTCGCGTACGCTGCAGGTGTTGACCACCACGAGGTCGGCGAGGGTCGCGTCCTCGGTCGGCTCGTAGCCGTCCGAGAGGAGGACCTCCTCGATCCGTCGGGAGTCGTGGACGTTCATCTGACAGCCGAACGTCTGGACGATGTAGCGCTTGGAGGGCACGGGGCGGAACGGATAGCACCCGGAGCGTGGGACGACGAGGCGGCGGCACGGGTACGCCAGGTCGGGGCTCGCCGAAACCGAGAGAACGCGGGCGGAGGTGCTACAACGTCGGACGTGACGAGCCGTCCTCGCCCTCCGCCGCACGCGCCCTCGCGGGCCCCACGTCGGCGCGCGCTCGTGCGGCTCCTGCTGGGTGCGCTGGTGGTCTGGACCTTCGGTGTCGGCCTCGAGTGGGAGGGTCGCCTCGCGCGGCTGGAGCGGGAGCTGGAGAGCGGCGACGTCACGCGGCGCGTGGAGGTCGTGCGCCTGCTCGGGGGTTACTCCGCCGACGAGGTGCGCCGCGCGTTGCTCCGCGCGCTGGAGGATCCCGAGCCGAGCGTGCGACGCGAGGCGGCGGAGGTCGTGGGGCGCGTGCGGTTGCGCGACGCGCTGCCGATGTTGCTCGAGTGGCTCGAGGATCCGGACGCCGAGGTGCGCGCGGTGGCAGCGACGAGCCTCGGGCGGCTCCGCGAGAGCGCCGCGCAGGGGCCGCTGGTGCGCGCGCTGGGTGACGCCGAGGCGAGCGTGCGACGCGCTGCGGTGCGCGCGCTGGTGGAGCTCGGCGAGGCGAGCGCGCTCGTGCCGATCCTCGGCAGGCTCGACGATTTGGATCCGGACGTTCGCGTCGAGACCGCGCGTGGGCTCGCGCGCCTCGGCGATCCCCGCGCGGTGGTCCCGCTCGTGGGGCGCGCGCGCGACGACTCGGTCCAAGTGCGGCAGGCCGTGGTCGGCGCGCTCGGCTCGCTCGGTGACGCACGCGCGGTGCCGACCGTGGTGCTCGCGTTGCGCGACGACGACGAAGACGTGCGGCTCGCGGCGATGGGTGCGCTCGGTCGATTGCGCGACGAGCGCGCGAGCACCGAGCTCGTGGCGATCGCGCGTGAAGGAGAGACGCGGGCGGCGCGCGCTGCGCTGTCGGCGCTCGGCGCGATCGGTGGCGAGCGAGCGCGCGAGGTCGCGGTGGAGAGCCTCGCGAACGCCGAGCTGCGTCCGCTCGCGAGCGAGGTGCTCTCGGCGTCGACCGCCGACGGTGAGACCACGTGGCTCGCGGAGCGCATCGCGCGGATCGACGCCCGCGACCACGCGAGCGCGCTGGCGACGGTGGTTCTGCGCCGACTGCGACGGAGCGCGGAGCCGAGCGCGGCGCCCGCGCTGCTCGCGGCGCTCGAGCGCGACGTCGATCACGCGACGGTGCTGCGCGCGCTCGCGTCGAGCGGCGAGCCAGACGTGCTCGTGCGGCTGCTGACGGAGCTCGGGCGCGAGAGCGAACCGACACGCCTCGCCGCGCTCGAGGCGATCGAGGACTACTTCGCGATCCATCCGGCCGATGGCCGCGCCGCCGACCCCTTGCTCGCGGTGCTGGGTCGCGTGCCGCCGAGTCAGCGCGTGCGGGTGGTGCGTCTGCTCGGCACGGTGCGCGCGGCGCGGGCGACCTCCGCGGTGCGACCGCTGCTCGACTCGAACGATCCGACCCTGCGGCTCGCGGCGGTCGAGACGCTCGGCGCGCTCGGCGATCCGCGCGGGACCGAAGCGCTCGAGCCCCTGCTCGACGCGGACGACGGCGCCGTGCGCGATGCGGCGGCGCGCGCGCTCGGTCGGGTGGCGGACGACGCCACGCTGCGTCGAATCGTCGCGAAGCTCGCCGATCGTGCGCCGACCGATCGACACGCGCTCTTCACCACGATCGGGGAGGCGCTCGCGCGCGGCGTGACGGGCGAGGTCACCACGACCCGCGTGACCCTCGAACGCTTCGTGCGTCACGCGGACGAGGCGCTCGCGGCCGGTGCCGTGGCGACCCTCGGTCGTTGGGCCGACGAAGGCGCGGTCGCCGTGCTCGTGACGCTCGCGCGCGACGAAGGGTACGGCAGCCGCGCCGCGGCGATCTTCGCGCTCGCACGCGTCTCGCTCGACACGCAGCGCTCCTCCGCGAGCGGACCGGATGCCGAGGCCGTCGCGCTCTTCCGAGAGATCACGAGCGCGACGCACGCGACGCCCGCCGCGCGTGCGGCCGCGTGGATCGCGCTCGGCGCGACGGGTGACGTGTCCGACGTCGAGCGGCTCGTGCGTGGCGTTCGGGAGTCGCCGGGACCGATCGCAGCCGCCGCGGCGTTCGGGCTCGCGCAGCGGCTTCGTCGCGATCCGGAGGCGCCCGTCGAAGGCGCAGCGGTGTGCGCGTTGCTCGCACGACGCGACGCCTACGTACGCGCGAACGTGATGGTCGCGCTCGCGACGCGCGGCGTCTCGTGCGAGGACCGCGCGCCGTCGACGTACCTCGCGCGTGAGCACGCCGAGCCGGTGCGCGCTGCCGCGGCACGTTGGGCGGCCGCCGTGACCGGGCACGACGAGGCGCTCGCGCGGTGCGCGACCGAGGATCTCGCGCCGAACGTGGCCGAGGCGTGCGCGCACCCGGGGCTCCCGCCGCTCGAGGCTCACGTCGACGTGCACGCGTTCGCGGGCGACGAACGCACACGCTTGCGACACGCGCTCGTGGCGTTGCGCCTCGCGGACGGAACCGCGCTCGTCGCGTGGACCGACGCCAACGGGCGCTTGCTCTGGCCGCTCGCGCCGCGCGGTCCGATCCAGCTCGACGACCCGCTGCGCGTTCCGTTGCAGCCGTGAGCGAGACGCGCGTGCACGGCGACGCGACGGGTTCTTCGGCGGGGATCGCGCGCGTGAAGCTCGCGCTCGTCGGCGTCGCGCGCGTGAAGGTCGCGCTCGGCGTCGCGCTCGTCGGCGTCGCGCTCGCGGTGTCCGGCTGCGCGAGCATCCCCGCCGATCGCTACGGCGTCGCGCGGCTCGAGCTCGAAGGCGTCGAGGAGATGGACGCTCGCGCGCTCCAGGCGTGCCTCGCGACCACCGAACGCGATCGGCTCTCGGTCGACTTCGGCGGGCGCGGCGATCCGAGCTGCGGCGCGCCGCCCTTCGAGGACGCGCCCGACCTGCGCTTTCGCCTGTGGAGCTGGCCCTGGACGGATTGGCCGCTCTACGACCGCAACGTCTTCGAGCGCGATCTACAACGCATCGAGCGTTGGTACCGCGCGCGCGGCTTCTACGACGCACGCGTGGTCGCCGCTTCGCACGATCCTCCGAGCGCAGCGCAACGTGACCGCGTCGACGAAGCGACGGAGTGCGAGCGCGAGGACGACGACGAGGGCTGCCGCGTCGCGCTCACCGTACGCGTCGAAGAGGGCGAGCCAGTCCTCGTGCGATCGCGAACGCTCGACGGCGACGCGGAGCTCGGCGGACCGCTGCGCGAAGAGCTCGCGGACGCGTGGGCGCTCGAGCTCGGCGATCGCTTCGACGAGGCGCTCTACGATCGCACGAAGGCCGCGATGCTCCGGGCGATGCGCGCGCGCGGATACGGCTGCGCGAGCGTCGAAGGCCGCGTGGTGCTCGATCCGGAGACCCGCCGCGCGGACCTCGCGGTCACCGTCGCGGCGGGTCCACGCTGCACGCTCGGCGAGGTGATCGTCACCGGCCACGAAGATCTGAACGACGAGGTGATCCTCTCCGTCGCCGATCTCGAGCCGGGGCAGCGCTACACGGGCGAGCTGCTCGACGAGGCGCAGCACTACGTCTACTCGCTCGGCGCGTTCTCCAGCGTGGAGGTGCTCGGACGACCGCTGCGTGACGACGCGGGGACCTGCACTGGCGTCGTCGACGTCGAGATCCGCGTCGCCCCCGGACGACGCCTCCGCTACGGCCTCGGAGGCGGCGTGCTCGCCGGCACCTGGCAGAGCGGCCTCGAACAACAGGACGTGCGGCAGTGGGACATCCACGCGCTCGCGTTCGTCGAGCACCGCAACTTCCTCGGCGGCCTGCGAAGGATTCGCCTCGAAGCGCGTCCGAAGCTCGTGTTCCAGCCGGTGAGCGGCCCCTTCCCCGCGCCTCGCTTCGGCATCGACACGCGCCTGACGTTTCGACAGCCCTCGTTCCTCGAGCGCCGCACGAACCTCGTGATCGACGCGCGCTACGACTGGGGTCCCGATCCGATCGATCGCTACTTCCGCCACGTGCTCGACGCGTCGATCGCGCTCCAACGAAGCTTCTTCGACGGGCGGCTCGGTACCAACGTCGGGCCCCGCGGCAACGTGTTCGTGGTCGCGGACGACGACGTGCCCTTCGCGAGCTTCGAGGTGCTCTTCCTCGACTTCAGCGCGCAGCTCGATCTGCGCGACGACAACCGACGTCCGACCAAGGGTCTGTTTGCGTCGCTCGAGCTCCACGCGGCGCGCTTTCTCTCCTGGGACTACGTGCGCGTCGTGCCCGACGTGCGCGCCTACGCGCCGCTCGGTCGTGTGGTGCTCGCGGCGCGCTTCCGCCTCGGCTCGATGCACGTTCAGCGCGCGAGCGACGCGCTCGATCCGGTGAGCGCGCGACTCGGCCCGAACCCGTACCGGCTGCGCAGCGGCGGTGCCTCGTCGCACCGCGGCTTCTTGCCCGGCTACCTCGGCGATCCGCCGGAAGCGAGCGGTGATCCGAGCTTGCCCTTCACCTACAACAGCGGCGGCCTGCGGCGCTGGGAGGGCTCGGTCGAGCTGCGCGTTCCGGTGAGCGAAGCGTTCGGCATCGTCGCCTTCGCGGACATGGGCGACGTGAACCGCGACCCGAGCTTCCGCTTCGACTACCTGCGCCTCGCGGTCGGCGGTGGGCTTCGGTACGACACCATCATCGGCCCGGTGCGCTTCGACATCGGCGTGCGCGTTCCGGGCGCGCAGGACCCGATGCGAAACACCTTTTCACTTGACCGCA
>CALJLK010000057.1 GCA_937982655.1 uncultured Sandaracinus sp.
CCGCCGCGAGCCGCGACCTCCCCTTCGGCACCCGCGTGCGCGTGCATCGCGTCGACGCCGAGGGGCGCTCCCTCGCGTCGGTGGTGGTGCGCGTGAACGACCGCGGCCCCTTTCGCGATCACGCGCGCATCCTGGATCTCAGCCGAGCAGCCGCCGAAGCGCTCGACATGATTCGCGCGGGCGTGGTGTCGATCCGCGCGGAGATCCTGGCGGATTGATCGGGAGTTCGCTCGAACGATTCCACTCTGCGGGCTGAGTCCGAACGTTCGTTCGCGACTTCGATGCTTCACTCTGGCGCGCTCGCGAGCTCGTCGACCACCGCTACCCCTTCTCCAGCGCCTCTCTCAGCCGTTCGAGCGCCTTGGTGTGCAGTCGGCTCGCCCAGCTCTTCGAGATGCCGAGCTCCTCGGCGACCTCGTCGAAGCGGCGACCGTCGAAGTAGAAGCCTTGCACGAGCGCGAGCTCTCGCTCCGGGAGCGACGCCAGCGCGCCTTGCACGCGCGTGCGGGTCTCCTCGTTCAGGAGCAGCTCCTCGGGCGTCTCGGGCTCTTCGTCTTGCCCGATCGACGCGAGCAAGAAGCCCGCGGTGAGCTTGGTGAGGGTGTCGTGCAACGCCTCGGTCGTACGGGCGACGTCGCCTCGCGCCGCGGGATCGGCCGCTCGCTTCTCGCCGATCTCTTCGCCGATCGCGAGCGCGGCTTCGGCGGCACGGAGCTGGGCGTAAGCGCGGCGGCTCACGTAGGCGCTCTTGCGCACGCCGTCGATGATGGCGCCGCGGATTCGGTAGTACGCGAAGGTGTTGAACTGGACGCCGCGGGCGGGATCGTATCGATCTCGCGCCTCCAACAACCCCCGGTATCCCTCCGCCATGAGATCGTCGAGATCGTTCGTGAGGTCGTATCGAGCGCGCAGCTTCACCGCGATGCTGTACACGAGCGGCCGATACTCCTCGATGAACTCTCGGTCGCGTTCCACGGCGTTTTTCGTCACTCCCCGGGGCCTAGGTAGCCGCGTGGGCGCGGCGACGTCAAGCACGTGAACCGCGCGCAATCGGAGCGTTCGGGCTTCGGATTCGTTATGACTCCCGCCCATGGGCGATCAGGCGCGGATCGGACCGGGGCTCGCGACGGCGGACTGCCGACGTGCGCGCGTGGCCGAGCCTGCATTCGACGCCTGGGTTCGTCGGGCGGCCAACGATCCCGACGTGGCGTGCACGCTGGTGGAGGTCTTCGTGAACCTCGCGCCGGTGGAGCGTCTCGCGTTTCGGGCCGCCCTGCGAAGAGACGCGCTGCGCGACGCGAGCCACGCGCGAACCCTCGCGCTCGTCGGCGCGCTGGACGCGGATCCGAGCTTCGAAGCCTGGGAGAACGACGGACGGCTGACGATCGCGGCGCGGGGCGCGGGCGGGCTCACGCTCGACGGAGGGCGCGTGCGTTGGTCACGTCGCTCGACTCCCGAAGGAGCCCGCGTCCCGATCTCGATCGCGGTCGATCGGGTCGCCCGCGCGCTCTGGGCGGCGCGGCGCGCGGGTCGGCGCTGGCCCCGTGCGCTCTCGGCGTTCGCGGATCTCTTCGACGTGCCCCTGCACCGCGAGCTCTGACGCACGCAAGGCCGCGCTCGGACGCCGCCGCTCACGTCGCGATCTCCGCGCGCTCCGATGGCCGACTCCGACGCCGTGCGCTCCGACGCCGCGAGCGACACCGCGAGCTCCGACGCCCGTTCTCGGTCGTTCGACGACCTCCCGCGGCTGGCAACTCGTCGTGCGCCTCGACGAAGACCCGCGGATGTCGCGTCTCCGCCTCGCCGCGCCTCCGCGTTCGCTCGACCCCGACGAGCTCCCGCCCGGGCTCGCCGATCTGCCCACGCCCCCCGAGCGCTTGTTTGCGGTCGGCACGGTGCCCGAGGCTCGTGCGATCGCGATCGTGGGCACGCGCGCGGCGGATCCGGAACAGCTCGCCTTCACGCGCCGTCTCGCGGCCGAGCTCGCGGAGGCCCAGCTCGTGGTGGTCTCGGGCGGCGCGCTGGGCATCGACGCGGCCGCTCACCGTGGCGCGCTCGACGTCGACGGCGTCACGGTCGCCGTGCTCGCTTCGAGCCTGGTGCGAGCGTACCCACCCGAGCATGTGGCGCTCTTCGAGCAGATCGCGGAGCGTGGCGCGCTGCTGTGCGAGCACGAGGACGTGCCGGCGCACCGAGGTCGGTTCCTGGAGCGGAACCGGCTCGTGGCGGCGATGACCGACGCGACGGTGGTGGTGCAGGCGCCCGTGCAGAGCGGCGCGCTCTCGACCGCGGCGATCGCGCGTCAGCTCGGTCGGCACCTGCTCGCGGTGCCGAGCGCGCCGTGGGATCTCCGCTCGGCCGGGAGCACCGCTCTGCTCGCCTCGGGCGCACGTGTGTGTCGGGGCGTCCGCGACGTGCTCGACGCGCTGGAGCTCGCACCTCCCGAGCCGCGTCGACGCGCGCCACGTTCACGACCGCGCGAGGTCCACGAGCCGGTGCCCACGGTCGAGCTCCACTTCGACGGCGACGCCGCCCACCTGCACGCCGCCCTGACCGCGACCCCCGCGCACCGCGACGAGCTCGCGCTGCGCACCGGGCTCGACGTGCCTCGGCTCCAACGCGCGCTGCTGGAGCTGCTGCTCGCCGGGGCCGCGACGGAGCACCCGGACGGCCGAATCGTGCGATTGCGGTAGTCGGACGCGACGAGTCGACACCGCGAACGACGCCGCCACGACGACTCGCGAGCCGCTCGGAAACGTTTGCGACGGGGAGCTCAGGACCCGCGAACGACGTCGCCTTCGACGAGGACGTCGTCGCCCAGCACGCGCACCTGGACGCGCCGAAGCCGCCAGCCCGCCGCGATGGTGTCGATCACACCCGCACCGGTCGCGAACGCGGGAGCCGCTTCGTCCCCGAGCACGCGCGGCGCCACGAACACCGCCATGCGGTCGGCGTGCCCCGCTGCGAGCAGCGCGCCGTGGACGCGGGGCCCACCTTCGACGAGCAGTCGCACCACGTCGCGGCGGCCGAGCGCGTCGAGCATCGCGTCGAGCGAGAGCGCCCCGTTCACGAGCGGCACCTCGAACAACGTCGCGCCCGCGTGCGTGAGCGCGGTGCGCCGCTCGGGCTCCACGTCCGGCCCGTGCACGATCCACGTCGCGCCGGGCAGCCGCAACATCGCCGCGCTCGGCGGCGTGCGGAGCGTGCGGTCGAGCACCACGCGGGTCGGGCTCTTCCCCTCGACGTGCCGAACGTCGAGGCGCGGATCGTCCGCCAGCACGGTGCCCACCCCGACCAGCACGGCGTCGCTCGCGTCGCGCATGCGGTGCGCTTCGGCCCGCGCGAGCTCGCCCGTGATCCACTTCGAGTCGCCGGTGCGGGCGGCCATTCGTCCGTCGAGGGTGACCGCGGCCTTGAGCGTCACGAAGGGGCGGCCCGTCGTGATGTGTTTGGTGAAGTCGGCCAAGAGCGCGCGGCACTCGTCCGCCAGCACGTCCGTGACGACCTCGACCCCGGCCGCGCGCAGCTTCTCGACCGCGCCCGGCACGTGCGGCTTCGGATCGATCGCGCCGATCACCACGCGCGCGATCTTCGCGGCCAAAATCGCCTCGGTACACGGCGGCGTGCGGCCGTGGTGATTGCACGGCTCCATCGTCACGTAGAGCGTGGTGCCCTCCGTGAAGGGCGCGTTGCGGATCGCGTCGACCTCCGCGTGAGCTTGCCCCGCGCGCTCGTGGTGGCCGACCGAGACGAGCTCTCCCTCGGCGGTCGTGATCACCGCGCCGACGTGCGGGTTCGGGCTCGGGCGCCCGCGGCGCGCCTCTTCGAGCGCGCGGCGCATCCACGCCTCGTCGCGCTCGTGTAGGTCGTCGCTGACACGATCACGGCTCACGCGGGGACTCCGACTCGCGGACCACAGCCGGCAAGCTCGGCTCCGAAGGCTCGCTGCTCGTGGTGCCGAGCAGGCGCTCGAGCTCCGCGACGAACTCGCGGGCGTCCTGGAACTCGCGGTACACCGACGCGAAACGCACGTACGCGACCTGATCGAGCGCTTCGAGCTGCCGCAGCACCTCGCGCCCGATCAGCGACGACGCGACCTCGGGCTCGCCGCGATCGGAGATGGTGCGCTGCACGTTGTCGACCACCCGCTCGAGAGCGTCGGCGCTGATGTCGCGCTTGGCACACGAGCGGCGCAGCCCCGCGAGGATCTTGTCGCGATCGAAGGGTTGGCGTTGGCCGCCCTTCTTCACGACCAGCGGCAGCACCTGCTCCACCCGCTCGTAGGTCGTGTAGCGGCGCCCGCAGCTCTCGCACTCACGACGGCGACGGATGACCTCGCCGGCCTGCGAGAGGCGCGAGTCGATGACCTTGTTTTCCAAGGTGCCGCAGTACGGGCAGCGCACGCGCGGCTTCTAGCAGTCGGCGGCTAGCTTCGCCACGACCGCGCTCGGTGCACGCTCGGTGCACGCTCGGTGCGATCGGTGCGATCGGTTCCAGCGGCACGACGCGTGCGGCAGACGATCGCCTTCAAGCCCGCACCAAGCGCACGACCGTCTCGACGTGCGGCGTCTGCGGGAAGAGATCGAACGCGACCGCGCGCTCGATCGAATACCCCGCATCGCGCAGCGGCTGCAGATCGCGCTGGAGCGCGGTCGGGGCACACGACACGTACACGACGACGGCGGGTTTCTCGCGCGCGAGCCGCTCCACCACGTCGGGTGCGCCTCGCCGCGGCGGATCGAGCACCACGACGTCGTAGCTCCCCTTCGGGTACTTCGCGGCGTCCTCGCAGACCGACTTGCCCGAGAGCCCACGGCGCTCGAGGTTCGCCCGCAACGCATCGACCGCCGCACGATCGAGCTCGACACCGACGTAGCTGGTGGCGCCGGCGGCGAGCAGCACGCCGAGGTTGCCGTGCCCCGCGTGGAGCTCCAGCACCCGCTTGTCCGACGGCTCCGCCAGCTCCGCGACCGCCCGCACCAAGAGATCGTTCTTCCGGTCGTGGGCCTGCGAGAAGCCGCCCGCGGTGCCCACGAGCTCGATCCCGTCCGCGCCCTGGGTGCGTTCGGTGGGGTCGCCGAAGATCGCGGGCGCGAGCCCCTCGATGACGAGCGCGAGCCCGACGAGCGCGCCGTCCTGCACGAGCTGCGCGCAGGCCTCGTAGACCGCCGGAGGCTGCGCGTCCGCGGTACGAATCGTCGCGACCGCTCCGTCATGGCTTCGCGCGAGCGCCAGCTCGCCTCGACCGCGCAGACCGCCGAGGCGCGAACGGATCGCGACCAGCGCGGCCTGCAACGGGGACACGAGCACCGCGCACTCGCGCCGATCGACCAACCGCTCCGTGCGGGTCTCCAAGAACCCGAAGAGCCCGCCCTGCCGGAACGAGAGCGTCGCCCTGCGTCGGTAGCCGAGGTCGTCCTCGCCCACGAGCTCGACCTCGCGACCGAGCGCGCGAGAGACCAGCGCGCGCTTGTGCGCGGCTTGGTGCGCGTAGTCCCACGCCATCCACGGGCAGCCGCCGCAGATCCCCGCGACCTCGCAGGCCGGCGTGCGGCGCTCCGGTCCGGCTTCCACGACCTCCAGGAGCTTCACGTGGGCCCCTCGTTCGCCACGCGCGCGCTCGACGAGCACGAGGTCGCCCGGAAACGCGCCCGCGACGTAGGTGGGCCCACGCGGTCCCACGATCACCCCGTCGCCGCCCGACGCGACGTGATCGACGCGCGCGGTCGTCGGCCCCTGCGGCTCGTTCGAGGGCCGCCGTCCGTGCGGAGAACGTCCGCGCTTCACGGGTATCGCTGCGCGGGTCGGCCGCGGTTGAAGAGGAATCGGAACGAGCCGTCGAGCACCGCGAAGCGTTCTTCCGGGTTCGCAGGGTCCACGAAGCGCACGCCCGCGAAGCTCGCGGCCGTCTCGAGTTGGTCGTCGTCGACCTCGGGCGCCCACAGGCTCTCGAAGGTGATCGTGCCTTCCACCGCGGTGAGCACGGTCGCGAGCCGGTCGCGGTCGAACGCGCACGTGTGGCTGTAGTGGAAGGTCATGCGCACGTCGCCCTCGGGGCCGACGGCGATGGGCGTGCCGAGCCGCTCGACCTCCCGCGCGGCGTCCGCGACGCCAATCGACAGCCCGTCCGAGAACACGAGGTAGTCGCCCCCGCGCTGCACGCGGATCGTCACGCCTTCGCGATCGTCGTCGGCCACGAAGAAGTTCGGTCGCACGTCGACCGCGGCGCCTTCGAGGTCGCATTCGGGGTCGGTGATGACGCCCGTGAGCTCGCCCTCGCCGTTGCCGACGCTGCACGCGAACAGGCTGCACACCAAGAGCGGGGCGAGCGACGCATGGAGCCACGCAGGCCACCACGCACGCGGTGCGATCCCACGCACCGCATGCTTGGTGGTGCATTCACGACGCGATGAGCCCGCCACCGATCACCTCGTCCCCAACGTACACGACCGCGGCTTGTCCCGCCGTGATCGCGCGCTGTGGCTCCTCGAATCGCACCGTGAAGCCGTCCGCGAAACCCGTCGGTCCGGGCTCGACCCACGCACGAGCCGGCGCGTGTCGATAGCGCACGCGCACGTCCGCCGCGAAACCACCGCCGGGCGGGCGCACCCAACGCGCATCCGAGACTCGCACGTCACGCGAGAAGAGCGACGCCTCCGCGCCGACCACCACGTCGCCCGTATCGGGGACGATCTTGAGCACGTAGCGCGGGCGATCCTGGCCTCCGAGCTGGAGGCCCTTCCGCTGGCCGACCGTGAGCCCTTCGATGCCCTCGTGGCGACCGAGCTCGGTGCCGGTTTCGTCGACGATGCGCCCCGCGCGCACCCGACCGCGCTCGCGCTCGACGAAGCCACGCACGTCGCCGTTCGGCACGAAGCAGAGCTCCTGCGAGTCGGGCTTGTCCGCGTTCGGCAGCCCGAGCCGCCGTCCCTCCGCGCGCACCTCGTCCTTCGTTCGCGCCCCGAGCGGGAACACCATCCGCGCGAGCACCTCGGTCGGAACGCCGTAGAGGAAGTAGCTCTGATCCTTGCCGCGATCGATCCCACGCAGCAGCCGCACGCCCTTCGCGTCGCGCTCGATGCGGGCGTAGTGTCCGGTCGCGATCCACGCGCAGCCCAGCCGATCCGCGAGGCTCGCGAGCTGAAGCAGCTTCACCGTGCGGTTGCAGTGCACGCACGGGCTCGGCGTGCGGCCGGCCGCGTAGTCGTCGAGGAAGGGCTCGACCACCTCCGCACGAAACGCCGCGCGCTCGTCCATCACGTAGTGTGGGATGCCGAGGTGATCGCAGGTGACGCGCGCGTCCTCGCGATCCTCGGGCGCACAACACCGACCGACCTGCTGGTCGCCGCTCGCGTCCCAGAGGTGCAGCGTGACGCCCACCACCTCGTGCCCCGCCTCGTGCAGCAGCGCCGCCGCGACGGACGAGTCGACGCCCCCGCTGAGCGCCACGAGCACACGACCAGGACCCGGAGTCATCCGCGTCCGTGTGAGGCCCCAGAGCGAGAGGGTCAAGCGCAGAGGTCGCGACCCCGGGCACCGAGGCGCGTGTCGACCAGCAGCCCGTTGAAGAACTCTTCGAGTCCTTCAACGGGCTGCCATT
>CALJLK010000058.1 GCA_937982655.1 uncultured Sandaracinus sp.
GCCGGGCGCTTCACGCGAAACACCGAACCAACGTCGAGGAAGATCGACGGCCGCCGCGCGATCGCGCGTCCCATCGCCACGCGCTGACGCTGACCTCCGCTGAGCTGCCGCGGAAGTCGGTCGAGCAGGTGCCCGAGCCCGAGCATCTTCGCGACCTCGTCGATGCGCTGCCGAACCGTGGCGTCGTCGGTCTTTCGCAGCCGCAGCCCGAACGCGAGGTTCTCGCGCACCGTCAGGTGCGGGTAGAGCGCGTAGCTCTGGAACACCATGCCGATGTCCCGATCCTTCGGCGGCGCCTTCGTCAGGTCCTTGCCCGCGATGTGGATCGTCCCCGCGTCCGGCAGCTCCAGCCCCGCGATGGTCCGCAGCAGCGTGCTCTTGCCGCACCCGCTCGGACCCACGAGCACCACGAGCTGCCCGTCTCCGACGTGCAGATCGACGCCCTTGAGGATGAGCGTATCCCCGAACCCCTTGCGGATTCCGCTGAGCCCCAGCTCGGCCACGGCGCGGAAGGGTGCACCGGTGGCGGGCGCGGAACAAGAGCGCAACGCACGAATGAGTTACGTTTTCGTAGCCCGCGGATTTCACTCGGATTTCGACGGTCACGTTGCTCCGCGTCGGACGCTGGAGTACGAGCCGAGCGATGCGTCGCTGGTTCGCCGTGCCGTTCTGCTGGCTCCTGGGCGTGCTCGGGTGCGGCAACAACGGCCCTGGCCCCGCCGGGGATCCCTGCCTCACCAGCGCCGAGTGCCAGACGGGCACCGTGTGCTTCCCGACCGCGCTCCGCGGCAACGAGTGCATGACCATCTGCGATTCGACCACGACGCGCCTCTGCGAGGACGGCAGCGTCTGCATGCCGAACGTCGGCGAGGCCGTCTGCTACACGGGCGGCGAGCTCGCGCTCGGCTCGGTGTGCGTCTCGAACGACGGCTGCGCACCCGGCGCGGTGTGCATCCTGCTCGAAGGCGCCACGGAGGCGCAGTGTCGGCGCGCGTGCGACCGACGCACGGCGGCAGGCTGCGCGCTCGGCGAGGTCTGCGCCCTCGTCGGCGAAGAGCCCGCGGGTTTCTGCGCGCCCGCCCCGAGCGAATGAGCGGGATCTTCGACGGCAACCCCACGACGAGCGCGGACCACGAACGCGTCCGCCGAGCGAGGCTCGATGACCTTCCGAACTTCGATCCGCGTGCGCTTCGGTGACGAGGACCACGCACGCATCGCGTACTTCCCGCGGATCGTCCACTTCTTCCATTGCGCGTTCGAAGACTTCTTCGACCACCAGGGGCACCCGTATCGGAAGGTGCTCGACGAGGAGGGCTTCGGCTGGCCCGCCGTTCACCTCGACGTCGACTTCCAGAGCCCCATCCGCTTCGGCGACGACTTCGAGGTCGAGGTGCGCGTGGTGAAGCTCGGCACGAAGTCGGCGACCTTCCGCTACGACGGCTTCGTGAACGGGCGTCCCGCCGCGAGCGCGACGATCACCGTCGCGTGCATCGACATGAAGACCTTCCGCGGCGTGGCGATCCCAGAGACGTACCGCGAGCTCTTCGCGCGGCACCTCGTCGACTCGCCCGAACCGGCAGCGTGATGGACCTCCGCGGGCAGCAAGCCGCGCTCGAGCTCGTGTCCGGCCGCTCGATCGCAGCGCGGCGCGTCCGCGACCGTGCACGAGCCGCGACCTCCTCGCACGCGGCTCTTCTGACGCACGCTCGTGACGCGCTGCGTCGCGATTTTCCGACAAGTTTCGCGTTGCGTTCGACCGTGCAACCGACGCTAGACTGCGCGCCATGTCGCTCGCACAGGCAGCGCTCGATGCAGCGCGCGGTTACCTGAAGACGCACCCCGAAGAGATCACGCGCGCGGTGCGCAACGCGTTCGGTCTACGCCTCGGCGTGCCGCTGCAGGCGCTCCGTTGGCTCGGTCGTCAGGCGGAGAAGTCGGGCAAGGTCGAAGACCTTCGCATCGACTCGATCCCGCCCGGCATCAAGGTCGGCGCGAGCCTGAACCTGATGGGAACGCCGCTGCGCGCGTCGGCGGTGATCTACATCGACCGCATCGTCTTCAACGAGGACGAGCTCACGGTCGCGCTCCGCCTCGAAGACGTCGACCTCAAGCTCAACGGCAACGCCGAGACCCCGGTCGCCGCGCTCATCAAGAGTGGCGCGCTCGATCTCTCGCGGCCCGGCACGCTCGTGGGCTTCATGCCCAAGCGCAACCCGGTGATCGCCGAAGCGCGCGACAACCGCATCGTGCTCGACCTGATGCGCGATCCGAAGATCGGCAAGAACCCGCTCGTGCGCAGCGCGGTCGCGGTGCTCACGAGCTTCGTCACGCTGCAAAACGTGCAGGCGGACGAGTCGCACCTCGACATCAGCTTCCGCGCGCTGCCGGTCGGGCTGCGCGGCGCCGCGCGTTCCGTGCGCTCGCACGTGGTGCTCCCGGGCATCGGCAGGCTCCTGCCCGGCGCCCGCTGAGCCACCGACGAGATCGGCGCGCGGCGCGCTGCAACGCGAGCCCCAAACACGAACGCCCCGAGAATCTCGGGGCGTTCGTGCGTTCGTGTTCGGCGCGTTCGTGTTCGGCGCGTTCGTGTTCGGCGCGTTCGTGT
>CALJLK010000059.1 GCA_937982655.1 uncultured Sandaracinus sp.
CCCCGCCGACACGGCGAAGAACGTGCCCTCGCCGAGCGGGCGAAGGGTCGCGACGAGCGCAAGCACCACGAGCGTCGCGGTGGTCAGCACGATCGCCGCGACCATGACGTTCCAGAGACCGGCGTCGAGCGCGGTGGCGGAGTTGAAGTGTGAGCCGCGCCCCCGCAGCGCCTGCACGACGATGCACGCGCTCTCCACGACCATCGTGCCCACGAGGAGCACCGCCGCCACGAGCCGCCACCGCGCATCGAGGTCGAGATGCGGCAGGAGAATCGCCCACGTTCCGAGGAAGATCGCGATCGAGATCCCGAACTTCAGCGGTTTGATCGCGTGGTGGAGCTCTCCCGGTGCGGCGGGGGAGACCACGAGCGCCACGCACGCGAAGAGCGCCACGAGCGCGTGCGTCACCGCGCCGGCGAGCAGCCAGCGGACTCCCGGATCGATCGGCATGGGCGATCCCTGAGGTCGCGGTTGACAGTGTCAAGTGTCGAAAGTGACAATGTCAAGCACGATCGGTCTCGACGGCGCCGCCTTGATTCGGCCCCGCGCGGGCGCATCCTCGCGCGCTCGTGACCGACTCCACTCGCCGTACCGAAGGCCTCGAAGAACGTCCCCTCGCCGTGCTCGTCGGCGTGCAGCTCCCCGGCGTGAGCGACGCCGAGCACGAGTCCTCGCTCGACGAGCTCGCGCGTCTCGCGACGACCCTCGGGCTGCGTCCGATCGCGCGCGTGTCGCAGAAGCGCTCGCGGCTCGCGCCCTCCGCGGTGCTCGGCGAGGGCAAGCTCCAAGAGCTCGCGCTCTACACGGGCGGGCCCGGCTTCGTGCCGACCTTCTCGAAGAAGAAGACCAGCGACGAAGCGGACGACGACGCGAGCGACGAAGAAGACTCGGCCGACACGGCCGACGCGTTCGACGACGACGCGGGCGAAGCGCCGGTGGTGGCGGAGCGCGCGACGGTCGTCGTGGTCGATCACGAGCTGACGCCTTCGCAGGCGCGCAACCTCGAGAAGGCCGCGGGCGTCGAGGTCGCCGACCGGACGTCCGTGATCTTGCGGATCTTCCAGCGCCACGCGCGCACCCGCGAGGCCCGCCTGCAGGTCGAGATCGCGCGCCTCGGCTACGACGCGCCGCGCCTGCGCGAAGGCAGCGGCGGCGGGGATCGTCAGCGCGGCGGCATCGGCGGCAAGGGCGCGGGCGAGTCGTCGATCGAGCTCGATCGGCGGCGCATCCGCGACCGCATCGCGGAGCTGCGGCGCGAGCTGGAGAGCATCTCGAAAGAAGACGCGGTCCGGCGCGCGCGACGCGTGGAGCGCGGCGACACCGTGGCGCTCGTCGGCTACACGAACGCCGGCAAGTCGTCGTGGTTCCGTCGCCTCACCGCAGGCGAGGTCTACGTCGCCGACAAACTCTTCGCGACGCTCGACACCACCGTGCGGCGCCTGCAGCCCGAGACGCGCCCGCCGATTCTCGTGTCGGACACCGTCGGCTTCATCAAGAAGCTCCCGCACGATCTCGTGGCGTCCTTCCGCAGCACCCTCGACGAGGCGCGCGAGGCGAGCCTGCTCGTGCACGTGGTCGACGCCTCGGATCCGGCGTGGCGCGAGCAGCTCCAGGTCACGCGCGACGTCCTCGCGGAGCTCGGCGTGCACGTGCGGGTGTGGTCGAACGCGAACGATCCGATCACGACGCAACGAGACGCGGGCGAGCGGCCCTGCCTCGTGCTGCTGAACAAGATGGACAAGCTCGACGACGAAGCGCGCGCCGCCGTGCAGCTCGAGCTGCCCGACGCGATGCTCGCGAGCGCGCGCGACGACGCGAGCCTCGCGGACGTGCACGCACGCATCGTCTCGTTCTTCGAGGCCTCGATGGAGGACGCGGAGCTCTTCGTGCCGTGGGCCAAGCAGCGCGTGGTGAGCGCGGTGCACGAGAGCGCACGTGTTCTCTCGGAGGAGCATGGCGAGACGGGCACCACGCTGAAGGTGCGCGCGCCCGCGATGGTGCTCGGACGCATCCGCGCCCAGCTCGTTTGAAGCACGCGTTCGAACCGCGCGCGATCGGGCGACGCGAATCACTCGCTCACAGCGCGCTACCGCGCGATTCGAATCACTCGCTCGCAGCGCGCTGCCGCGCGATTCGAATCACTCGCACTACCGCGCGATTCGAATCACTCGCTCGAAGCGCACTACCGCGCGATTCGAATCACTCGCTCGCAGCGCACGACCGCGCGACTCGAATCACTCACCGCCCGTCGCGCTCGCAACTCAAGGGAAACACAGCACCGCGGCTTCGCTCGCGTTCCACTCGACCGGACCGAAGCCCGCGCGTCGACCGCGCGCACGGCACACCGCGTCGGCCGCGCTCGCGCACGTCAGCGTGTTCGGGCTCGCGTTCGGATCGCAGCCGCGCGTGGTGAGCTCGCTCGTCGCGATCGACTCGGTGATCGCGACGTCGTTCGGCAGGCACGTGACCGTCATCTCGACGTCGGAGTGTTCGGTCGGTCCGACGCCTCCGCCGAAGCCGCGGCTCCGGCAATATCGATTGACGGCGGACTGCGCGACGCGGGTCGCGATGTTGCCCGTGGTGACCGTGATCGAGCTGGCGGCCGAGACCGCGGCGAAGCTCACGTTGTGTTGATCGCCGCGCGCGCCGAAGCAGACCACGCGCGCGCTGGTCGGCGTCGCTTGCAGGTGCCCCGCGCCGCCGCCGGGGTGGCAGCCGCGGTTCATGCACCACCGCCGCGCGGCGGACATGCAGACGTTGAGCCCCGCGCTCGGTCCGTCGCACGGAGGCTGCGCCGCCGTGAGCTCGGACATCGGCACGGGATCGTGCACCGTCGCTTGGAACCCTTCGTCGCTCGTGCCGTCGCAGTCGTCGTCCGCGAGGTTGCACGACTCCGCCATCGGCTGCCGCGCCGAGCACTCCACCCACGCGCCCGCACGGCACGACTCGGTGCCCGCGCCACACGCAGTCGAGCACGCGCGGCTCAAACCTTCGTCGATCGTCCCGTCGCAGTCCTCGTCGCTGCCGTCGCAGCTCTCGACGCCGGGCGCGGGCGCGGTGCAGCCGATCCACGCGCCCGCCTCGCAGCGCTCCGCGCCGGGCCCACACGCGCTCGTGCAGCCGCGCGTGAGCGCTTCGTCGATCGCGCCGTCGCAGTCCTCGTCGGTGCCGTCGCAGGTCTCGGGCCGCGGTGAGCCCCCGCTGCACGCGGTGAACGCGCCGTCGACGCAGCGGCTCACCCCGCCTCCGCACGCCGACGTGCACGTGCGATCCGCGATCTCTTCGTCGACCTCGCCGTCGCAATCGTCGTCGACGCCGTCGCAGCGCTCGATCGGCGGTCGGCAGATCGCGCCCTCGTCGTCGCAATCGACGGTGCCCTCGGTCCCGCAGGGTGTGGTGCAGCTCTCGCCGCGCGTGCAGGTCTCGCCGCCGTCGAGCCGCGTCCCGCCCGCGTCGCGGCGGGAGGTGCTGCCTTCGTTCCCGCTCGCGCAGCCGGCGAGGATCCCGATCGTCAACAAGAGAGGGACGTGGTGCTGGACGGAGTGCCGGCTCCGAGGACGTGGTCTTCGAGGGCTCACCGAGACAGCATGCCGACGAAGGCGCGACGCCGTCCACGACGGCTGGTGCGCGCGTGCTCCGGGCGGAGCGGCGCGCGTCGTGCCGTGCGACGCTCCGCGCATGTCCGACGGGTACATCCACGGGTTTTCGGAAGACGAACGCGACCGCCTCGTCGCGCAGGCGGAGCTCTGGCGCGACCGCTTCCTCACCCCGGGGCTCACGTACGGTGCGGGGGAGCGGCTACTCGAGATCGGCTGCGGGGTGGGCGCCGTGCTCGCGGTGCTCGGCGAGACCTTCCCGGGGCTCGCGCTGACCGGGATCGATCTCGTGCCCTCACAGATCGCGGCCGCGCGGGAGCTGCTCGCCTCGCGTGGCGTGAAGGCCGAGCTGCACGTGGCGGACGCCGCGAAGCTGCCCTTCGACGACGCGAGCTTCGACCATGTCTACGGCGTGTGGGTGCTCGAGCACGTGCGCGACGCGCGGCCGATCCTGCGCGAGGTGCGTCGGGTGCTGCGGCCGGGCGGGACGGTCGCGTTCCACGAGACCGACTACGGGATGTTCCACGTGCACCCGCACCATCCGGACGTGGTGTACCTCGGGGAGGCGCAGCGGGCGCTCTTCGCGCGGGAGGGCGATCCCCACGTCGCGCGCGCGCTCGGCGCGCGGCTGGTGTCGGCCGGCTTCGTGGACGTGACGTGCGTCCCCATGGGCTTCCACTACTTCACGGGCGATCCCGAGCTCGCGCGCTTCGTCGACTACTTGCTCGGCTTCCTCGAGCCGATGGTCCCGCGGCTGGCCGAGATCGGGCACGACGAGGCGCGCCTCCGCTCGGGCATCGCGGCGATGCGCGCGCTCGCGACACTGCCGGAAGCGTCGACCACTCAAATCGCATTTCGCGCCCGCGCCTCCACTTCGCTTGGTTCGGTCGCATGACGGCCACGCTCACGTGACGTGGGGTCGGCCTGACGGCCGGCTCCAACGACGTCAAACGAAAGAAGCGGTTTCGCGTCACCCGAAGGTCGCCGCGAACCGCTTCAATCGTCGCGAATCGCTCCGTGTCAGTCGATGGTGCCGGCCCAGCCCTGCACACGCGTGAACGAGAGCGGCGCTGGGAGCTGACGCGAGAACTCGGCCACCGATCCGCCGGCCGCCGCAGTGCCACCACCACTGACCTGCGCGACGAGGAAGAACTCGCCGCGATTCGCGCTCGTGACCTGCTGGTAGCGGCGCGTGCCGAAGTACGGATCCGTCTCGGGAACCTCCGTGAGCGTCGAGCAGGTCGGGCGCTGCGTGACCGTCACGCCCATCACGATCTGGTTGTCGAGCGGCGGTAGGTGCCGGACGAAGCTGCCCGATCCCGCGACCTCCTCGATGCCCCCACGCGGGACCGGCGTCGGCTGCGACGCGGAGACCTCGTTGAGCAGGTACTCGACACCCCAGATCTTGCTTTGACCGAAGGCGCACGCGTTGGTCGGATCGTTGGTGGAGGCGAACGAGCCGAAGTAGACCTTTCCGGCGAAGAGCTCGAGCGGGCCCGTGACCTGCTCGCCGGCGGCCAACCGGATCTCCCAATTCAAGGTGCCCGTCACCTCTTCCAGGGCGCCGGTGGCGTCGTACTCGAGGTTCTCGGTGATCGAGACGACGCGGTTGGCACTCGCGATCGAGTCGAGCGCGTCGACGTTGCCCGTCGCTTGAATCACCACCACGCGACCTTGATCGTCGGTCGTGAGGACGGGCGGGAAGTACGCGGGTTGGCCCGCGGTGGCGGTCGAATCCCAGAAGATGTCGTGGAAAGGATCCGCGTCCCAGTTGCGGGGATCCGGGCTGCTGAAGTCGATCCGCCAGATGACACCGTCCGCGTCCGTGACGAATGCCCGCGTGGCGATCGTGCCGACGTCACCGGTGAAGAAGGAGATGCCGCCGGTGACGGGCGCGTTGAAGACGCGGTCGTCGAGGTACGCGAGCACCTCACCGCTCGCCGGATCGACGAAGTACATCGAGCGACCGGGAGTGTCCCAACAGCGCATGTTGTCGCGTGCGTTCAACGTGCCGCTGTTGACGGGCGGGCGACCCTTGCCGCGCGACGGACACCCGAGGGGCTGCGACATGCGCCCGTCGGGGAGCGGCACGGCGCCACCGCACGTGGTGGACGAGACGTCGACGCCAGCACCACCCGGGAGCAGCACCATGGCGATCTCACGCACCGTGTTCGTGCGGTCTCGGACCAGCACCTGACCCATCGCGGGCGTCCCGTAGGTCGCGCCCATCTCTTCGTGCGCGACCTGCCAGAGGAAGCGAGGCTCGATCGGATCCGTCACGTCGAGCGCGAGGTACGCGCCGCCGCCGCCGCGCAGACCGAAGATCAGCACGGTGTGGTACGAGCCCGCGTCCGCGGTTTGACCGGGCGTGCGGTTGAAGAAGATGTCCTTCACGACCGGCGTGCCGTCGACGGTGTACACGTGCCCGCTGCGTGCCGCGTTCAAACGCTGGAAGATCGCAGGCGGCACGAAACCCCAGAGCTCGTCGCCCGCGCGGTAGCTCTGGCCACTGTGCGGACCGTCGGTGATCGTGATGTCCTCCGCGACGAACGCGTGCATCACACCGTCGTTGGTACCGACGTAGACCACCTTCGGACGGTTCACGACGTCCGGGCGGCGGCGGAACTCGTTGAACGACTCGTCCGCCAAGTCGAGGGTCGGCGGACCGACCACGACGGGGGACGAGTGGTAGATGTCGCCCAAGCGGTTGGCACGACCGACGCCGTGCACCCAGTTGATCACGGCGCTGCGCTCCGCGGCAGGCACCCCGAGGTGCTGGGCCGAGAGAGCGGAGTTGGAGGTGGAGAAGCTCGTGAGCTCCAGCCCCGTCTCCACCGGATTCGCGGGAGGAGGCGTGGGACGCCCGCCGCCACCGCCGCCGCTGTTGCAGGACCGACCACCCGCTCCGCCGGGCCGACCGTTGCCGCCGTTGCCTCCCGCGGAGCCGCCGGACGAGCCGCCGACCGACGCGGGCACGGCGCCATCGCCGATCAGGTAGCCGCCGACGTCCGCATGACGGCGTGGCACGACCGTGAGCAGCCGGCGCGGGGTGACACGCTCGTTGAGGATCGTGTGGAAACGGTCCCGATCTTCGACCGGGCGCTCCACCGGGACGTTCGACTCGTCGCACTCGAAGCGACGACGCTCGAGCACACCCGCCCACGGCTCGCCGCCACCGGGCATCGTGAAGCCGGTGTTGAACTGTGCCTGACCTTGCTGGGTGGTTCCGGGCACGGCCCCCGAGAACGCCGCCACGGTACGGGTCGTGGTCCCCGGCGCCGCGCGATCGAGGATCTCGGAGATCGCCGCGCGAAGCTCGTCGGTGTCGGCGCTGCCGCCCACGAGGTACGCGCAGTTGCCGCCCGGGACCGCGCAGGTGCCGCCGGACTCCGCGATGGAGTTCAGCTCCCCGATCGCCTGCGCGTCGTCGACCGCGAAGCCGACCACGAAGATGCCGTCCGTCAGGCCCTCACACTCGCCCGAGGCGCTCGAGTACTCGCACAGACGCGCCGCCGTCACGGCCGGTGGGTCGTACGGGCACGGGTAACGGGGCGCGCCGCCCTCGCAGTTGTACGGGTCGCCGCGCATGTCGGCGTTCGGGTAACCGTCCGTGAGCAGGATCGCGTAGCGCGGACGGCATTGTTGGAACGCGTCGCCAGCGCCGCCGGCCGCGGCGATGCGCGCCACGTCGGGGTGGTTCTCGAGGTAGAACTCGAAGTCCTCCAGCATGCCCGCGATGGGCGTCGGACCGTAAGGACGGGCCGCGAGCAAGGTCGTCTGGATGTTCTGGTTGATGGTCGTGAAGTCGGCGAAGTTGTCGCTGCCGACGCTGACCAACGTGCCGCCCGGCACGCCGCTCTGCGCGCCGTTGTCGATCATGTAGGGCTGACCGCAGCCGAGGAAGCCGAAGGGCTTCGGCTCGCCGTACGAGAAGCCGCCGAGCGCGCCGCGCGAGCTCGCGAGGAAGGTGTTGAACTCGACCTCGGTCACGAGCAGCGGGCGATCGCGCAACGTGCTCACGCCGTCGAAGGTCATCAGACCGAACTTCACGCGGTCGAGGTACGAATCGAGGATGCCGTCCGTGCGCTGCGGGGACGCGCCGAACACGCCGCCGCCGACCAGACGCGTCTCGTTCGGATGGAGGATGTGGGGGATGTAGTAACGGAAGTCTGCCTGCGACGAGTAGCTCGCGTTGCGGCGATCCTCGGACGCGCAGGAGAACGACTCCCAGGTGCCGGTGAGCGCTTCGAGCACCGTGGCCCAGCGGTTGCGCTGCGGCGCAGGCCCGCAGCTCGGCATGCACTCCTCGCACGTCGCGGTGCGGCAGACGCAGTCACCTCGCCGCTCCATCGAGCCCGACGAGTCGACGAGCAACATCACGATCGGACGCACGTCGCGGACGTCGGGTCCTTGGGCGTGCGCGACCGAGCTGGTCAGCGCGAGCGCGGCCAGAGCCGTTGCCAGAGCGAGGGGGAGAGTGAGCAGGGCGAGGAAGGTGCGGTTCATGATTCTCTCCACACGCGTTCAAAAGGGACCGGAGAGGCCGCGGGCGCGAGCGTCCGAGGAGCTTTCGTGGATGCCGATGCCCGATTCGACCTGGTCGGTGGGCAGGCGCAAACGGCCACGCGCCGTGTAGGTGGCCGTGAGGAACTCCATCTGGGTGTTCCCATCGCTGCGGAACCCCGCGACGGGTCGCGTGAACTTGTGATCGTCGTAGATGTCGACGACGACGCGGGGTTGGTAGAGGCGGTTGACACCACCGAGGTCGGTGCTGTCCAGCGTGAGCGTCGCGGTCGCTCCGCCGCTCGTCGAGTCCACCAAACGCTGAAAGTCGGAAGCGTAGAGCCGATAGCCGGCGCGGCCGGATGCCAACGGGGGCTCGAAGGGTTGCGGAATGACGGAGGCGTTGGTGACGCGAGCCGACGCCGCCATCGCGCCGATCAACGAGTCCGGGCCGAACACGTCGACCCAGGTGAGCGCAGCCGTGACGCCCGACTCGCCGATCTCCTGGGCCTGCGCGTTCATGCGGTCGTAGCCCGCCGCGCGCACCTCGGTGGTGGTCGCGTGGATCGCGAAGACCGCGAGCGCCGTCGTCGTGAGCAACACGAGCATCACGATGAGCATCACCGCGCCCTCTTCGTGGCGTCGGCGCGAGCGCGAGACGTGGCGTGAGCGGTTCATGGACGAAGGTTCCGGCTGGCGAGGTTCGGCAAGAAGATCTCGGTCTCGAGCGTGCGGACGCGGGCGGCGCCGGGCACGGCGGGGTTCACGTCGTAGCGGGTGAGCGCAGGGCCGCCGGCCACGAAGGGGAAGGTCGGCTCTTCGCCCGCAGTCCTCGCCGAGAGCCGCACGATCACGCTTCGGACGCGGTGAGGCACCGCCGCGAGACCGCCGTTGAGCAGCGCCGCCGACTGCGCGCCATCGCGCCGCACGAGGTTGGGTGGACTCCCCGGGGTCGGTTGGTCGTCGAAGACGAACTCGTAGTTGAGGTCCGCCACGTACTCGAGCACGACGCGCGTGGTGCCGGCGATCGGTGCGCCCGTCGCGAGGTTGATCTCGCGTCGCACGAGCACCGAGTTCACGCGACCGGTTGCGCGATCGAGCGTGTTGTCCGCTCCGACGAAGAGATCCCCGAGCTCCCCGGCCGCCGCGCGAGGGTCGACCACCGTGTACTCGACGCCCGTGATGGGCGCGATCATCGCGCCGTCCGCGAGACCCCCGACGCACGTGCCTCCGATCGGGAGGTTCTGTCGGAAGACCACTTGCGGTGGGGTGCTGCCGTCCGCGCTGGTGTTCGAGACGTCCAAGAAGAAGTGGTAGCCCTGGGAGTTCTCGATGTGGACCATGCGACCGACCTGGAAAACGCTCTCGAAGGCGTCGCCGTCGTAGCCGGGCGGCATCGTGTCGGTTCCCATCCGATGCGCCGTGGTCCACGCGCCGAAGTCGCGACGGAAGCTCTGCCAGCTCGTCTGTAGGAACGCACCGCCCCCGTTCCCCGCGAGCGTGCTGATCAGGTACGCGTCGCTCGTGACGTAGTTGCCGGTCAGGCGCAGACGGTCTGCGCTCACGCCGTTGAGCGTGGGCTCGGGGAGCGCGGTGGTGTCCGCGCCGTCGAGGAACTCGATCGCATGCACCGGCCGCGGAGGCGCGAGGCATTGCTGCTCGCGCTGGCTGTTCGGGGTCCCGAAGAACCCCGCGCGCGCGATGTCGCGGCGCATCTGCTGCAGCGCCATGCGGACCGAGGTCTGGGTCTGCGCGACGCGCTGCTGCTCGTGGAAGTGCCGCGCGGACGCGCTGCTCACGTAGTATACGGCGAGGATCGCGACGAGCCCCGCGACGAGCGCGACCATCAGCTCGAGCAGCGTGAAGCCCGCCGTCGAGCGACGCGGCCGCACGCGATCCGACGCGGAGCGACCCCGAGCTCGCCGTGAGCGATTCGAGGGGCGGCTCACAGCGGCCTCCATCGAAGCATCGTGGTGGCGGTGACTGCGCGGAAGCTCGGTGTCGCGGACGCGAGGTCTGCCGTGATCGCCTCCGCGTTGCTGGCGCATTGGGTCGAGAGCGCGAACTGCGTGCCGGTCTGGCGATGGAACGTCGTCCGCACACGTGCGCGGATGAGCTCGCCCTGCACCGCCCACGTCAGCTCGATGTGGGTGCAGTACACCGGACCGTCTTCATCCTCGACGTCGAGCCCCGCGAAGCTCGCCCCGGAGCGCATCAACGCACCCGTCGATTCCGTCACCGGCGTGGGCGCCACGAACACGGGCGTAGCGGTCGGGGCCGTGACGTGGTCCAAGAAGAGCGTCGGCTCTCGATTGGCAGGTTGCGCGCCCGCGAGATTCCAGCGCAGTGCGTCGCGCTCCAAACGGTCCATCCAGGTACGCGTGCGCTGGGTGGCCATCGACATCTGCCGCGCCTCCGCGTTGCCGCGGATGGTCGCGCTCTGCATCGCGAGGATGCCGAGCGAGCCGACGGTGATGATGCCGATCGCGATCATCACCTCGATCAAGGTGAAGCCACGCTCGCGCCGGACCCCGGTCCTCACGATTCGCGTTCGACGCATCACAGCAGCACCCTCGCGTCGCCGCCGAGCGGCACGACCACGCGACGCGTCACCCCGTCGCCTCCGTTGCGAACCACTTGGAAGCGCATCCCGCCCCCAGCCATCGCGTCGTCGCTGCGGTCGCTGAAGAGCCCCGTGCCTCGCTGCCAGAGCACGCGCCCGGTCGGCTCGAAGCAGAAGTCGATCGCGCCTCCGTCCTCCGACGAGATCACGATCTGCTGCCCCGACGTCGAGCGGTGGTTCGCCACCACGAAGTCACGGCAGGCAGCGTTGGCCGCGGTGCAGCCGCCGCCGGTCACGGTCGGCCAGTCGGCGTTGTTGCAGCGGTTGCTGTCGCCCCGGTACAGCTCGAACGCGCCGTTCCCACCCGCGACGAAGCGGAGGAGATGGGCGCGGCCGTAGCCGACCGCCTCGGAGCGGCCCCGACGGGCGAGCCGGACGATGTCGAGCGCGGTCTCGTTGGATCGGCGCTCCCCGAACGACGCTCCGATGGTCGGGGCGGCGGCGGCGGCGACGACCGCGATGATGGTCACGACGATCATCAGCTCCAGGAGCGTGAGACCCGCCTCGCGGCGTCGTGAACGAGAGGAAACCATCGGAGCGCCCCTCGGCTGCAAGGGGTGTTCCCTGCGCCGCGAAGGGCACAAGCACGCGAGATCACGGGTCATGGAGGCTCCGGAGCACGGGATCGGACCGCAAGTGGCTGCAAGGATAGGAAAACTTTTCAGAAGTCGTGGTGTTTCCGGCTTCATCGGCCCTGGGGATCATCGCGCGCCGTCCAACGATCCACCGCGCGCTCTCGAACGATCCCTCGCTCGGCGAGCTCTCCAACGACCTGACGCTCACGATCCAGCGGCGATCTCTCCAACGATCCACCGTTTTTGCCAGCTCGAGGGGCGGGGGATCGGACGATCTCGAAACCACCCCTTGCCTTTTTGGAAACCTGCCGGAAACATGCGGCCGTGCTTCGCCACCTCGCCGTGCACGTGCTCGCCTCGCTCGTCGCCGTGGGTGGCGTCGATGGCGCGGGTGTTCGAGCCGACGAGCGGCCCTCGGTGACGGCCTCGGAACCGCCCGCCGACGCGCTCCTCACCTCCCCGCTCGACGCGCTGGCGTTCGAAAGCGCCCTGCGGCTCGACCCTCCCCGCGCGCTGACGCTGCCCACGCTGCCCAGCGAGTACCTCGCGAGCCCCGAAACTCCAACCGAATCTGGTAGCGCTTCACCATCCGGCGCGAGCCGCACCGCCGCGCACTTCGGCGCCTCGTTCGGAGGCGTGCTGCTCGGCGCAGTCGCCACCGGCGTCGTCGTGGGCACCGTGCACGCGTTCGACAACGACGCGGGCCGCGCGCGCGACCTGACCCTCGCGATCGGTGGGCCGCTCCTGCTGACCGCGGGCGCGACGTGGGCCCTGCATCGGCTCGCGGAAGCGCGCGGGGAAGAGGTCCGCCACCTGCCGGTCGTGGTCGGCGCGCTGCTGAGCGCGGGCGCCGCGCTCGCGGGCGTGTTCGTGGCGACCAGCGCGCGCGACGAGGCCTTCGTCGGACGGCATTGGGCGTGGGCTGCTCCCATGGTCGCGCTCAGCACGGGCTTCGGCGCCTGGGTCGCGCATCGGCTCACCCACGGCGCGCGGCGCGTTCAGCCGAGTCTCGGGGTCTCCCCGACCGGGGTCGCCGCGCACCTGCGGGTGGGCTTCCGCCGCTGAGTCGGCGTCCCCCTGTCGTCACCGTTCGTCACCGTCGTCACCGTTCGTGGGTGCGCGCGCTCGCGTTCTCCTCTCGCGTAGCCACGGCGGCCGGATGTCATTCGTGGCGTCGCGACGTAGGATGTCGCGATGTCTCGCGCTCTGCTGATCGCGCTCTTCGTCGTCGGCCTCGTCGGGCTCACGCTTCCCTCCGAAGCGCAGCGTTCGGGGAGTAGCTTCGGAGGTGGAAGCTGGGGCTCGTCACGCTCGTCCGGATCGAGCAGCTCTTCGAGCGGCTCGTCCTCGTCGTGGTCGTCGTCCTCCTCCTCCGGGTCGAGCTCGTGGTCGTCGTCGTCCTCGGGGTCGAGCTCCAGCTCCTCGCGCTCGTCGCGCTCTTCCAGCTCGTCGAGCTCGTCGCGTTCGTACGGGGGTGGCGGGTCCTCGAGCTCCTACGACGGGCCCCCGGTCACCTTCTCCACGTTCGTGATCGGCGATGGGCCGGGCGCGACCCTCGTGCGCTCGACGCTGCTCCTCCTCGGGCTCGGTGCGGTGGTGGGGTTCGGCATGCAGTGGAGTCGCAACCGACGCCTGCGGCGCCTGGAGACGCGAGAGAACGATCCGAGCGCCGCGTTCGGGCTCGGCGTCGATCTCGCGATCGTGAGCGTCGCGCTCGACGCTCGCGCGCGCCCCTTCGTCCAGCAGCGGCTCGACGCGATCGCCGCGAGCGCGGAGCTCGACAACCCGCTCGGGCGCGCGCGCGCGCTGCGGCAGACCCTGGACGTGCTGCGGACGACGCGCGGGAGTTGGGCGTACGGCGTGGTGCGCGACACCGTACCGATGGATCCCGAGCACGCGGAGCCCGCGTTTGCGCGGGTCGTCTCCGACTACCGCGCGCGTTATCGCGACGAGCTGCGGCGTGCCGACGCGGGTGGCAGCGTCGCGCGCGTCGCGGGCACCTACCGGATGCGCTCCGACGAAGGCGAGGGGCTCGTCGTCGTCACGCTCGCGCTCGCGCGCTGGGGCACCTTCCCGGACACCCATGCGACGGGCATCGACGCGATCGAGCACGCGCTCGCGCGAGTGGCGGAGGTCGCCCCGGACGAGCTCGTGGCCTTCGAGGTGATCTGGAGCCCCTCGGACGACGCCGACCGGATGAGCAGCCTCGAGCTCGAGTCGATCTACCCGGAGCTGCAGCCGCTCGCGATCGAGCGCTTCGGCACCGAGACCTGCGCGTACTGCCGCACGAGCTTCGCGCGCGAGCTTCCGCGCTGCCCGCTCTGCGGAGCGGCGCACGGCGGCTCGCGCATGACGTGAGCGTCGGCTCGCGCACGACGTGAGCGCGTCGATGCGCGGGGACGCGAGCGGGACGCGCGTGGCGACACGGGGACGAGAGCGCGACGCGAACGAGACGGCGCGCACGACGCGCGAGGGAACGGGACGCGCACGACGCGGGGACGGCGGCGCGACGCGAACGAGACGACGGTGCGCACGACGGCGCGAGGGAACGGTGTGGCCCGTGCGCGCACGCGAGAGGGGTGCTGACGCGCGCGCACGGGCCATCACGCGACACCTCGCGTCGGCCACCACTCCGCCGCGGGTGTTTCGGTGAGCACGATCGAAACGGACGATCGTACGAAGGCTTCGAAGGCTCGAGACTCGGTGATTCGAGATTCAGAGATTCACGAATTCAGAGGTTCACGGATTCAGAGATTCACGGATTCAGAGATTCAGAGATTCAGATCTCGAAGTTCGAGATTGATTCGTAGATGCGGATTCACGTCAGCACGCCGCCGCGCGAGCGCTCGCCGCCGAAGTCGTCCGCGCCCGGCACCCCCGCCCACGCCAGCACGTCGCGGTTCAGATCCGTGACTCGCAGGTTGCTCGCGCGTCCGCCCGGCCGCGGTCCGTTGATCGCGACCACCGGCACGTCCGCGTGATCGTGGGTGGGTCGCTCGTGGGGCGAGTAGACGACGAGGGTGTCGTCGAGGATTCCGAAGTCCGCCAGCTCGCGGAGCAGGTGCGCGAGCATCTGGACCTGAAAGCGCGAGAGCCCGTCGAGGTCCGCCAGCTCGTTGCCGTTCGGCGCGCGCGCGAAGCCGCCCGGGTGCGTGTGGTCGTGGTAGCCGGGCACGCCGGGCTGTCCGTGGCCGGAGAAATTGTAGTTGAGCGTCACCGTGCTCGCGTAGCGCGTGGCGAGCGCGAGGGCCGCGGTGTGGTTCATGTCGCGCAAGCGGCCATCGAAGATCGCGGGCGTCGCGGGGTGGCGATCGTAGGCGTGCGCGAGCGGCGACGTGCGCGGCGCGATGCACTCGGAGTCGTTGGCGATCGCGCGCCGACGATCTTCCCGTAGCGCCGCGTACTGTGCTTCGAGCGCCTCCACCTGCGCGCTCACCTCCGCGCCGAGCCCGCGGCGCGAGCGCGCGAGGTCCGCCATCACCGCTTCGAGCACGCGAATCTCCCGTTCGAGCGCGGGCACGTCGACGCGCACGTCCTCCGCGCCGCAGAAGTCCGCGTACGAGGCGATCGCGGTGCGCACGGCGGCGAAGTCGTACTCGGGGCGCACATACTGGAGACGGCTCGTGAACGACACCGTCTCGAAGGTCGTGTGCAGGCTGCTGTCGGTGTAGGGGTAGGCGCCGAGGATCAACGTCGCGACGCGGGAGCCGTGCGCGGCTTGCAGGTGCTCGCCCACCACCACGTCCGCCGACTTCCCGTCGAAGCGCCCACCGCCGAAGCTCTGCCCCGTGCGGTTCGTGGGCGTGCAGCTCGTGAGGAATCGGATCTGTTTTCCGTTGTGGTACTCGCTGCCGCCGCCGTCCGCGTCGAGCCCGGTCACGATCGTCAGCCGATCGTTCCAAGGCGCGAGCGGCGCGAGATCGCCGAGCACCGTGGTACGGCCGCGGTCGCGGAAGTCGAAGAGCGTGCGCACGAAGATCACGCGCTTGCGGCCTTGGGCGTTCGCGCGCGCGGTGAGGAAGTCGAGGCGCGAGAGGGCGGGCATCGCGAGCGCGCCCGCGCCCACCAGACCGAGGCTTCGCAGCAGGGTTCGTCGCTTCATCGGTCCTCTCCTTCGATGCTTTCCGTCGAGAAGCCCAACGCCAAGAGCGCCATCTCGACCACCACGTCCTCGATCGAGGCGTCGAGGTAGGGATCGGCGTGGTCGCGCAGCCGCCGGTTCGCCTCCACGTGCCCGCCGCCCGAGAGGTACGAGTGCACCTGCGCGGCGAAGCAGGTCTGGAGCTCCCGCGTCTGCCCGAGCTGCCGCGCGAAGTCGACCGAGCTGTCGAACGCGAGGTCGCCGATCTCGCCCGCGACCTCCACCGGGTCGCCCGTGTAGTAGGTCGTCATGGGCTCGCCGAGCGCGCCGATCTCTTCGAGCGCGAGCCCGTAGTGATCGAACTGCTCGTGGCAGGCCGCGCAGGTGTCGTGCGAGCGCAGGTAGGCCATGCGCTCGGGCGGCGAGAGCCCCTCCGGAACCGTCTCCAAGATGCGGTCGATCTCGGATTGAACGGCGCTGGACGGAAACCGGATGTCACGACAGAGCAGCCGATTGACGACGTACGATCCGCGCCGGATCGGGTTCGGATAGCCCGTCTCGTGATCGACGAACATCGCGCTCATCGCCGCGCTCCCGAAGATCGTGGCGTCGAGGTCGATCGGGCCCCAGCCCGTCTCGTCCGCGACCAGCTCCTTGCCGTAGATCGCGGCGAGGCGCGCCTCGACCTGGTGGGCCTCCGGCACGAGCAGCGAGCCGATCGACTCGCCGTCCGCGAGGAGCGTCGCGAAGGTGCGCGCCGGCTCCGTCATCACGACCCGCAAGGGCACGCCCTCGTAGACGTCGTCGGTCTCGTAGAGCGAGGACATGCCGAGCCATTGGGGCAGAAAGAGCACCGCGAAGCGGCGTGGGTTCGTGGTCAGCAGGCGGCGCACGTGCGGCTCCCACACCTCGGGGCCGGCGTCGTCGAGGCGACCCGCGTCGAGGTCCGCGTGCAGCGCCTCGTCCGCGAAGGTGCCCACGAGCGAGAACGCGATCAGGTGCGCGTGCTTGCGCGCGACCTCGCGCGACGTGGGGGGCTCCGCTGCGAAGATCTTGAAGTGGAAGTAGGGCGACGCGAAGACGCGCGTGAAGAAGAGCTCGCTCGGGAGCTCCGCGTGCAGCGTGAGCAACTCCGCGCGTTCGTCGGCCGGGATCGCGCGCTTCCAGATCCGCGGGAGCAGCTCGTCGACGATCGCTTCGCCGCAGGCGGCGCCGGAGGCGCAGAGCTCGCGGTGGAGATCGGAGCTCGGGAACGCGCGGGCGAGCGCGGTCGCGAAGGCGAGCTGGAGGCTGGCGAGGCGCGGCTCGGCCTGGAGGAAGGTGTGGTTCTGGTAGAAGCCCGCGTAGTTGTTCTCCGCGAAGTCGTCGACGGTGGAGAGCACCGCGCGACGCGCCGTCTCGTCCGCGCCCACGAGGAGATCGCCCGCGACGTAGCGGTACTCGGGCTTGGTGAGCCGGCCGTAAGGCGAGAGCTCCGCGATCGTCGGGAGCACCAGCGGCTCGGGATCGCGCCCGCCCGAAGGAGGCCGAGGGCGGCGATCGTCGTCCGGGCTCCCGCCTGCGTCCGAGATCTGGCCCGAGCAGCTCGTCAGCAGCCCGAGGAGCGCGAGGAGGAGACGCGGTGCCAGCAGCGACGTCGACCTCGATGGTTGGGGCGTTCGTCCGTTCATTCGAGCCTCCTTGCTAGCAGCCCGTTGAAGAACCTCGTTCTTCAACGGAGCCGCGTGTTTTGGGGG
>CALJLK010000060.1 GCA_937982655.1 uncultured Sandaracinus sp.
GGCTTCATGCCCCGTGGGGGAGGGTCTGGCGACAGACCCTCAAGGAAGCTGACTCTGACTCCGTCGCGCGAAGCGCGGTCTCGAGGTGCGAACCGCGGTCTCGTGGCGAAGCGCGGTCTCCGTGGCGCGAAGCGCGGTCCTGTCCGCACGACCTCAGCACCGACCAACTTCTGGTCAGCCGGTGTCCCGCGTCCCCACCGCCCCGCTCACCGCGAGCTCACCGCGCGTTCAACGCGGCACGATCGACCGAAACGCCTCCATGGCGCGATCGAGCTCCGCGTCCGTCAGGTACGGCGCCGGCCCGAAGCGCAGGTTGTCGCGCCGCGCGTCCGTGAAGACGCCACGCTCGCGCAGCGCGCGCACCACCTCGCTCGCGTTCGACACGCGTACGGTGACGAAGCCGCCGCGGCTCGCGTCGTCGCGCGGCGTGAGCACCTCGTAGCCTTCGAGCGCGTCGATCAAGCGCGCGGTCTGCCGCAGCGAGATGACGCGCAGCGCCTCGGTCGTCATGGCCTGCGCCTCGTGGAACCGAATCACCGCGCGTGCGCGGTAGTGGCTCGTCGGATCGTAGGTGCTGCCCGCGAAGCGATCCGCGCCCGTGCTCCCGTAGCGCGTCGGTCCCTGCTGCGGCGCCGCGAGCGACGCGAAGTCGCTGAACCAGCCCGTGTAGACCGGCCGCAGCGCGCAGCCCACGGGCACGCGCAGGAAACACACGCCCTCGCCCCACTGCGCGTACTTGTAGCCGCCGCCCGTCACGAACGCGCGTGCGTCGATCTCGGTCCACGGCAGCGCGCGAACGTGGTGGTAGGCGTCGAGCAGCACCTCCGCGCCCACGCGATGCGCGGCCTCGCACGCGGCGGAGAGGCTCGGCACCACGGTGGAGGTCTCGAAGAGCACCGTGCTCGCGAGCAGCGCCGCGGTGTCGGGACGGATCGCGGCCGCCAGTCGCTCCGCGAGCGTGTGGGGCTCGGCGGCGCTCACGCGCGTGACCTGCACGCCTTCTTCTTCGAGCCGCGCGAGCTGGCGGCGCATCGAGTGGAACTCTCCGTCGGTGGTCACGAGGTGCCGGCGCTCCTTCCACGGAAGCGCGGAGAGGAAACGTGTGAGGAGCTCGTGTGTGTTCTGAGCGAGCGCGACGTCCTCGGGGGCACCACCGAGCTCGCTCGCGATCGCGCGCCGCACCGCGTCCGCGGCTTCCGTCGCAGGACCCCATTTGTCGTCGACGTGCGCGGCCGCGTCGTCGAACGCCTCGAGCACGCCCTCTCGCGCGACGTCCGGCCACGCTTGGTGCGAGTGCCCCGTGAGCAGCACGTGACCGGAGGCGAGGAAACGCGCGTAATGCGGACGAAGGCGTGCGGGCGAGAGCATCGCGGCAGTCGTAGCGTCATCGGGTCCGGCTGGCGCGGAGGGAGGTCACGACGAGGCGGGCGCTGGACGTGCGCGCGAGACTTGGTCGACGATGGCGCCCATGCGGATGGGAACGTGGGTGTGCGCGCTGGCCCTGATCGGGCTCGCGTGTGGCGGTGACGACGGACCGGGAGACCTCGACGCCGGCGGTGGCATCGACGCGGGCGGTGGGGTCGACGCGGGGAGCTTCGACGCGGGCGACGTCGACGCGGGCGAGGTCGATGCGGGCAGCGGAGTCGACGCGGGCGGAGGAGTCGACGCAGGCGGCGGAGTCGACGCGGGCCGAAGCGACGCGGGGCCGGTGTTGCCGGACTACGACGCGGGCAATCCCTTCGGCGACGCGGGCACGCTCGGTGAGCCGGAATGGGTGGACCTCACGATCCACATCGACGGCATGACCTGCGCTCCGCTCGTGGCGTGTGGCGGCGACGAGGTCGGCACGTGGGACGTCACAGGCGGCTGCGTCGAAGTGCCGCTCCCCGACGAGGTCGACGAGATCTCGTCGCGCTGCCCTGGCTTCACGCTGACGTCGTCGGGGCGCGCACGTGGCCGCGTGGTGTTCGACGGGACGATCGCGCGACGGGTCGCGCAGTCGGAGGTGACCGTCGAAGCGTTCGTGCCGGCAATCTGCGCGAACTTCCCAGGAGTTGGGGGCTGCGAAGGCATCGAGAGGCAGATCGCGATGGCCGACGCGGAGACCGCGTGTGTGCAAGACGCGCGACGCAACTGCCGCTGCGCGATCCGTCGCGTGAACGTGATCGACGACGCCGACGGCTACGCGATCGAGGGCAACCAGATCGTGAGCGCGACGCTGATGAAGCGTTGGGACTACTGCGTCTCCGGCGCCGAGCTTCGCTACCGCGACGTGAGCTCGTCCGGCGAACGCGAGCCCGGCATCATCGAGCTCGGTCGACGGTGAGCGGCGAAGCGTTCGAAGCGCGCGGCGCGGGAGAATCGGTGAAGGCTCGGCTCGGCGATCGTTCGCTCTTCCCGGATCTCCAGGCGAAGAGCTACCTCGCGCACGCGGCCATCTCGCCGCTCTCCGCGCCCGTGAAGGCGCGGGTGGACGAGCTGACCACGGACTACGCGCGCCTCGGCGTCGAGGCGTTGCCGCGCTGGCTGAAGGAGCGCGCGCGGCTGCGGGAGTCGCTCGCGGCGACGATCGGCGCGCGCCCGGAGGACGTCGGTTTCTCGCAGAGCACGACGCCGGGCGTCGTGTGGGTCGCGAACGCGATCGACTGGAAGCGCGGCGACCGCGTGCTGCTCTTCGAGGGCGAGTTCCCCGCGAACGTCACGCCCTGGCAGCAGGCCGCGCGCACCTACGGGCTCGAGCTCGTCACGATCCCGAGCGCGCCCTTCTTCGAGAGCGCCGACGCGGGCCTCGCGGCGGTGGAGCGCGAGCTCGCGAAGGGCGCGCGGCTCGTCGCGGTGAGCGAGGTGCGGTTCCAAGACGGGCTGCGCATGCCGACGGCGGCGCTCGGGCGCCTCGCGCATCGCCACGGCGCGGAGCTCTTCGTGGACGCGATCCAAGCGCTCGGCGCGGTGCCGGTCGACGTCGCGGAGATCGACTACCTCGCCACCGGCGCGCACAAGTTCTTGATGGGGCTCGAGGGTGCGGGCTTCGTCTACGCCGCGCCGTCGCGCATCGGCGCGCTGGTGCCTCGCCTCGCGGGCTGGCTCGGCCACGAAGACGCGTTGAGCTTCCTCTTCGAGGGCCCGGGGCACCTCCGCGCGGACCGGCCCTTTCGCGCTTCGGCGGACGTGATCGAGCAGGGCGCGCAGTCGGGGGCCAGCCTGGCGGCGCTCCAGGCCAGCGTCGAGATCCTCGACGCGCTCGGGCCCGGTCGAATCTTCGACCACGTGCAGAGCCTGCACGACGCGCTCGAGCCGGCGCTGCTCGAGATGGGTTTTCGTTCGCTGCGCGCGGGTGATCCGTCGTCTCGGAGCGCCTCGCTCTGCGTGCTCCCGCCGCCCGGCGTCGACGTGCGGGCCCTGCACCGGGGGCTGCTTTCTCGCGGTGTCGTGGCCTCGATTCCCGACGGGTTCTTGCGTTTCGCCCCCCATTGGCCGAACGCTTCCGCCGAAGTGCCTTTCGTGATCGAGTCTCTCCACTCGGCGCTCCGGGAGATCGCATGAGCGAGCTGTCCGAGCTGTGGCGCCGGTGTTACGGCAACCTCCCGCCCCAAGGCGCGCGCCTGCGCAAGCGTCTGCCCGACCGTTGGCTGCGAATTCATTCGCTGCCGGGCAGCAAACGCTTCGCCGAAGGCGTGGACGACGAAGGCGAGCTGCTCGCGCGCGCGAACACCGCCGCGTCGGTCGTGCTCGGGGAAGGGCAGCCGGTGTGGATCATCGCGGCGTCCTTCGAGCTCGAGCCGCCGGGGGAGCTTCCGGAGCTCGCGGGTCAGCTCTTGGTGCCTGCGATCACGTGTGAGCCCGACGAGGACCTCGAGACGCGCGCCGTCTTCCACGCGGCACGCGTGAACTGGCAGGACGGCGTCTTCGACGACGTGATCCTGGCGGTGGCGGAAGACCGGCGGCGCGTGATCTGGATGAACGAGCAGACCGGCGAGGTCTTCGCGCCTTACGACGGCGGCGTCGATCTCGTGCTGACCCACCGCGCGCGTCGCGACGCGCTGCGTGAGCAGTGGAAGGCCTGGGTCTCGACCCGCAAAGACGGGATGTAGACGCGAGCGGGCGCTTCGAGCTCGGGTCGGGCTCCTCTCTGCAACCGAACCGTCGGCTCGTGCGTGCGAGTGCCGCTCGTCGTCTTACGGGTCGCGCGCGTGTGATGCATCGCGCGCCGCGCCGGTCGCGCGCGCCTCTACGATCGCGCCATGCGCCCGTTTCGCTTGCTGCTCTCGCTCGCGCTCCTCGCGTGCACCGGTGACTCCGCCGATCCGAACGTCTTCCGCGGGCTCTCCGAGCCGGCGCAGATCCGACGCGACGACTTCGGCGTGGTGCACGTCACCGGCGCGACCGCGGCGGACGTCTACTACGCGTCTGGCTACGCGCAGGCGACCGACCGTCTCTTCCAGATGGACCAGATGCGTCGGCGCGCCTACGGGCGTCGCGCGGAGGTGCTGCCCGATCGTGTGGGCGACGATCTCCTGATTCGTCACTTCGACATGCGGCGCCTCGGTACCGAAGCGGCGGAGCGCGTGCGCACCGAACATCCGGAGACGCACCGTCTCGTGGTCGCCTGGGTCGCGGGCGTGAACGCGCGGATCGACGAGATCCTCGAAGGGCGCGCGCCGCTGCCTTACGGCTTTCAGCTCTTCGACTACGCGCCGGAGCGCTGGGACACCATCGACCCCTACGCGGTCGGCAAGCTCATCCTCTTCAACAACGCCAACCAGCTCGAGTTCGATCTGCTCGCGACCTTGCTGGAGAGCTTCGCGGGCGAGCTCGCGGACGCGGTGCCCATCTTCGCGCCCTTCGGCGAGAGCTTCACGCTGCCGCCCGAGGAGCGCCCTGCGACGGGCGACGTGCGCACGACGCGAGCGGCCCAGCGGCTCCCGATCGCGCTGCCGCCCGACGCCCGCGAGCGGCTCGCGCGTTTCTCCGCGCGCATGCGCGACCTGCGCCCCGGCGCGAGCAACAACTGGGCGATCGACGGACGTCATACCCGCGACGGACGCCCGTTGATCGCGGGCGATCCGCATCAGCCGCTCGCCTCGCCCGCGGTCTTCCACATGCAGCACCTGCGCAGCGACGACGGCGCGCTCGACGTGGCGGGCTTCGCGTTCGTGGGCACGCCCGCGGTGCAGCTCGGTCACAACCGCCACGTCGCGTGGACGGCGACCACGACGTATCCGGACTGGATGGACCTGGTGGAGGTGCGCGTGAGCACCGAGGGTGGGCTCGCGATCGAGCTCGCGGGAACCCGGCATCCTGCGATCGCGCGCACCGAGGTGGTGAACGTGCGTGACGAGTCGCCGCAGGAGGTCGAGGTCATCGAGGTGCCCGGCGTCGGCATCGTGCTGCCGGAAGACTTCTCGCCGCTGCCGATCACTCGCCCCGGACGGCGGATCCTCTTTCGTTGGACTGGCCTGAAGCCGACGATCGAAGCGCACTGTTTCCACGCGCTCGACACCGCGCGAAACCTCGACGAGGCGAACGCCGCGATCGACGCGATGGAGCTCGGCGCGTTCAACTTCGTGGTCGCCGACGCGAGCGGCCTCTCCTACCGATCGCGTCCGCTCGTGCCCGATCGCGGCACGCCGGGCGACACGCCGCGGAGCTGGGTCCTGATCGACGGCGACGATCCGAACGCCGCGTGGTCGGGAGAGTTCCTCGACGGAGCACGCCTGCCCACCTCGAGCGGCGGCGAGCGCGGCTGGATCGCGACCGCGAACAACGACCCCTTCGGCTTCACGCGCGACGGCTCGGTCGAAGGCGACGCCTGGTACTACGGCGTCTGGTACGACCCCGGCACACGCGGCGCGCGCCTCGACGCAGAGCTCGCGCGCCTCGCCGAACGCGGCGACGTCACGCCGGACGACTTCGTGGCGCTCCAACGCGACACCTACTCGATGTTCGCCGAACGTTTCTTGCCGATGCTCTTCGACGCGGCGGACACGCTCGACAGCGACGAAGCGCTCGAAGAGTGGCGCGAGCGCGACGACCTCGCGCAGCTCGTCGATCGTCTACGCGGCTGGGATCGCCGAATGGATCGCGACTCTGCCGAAGCCGTGATCTTCCAGGCGTGGGTCTACTTCGCGGTGCAGGACGCGATCGGCGACGAGCTCGGTCTGCTCTTCCAGCCGCTCCTCGACGCGTCGACGGTCTTCGTCCTGAAGTTCGGCCTGCAAGCCTTCGAAGGGGCACCGCAGCTCCTCGACGACGGCGTCGCGCCGACGACCTACCGTGCGCTCGATCGCGCGGCGGAGTTCCTCGTCGAGCGCTTCGGGGCCGTCGACGCCGAGTACGCGTGGCGCGATCTCCACGGCACGTACCTCTCCCA
>CALJLK010000061.1 GCA_937982655.1 uncultured Sandaracinus sp.
GGCGACGAGCGCGTGGGCCATGGTGTCGTCGAGGCGCGTGGGCGCGTGACCGCCGGGTGCGTTGAACGCGTGGGGGAGAAGCGCCTCGTCGCGCTCGGGGAGGCGCGGTCCGTACACCACGTGTGTGCCCTTCGCGGCGAGGCGGGCGAGGCGCTCGAAGCGTCGTGGGCTCGCGTATTCGTAGCTCGGCGCGAAGATCACGTCGTAGCCCTCGAAGCGTGTTTCGGGCGCGTCGGAATCGACGTAGACGTAGGGCACCTGCGCGGCGGTGAGCGCGCTCGCGACGCGCGCGAGATCGTCCCACCACGCGTGTTGGATCGGGCGCTCGAAGCCGAGCGCGTCCGCGCGGCAGAGCTCCACCGGCGTGCCGCCCATCGCTTCGAGCACCGCGGGGCTCACGGTGCCGAGCAGGTGCGTCGCGCGCGTGAGGCGCTGGTACTCGCGCGGCCACTGCAGCGCGACGCGGACATCGCGTTTCGCGCGGTGGAAGCCGACGTTCTCGAGCGCGGCGAGGAAACGACGCCACGCGGTCGCCTCGGGGCGCGCGCGGCCGAGCGCGTCGATCGGGGCGCCGTACCAACGATCGCGATCGACGGCCATGTAGAGGTTGAAGCCGCGCAGGCCGTACGCGCAGGCGGTCATCGCGGTGACGAGCGAGTCTTCGTGCGCGAGCGGCGTGAACCACGGCGGAGCGCCCACGCCGAGCTCGGGCGCGTAGGCGGCGCCGGTGGTGCCCGAGAGGTAGAGCGTGCGGCGCTTGATCACGCGCTGCTCGCGGGTCGGGTGGTAGTAGTCGAGGCCGACGAGATCGACGGCGTCGCCGAGGCCCGCGACGCTCACGGGCGCGCCACCTTCGCCGATGGAGACGTTGTGCACCGCGGGCAGCTCGCCGAGGCCCGCGCGATCGAAGCGGTGGCGAAGGTGTCGCGCGAAGTCGGTGTGGAGGTGCTCCGCGAAGGCCGCCCAATCGAGCTGACGCGCGAGCTCTCCGCGGAGATCGTCGCCCTCGAGATCACCCGCGAAACGCGTGGGCGGGCTCGCGTCGGACCACGTCGCGTAGGTGGCGCGGTGGGCGCGGCAGACGCCTTCGAGATCGCCGTGTCGCTCCGTCAGGAACGAGTGCCAGAGAGCGAGGGCGTCGTCGTGGTAGTCCTGGCAGTACGGGCCGCTGCGGAAGAAGAAGCCGAGCTCGTTGTCGACCTGTGTCATCACGACGGGGCCCTTCGGCCACCGACGCGGGCCCACGATCGCACCGACCGCGTCGAGCCACTCGCCCGCGTGCTCGCGGTAGGCCTCGCTCGCGTGTGAAGGCACCGCGAACATCTTCGGCGGAAAGTAGAGCACGACGGGGTTGCCGCGCGGCGAGCGCGCTTGGACCTCGGGATCGTCGAGCACCCGCTGCGGCAGGCCGAAGCCCGTGAGCTCGGCGTTGATGTGCGGGCCGGGGCGCACGAAGACGAGCAGCTCTTCTTCGGCCGCGAGATCGAGGAAGCCCGCGAGGTCGCGGCGCGGATCGCGCTCTCCGAAGTCGAACACGGGCTTGCCGTCGCGCAGCTCGAGCTCGTGCACGCCCCACGGCACGTAGGTCTCGACCATCGGCAGGCCGAGCGCCTTCACCTGTCGGAGCGCGTCGCGCCAATGATCCTTCGGGAGGCGCCAGTAGTGGAGGGCGCCCGAACGGAGCGGCACCTCGTGCTCTCCCAGGCGGAGCGTGGCGCCGTCGAGGATCGGACGGGATCGGGGACGCGCGACGGGACGGGACATGGCGCGCGGCGAGCGTAGCAGCTTCGTTCGAGGCGATGGCTCGTGAGGTGGCGTTGACATCGCGCGAGAGCCTTCGGGTCAGCCGGGCGTTGCGGTGTGGTTCGGCATGAAGGCGCTGACGGTTCTTCGACCGACGCGGCGATTCGAGCGACGCTCGCGTCGCGGTAACTTCACGCCGCGGAGGAGCCGGGTGTGCGTGCGATGGTGTTGGCGGCGGGGCTCGGGACGCGACTGCGCCCGCTGACGGAAGAGCGACCGAAGCCGGCGGTGCCCTTCGGGCTGCGACCGCTGGTGTGCGAGACGCTCGACGTGCTCCATCGCTTCGGGATCCGCGAGGTCGCGATCAACGTGCATCACCTCGCCGATCGGATGGCGGCGTTGGTCGATCCGCACCTGCCTCCGGGCATGGCCGCGCGTTACCTGCACGAGCCGGTGTTGCTCGGCACCGGCGGCGCGCTCGCGAACGCCGCCGCGTGGCTGACGGAGCCGGGCGAGCCGGTGATCGTGATGAACTCCGACATCGTGTTCGCGCCCGATCTGAAGGCGGCGCTCGCGCGTCATCGGGCGCTCGACGCGATCGCGACGATGGTGTTGCGGCCCGATCCGGAGGCGCCGCGCCTCGGGGCGATCGACGTCGACGACGAGGGGCGAGTGCGTCGGCTGCTTGGGAAGCCGTCGGCGGACTCGGCGTGGGGACCGCTGCACGAGCGCATGTTCACGGGGGTGCACGTGCTCTCGCCGCGCGCGTTCGCGGACTTTCCGAGCGAGGGCTGCGTGATCCGCAGCGCGTATCGGAAGTGGATCGACGAAGGCGCGGTGGTGGCGGGGATCACGGAGCTCGCGCCGTGGAAGGATCTCGGCACGCTCGCGGTGTATCTGGAGGCGAACGTCGCGCTCGCGGAGGCGCGTGTGCATCCGAGCGCGCACGTCGCGGCGGGGGCTCGACTGCGGCACGTGGTGATCGGGGAGGGCGCGCGGGTCGACGACGTCGCGCTCGAACGCGTCGTGGTGTGGCCGGGGGCGACGGTGTCGGAGGACCTTCGCGACGCGATCGTCACGCCCGAGCGGATCGTGCGCGTCGTGTGAGCCGGGCTTCGGCGTTCAGCCGGTGCCCATCACCTTCGCGAGGACGACGGTGATGTTGTCGGGGCCGCCGTTGCCGTTCGCGCGCTCGATGAGCTTGGTGCACGCGCCCTTGATGTCTTTCGACTCCGCGTGGACGATCTCGCGGATCTCTTCGTCGCTCGCGGGGCCACAGAGGCCGTCGCTGCAGAGCACGTAGATGTCGCCGGGCTGCGGCTTGTCGAGCAGGGTGTCGACCTTCACCGACTCCTTCATCCCGAGCGCGCGCACGATGACGTTCTTGTGCGGGAAGTTCGCGATCTCTTCTTCGGAGAGGCGCTTCATCTTGATGTAGTCGTTGAGGAGCGAGTGGTCCTCGGTGAGCTGCTCGAGCTTGCCGTCGCGCACGCGGTACACGCGGCTGTCGCCCACGTGAGCCACGAGCACGCCGTCGTCGACGATCAGGATGCCGCAGATGGTCGTGCCCATGCCGCGTAGCTTCGGATCGCGCTGTGCGGCCTCGAAGATGCGCAGGTTCGCGAGCTTGATGCTCGTGATGAGGCGGTTCTCCTCGTAGCCCCGCGCCTTGTCCATCTTGTAGGGCCACGTCGCTTCCGGATCGGCGCCCGTCGCGCGGAAGAACTCGCGCAAGGTGTCGATGGCCATCTGCGACGCGACTTCGCCCGACGCGTGCCCACCCATGCCGTCGGCCACGACGTACAAGTGGTCGTCGTCGTCGACGGAGAAGTTGTCCTCGTTGTGGGCTCGCTTCATGCCGACGTTGGTCTCGCCGGCCGCGATCACTCGTGCTCGGGCCACCCTGTTCAGCCTCCCGATAAGTCCATCGGCTCCGCGCTGACGCGTGGCCCGATGGTTCACGGAGTCGTGCAGGTTCACGGACAGCGCCGCTGCACCTCACACGATTCCGCATCAATTCTCGCAGAAACGTACGCGGGCCGGCCGCTCCGAGTCAAACGAAAGGGTGAGGCGCAGACGGGAGGGCGTCGTGGGCTCGCGCTTTGGAGTCGTGAGCGCGTCGCGGTCCTCGTGCTGTGCTCGATCTCCGGTGGCTTCGACGTCGGGGTGGTAGCGTCCAGGCATGGCCAACAAGAAGAAAGCCGCTGCGGAGACGCCCGTCGTCCCCGCGATCGATCTGGGCATCAGCGAGAAGGATCGAGAGAAGATCGCGAAGGGGCTGAGCCGCCTCCTCGCCGACACCTACGTCCTCTACTTCAAGACGCACGGGTTCCACTGGAACGTCGAGGGGCCGATGTTCAACACGCTGCACCTGATGTTCATGGGGCAGTACACGGAGCTCTGGACGGCGCTCGACGCGATCGCGGAGCGCGTTCGGTCGCTCGGGTTCCCCGCCCCCGGCTCGTACGGGGAGCTGGTGAAGCACGCGTCGATCGAGGAGACGGCGGGCGTGCCGGACGCGCTCGAGATGGTGCGCTTGCTGGTGGTCGGGCACGACGCGGTGGCGCGGACCGCGCGCGAGGTCTTCAAGCTCGCGGAGAAGGCGTCGGATCAATCGACGGCCGATCTCCTGACGCAGCGGCTTCAGGTCCACGAGAAGACGGCGTGGATGCTGCGCAGCCTGCTGAAGTGAGGTGCGTGAGGTGACGTGCGCGGACGAAGGTCGGCCGATGTCGCACGCCGCCACGTCGCCGAACGATTCGACGAGGGCTCGAGGACGCTGGGGGGTGATTCCCCCGGCGTAACCTCGGAGGATTCACCTCGCGCACGGCGTTCGGCGCGGAGGTGTGGAGATCGTTCGCTTTTTCTCGTGACCCGGCATTGGCCTCGGGCTTGCTCTCCGTCGCGACATGACGCGGGCTGCCACGAAGCGCTGGATCCTCGGGCTGGTTCTCTTCGCCGCGTGCGATGGGGGCACGTTGACCTCGCGCGACCCCGATCGACGCGGTGACGACGCCGGGCCGACGCGCGTCGACGGGGGGACGCCTTGGGGCAGCGACGGGGGCCCGGAGCCGATGCCCGAGCCGCAGCCCGAGCCGGAGCCGATGCCCGAACCGGAGCCGGAGCCCGAACCGGAGCCGATCACTGAACCGGAGCCGATGCCCGAGCCGGAGCCGATGCCCGAGCCGGAGCCGATGCCCGAGCCGGAGCCGACCCCTACCGCGTGCGCGGGGGTCGAAGAGGCGCGCGTGATCGAGCTCGTCAACGCCGCGCGTACGAGCATGGGCCTCGGGACGTTGCGCTGCGACGACGCGATGGCGCGCACCGCCCGCAAGCACAGCCTGGACATGTGCACGCAGGGCTACTTCAGCCACACGGGGCTCGACGGAAGCAGCCCGTTCGATCGGATGCGCCGCGAAGGCGTGAGCTTCCGGACCGCGGGGGAGAACATCGCGTGGGGTCAGCGCACGCCGGAGGCGGTGCACGACGCGTGGATGAACAGCTCGGGTCATCGCGCGAACATCCTCAACGGTGCGTACGGTCGAATCGGCGTCGGCTACGAGGCGTGCGGCGGACGGGCGCACTGGACGCAGGTGTTTGCGGACTGAGCTCGCTCTCGGGGCACACGTCGGGCTCGCGTGCGGACCGGTTCGACGGCGGGCTCGCGTGCGGACGGCGGGCTCGCGTGCGGACGGCGGGCTCGCGTGCGGACGGCAAATCGCGTTTGAACGCGACCGCGCGTTCAAGAAGCGCGTTTGAGCACGCTGCCGAGGAAGGGCTCCCACGCAGGCAGCGGATCGCGGAGGCCGTCGAGCTGGATCACGACCGTCCAGGTCGGTCGCATCGGGCGCTCGCGCAGCTTCATCCCCGCCTCTTCCGGGGTTCGCCGGCCCTTCGCGAGGTTGCACGCGCGGCAGCACGCGACGAGGTTCTCCCACTGCGAGAGCCCGCCGCGCGACTTCGGGAGCACGTGGTCGATCGTGAGCTCGTCTTCGGCGTCGTCGCAGTACATGCAGCGGTTGCCGTCGCGCAGGAAGATGTTGCGGCGCGAGAGCCGTAGCGGCGTGCGCGGGACGCGGTTGTAGTCCTTGAGCAAGAGCACGCTCGGGACGCGGAGCGCGCCGCGCGTCGTGCGGAGGGTGGGCGCGCCCGGCTCGGGGGCGAGGCTCGACCACGCGTCGAAGTCGAAGGGCTCGTAGGCCGCGTCGAGGGCGTCGGCGCGACCGCAGTAGAGCAGGGTGAAGGCTTCGCGAGCGGACGTGATGCGGACCGGGTGGTAGCTGCGGTTGAGGATCAGCACCGGGTGTCGCAGCGGATCGCGCTCGTTCGGTCTTGGTTGCACGGCGCCATACTCTAACAGCGCTGTCCAGGAACCGGGGTGCGGCTTCGGCGTGGGCGCTGGGGCGCGGGTCGTCGGCAGTGGGCGGGCGGTTGCGTGGATGGGGGGGCTCGTCTACGCCCCGCCGGATGTCCGAGTCGCAGCATCCCGACATCGAGCTCTTCCGTGAGCCCTCCGAGGAAGCCGACGAGGCCGCGGGGCCGCGCATCTTCGTGGTCGGCGGCGCGAAGGGCGGGGTCGGCAAGACGCTGCTCGCCGCGAACCTCGGGGTCTACATGGCGACCCTCGGTCGACGCGCGGTGGTGGTGGATGGCGACGCGGGCGGCGCGAACCTCCACAGTTTCCTCGGGGTGGGCCACCCGAACGGGCTCGCGCCCTACGAGCCGCCGCTGCCGACCTTTCGTGCGGCGGAAGAGCTCGATCTCGAGCTGATGAGCCTCGAGTCGATGGACGGGCGCGTCACGCTGCCGGGCGCGCTCTTGCCGTCCGAGATCGCGACGATGGTGGGCATCGACGAGGCGGTGGAGCTGCCGGTGCCCGGGATGCGCCTGCTGCACGCGGGCATCGACGAGCCCGCGCGTGGTCAGCGTCGTCGCGCGCGTCGCGGCAAGCTCATGCAGCGCCTCCGCGCGATCGACGCCGACTACGTGGTGCTCGACCTCGGCGCGGGCACCCACCGCTCGATCTTGGATCTCTGGCTCGACGGCGACGTCGGCGTGTTCGTCACGCTGCCCGAGCCCACCGCGATCGAAGGAACGTACCGCTTCGTCCGCTCCGCGTTCGCGCGCGCGGTGCTGCGCGAGGCGGTCGACGCGGAGGAGCGCCGCGCCCTGAACGCCGAGCTGCGTCGCTACGGCAACAACCCGCCGCCGCTCGATCTCGCGCGCGCGCTCGAAGAACGCCGCAGTCCGCTCGCGGAGCGCGTTCGGGCGTGCATCGAGACGTTCCGGTTCCCGTTCGTGGTGAACCAGACGCGGCTGCGCGCGGACCTCGAGCTCGGCGAGCAGATGGAGTCGGCCGCGCGGCGTCGGCTCGGGTTGCGGCTCGACTACCTCGGCTACGTCGACACCGACGACACCGTGTGGAACGCGCTGCGGATCGGGCGACCGCTGCTGGTGGAGAGCCCGGGCACGAAGGCGAGCCGCAACATCGAGAAGATCGCGCGGCGGCTGCTCGCGCTCGAGCAGGGCAAGCACCGCCGTCGTCCGATCCCGGACGTGCCGGTCGACACGCACCACGACGTGCTGGAGGTCGATCGTGGTGCCACCGACGAAGAGATTCGTCGCGCGTCCAAGCGTGCGCGAGAGCTGTACGGGCCGAGCTCGCTCGCCTGCTACGGGCTCTTCGACGGCCCGGGGCTCGCGCGGCTGCGGGCGCGTCTCGACGAGGCGCACGACGTGCTCCTCGATCCTGCGCGGCGTCGACCCTACGAGCTGAGCGTGTTCCCCGTCGCGCCCGAGCCGGTCGAGGTGCCCAGCCAAGAGCGCGTGCGGCCCTTGGTGCCCGCGCCGGTGATCACGCCGGAGACGGACTTCACGGGGAACCTGCTGCGCGCGGTGCGCGAGTCGCAGGGCATCGCGCTCAAGGACGTCGCGTCGGTCACGAAGATCGGGCAGGCGTACCTGCGCGCGCTCGAAGACGAAGACTTCGCGTCGCTGCCGGCGCTGGTCTACGTGCGCGGCTTCCTCGTGGAGATCGCCAAGCTCCTCAAGCTCGACCCACAGCACGTGAGCCGCACGTACGTGCGCCGCGTCCAGCGTTGGCAGGAAGAGCGGGAGCGGCTCGCGTGAGCCACCAACCGCGCCCGCTGGTGCTCGCGAGCGCGTCGCCGCGCCGGCGCGAGCTGCTCGGCACGCTCGGGCTGCGCTTCGAGGTGCGCCCGTGCGACGTCGACGAGTCGGTGGTCGTCGGGGAGACCCCGCGCGACTACGTGCGGCGGCTCGCGGAGGAGAAGCTCCACGCCGCGTTCGCGCTCGCCGACGTGGGCGAGGCGTTCGTGTTGGCCTCCGACACCACGGTGGTCGCCGACGAGGTGATCCTCGGCAAGCCCGAGGACGCCGCGGAGGGGAGGGCGATGCTCGAACGTCTCTCCGGTCGCACGCACGAGGTCCGCACCGCGATCGCGCTCGGTCGCGTCGGCCGAACGCTCGAGGTCCGCGACGTCGTGACGCGCGTGGTGTTTCGTGCGCTCGGCGCGGACGAGATCGCGCGCTACGTCGCGATCGGCGAGGGACGCGACAAGGCGGGCGGCTACGGAATCCAGGGGCTCGCAGGCGGGTTCGTCGCGCGGATCGAGGGCAGCTACTCCAACGTGGTGGGTCTTCCGGTCGCGGAGACGCTGGAGCTGCTCGTCGCGCACGGTGCGGTGGAGGCGTGGCCGTGAGTCACGACGTACGCGCGGGGCTGCGCACGGTACGCGCGCGGATCGCGGACGCTTGTGCGCGCGTGGGGCGCGAGCCGTCGAGCGTGCGGCTCGTGGCGGTGTCCAAGGTGCATCCGCCGGCGGCGATCGCGGAGGCGCGCGAGGCGGGGCAGACGCTCTTCGGTGAGAGCTACGTCCAAGAGCTCGTGACGAAGGCGAGCGCGTTCGAAGGCGCGGAGGTGCACTTCATCGGGCACCTTCAATCGAACAAGATCAAGGCGCTGCTCTCCGTGGCGGCGCTGGTCTGCGTGGAGAGCGTCGACTCCGAGCGGCTGGCGACGGAGCTCGATCGTCGCGCGCGCGAGCGTGGGCGCACGCTCTCGGTGATGTTGCAGGTGAACGTCGGGCGCGAGCCGCAGAAGTCGGGGGTGCTGCCGGAGGCGCTCGACGCGCTGGTCACGCACGTGCGAGGGCTGTCTTCGCTCGAGCTGCGTGGGCTCATGGCGATCCCACCCGCGGACGTGGATCCGCGGCCGCACTTCCGAGAGCTCGCCGCGCTCGCGGATCGACACGCGGTGCCCGAGCGCAGCATGGGCATGAGCGACGATCTGGAGATCGCGATCGAAGAGGGCGCGACGCTCGTGCGCGTGGGCACCGCGATCTTCGGCCCGCGCGGCTGAAGGCGGCTCGTGGGGAGCTGACGGATCTTCGGTGAGCCCGCGATTCGAGGCGTGCTGACGGAGCGGTCAGCCGCCGCGCTTCTTCGCGAGCTCTTCGCCGAGCTGCTTCGAGCGAAGGGTCGCGTTCTCCACGGCGTCCATCAGCGTCTTGCGCAGCCCGCCCGCTTCGAGCGTGTGCAGACCCGCGATGGTGGTACCGCCGGGGCTCGCGACCATGTCCTTGAGCTTGCCGGGATGCTCACCCGTCTCGATCAGCATCTTCGCCGCGCCCAGCACGGTCTGCGCGGCGAGACGTTGCGCGGTCGTGCGGTGTAGGCCGACCTTCACGCCGGCGTCCGAGAGCGCGTCGATGATCACGAAGATGAACGCGGGGCCCGAGCCCGAGAGCCCGGTGACGGCGTCGAGGAGCGACTCTTCGAGCACCTCGGTGATGCCGACCGACGAGAAGAGCGCCTCCACCGTCGCGAGGTCTTCCTCCGACACGTGGGAGCCGGGCGCGATCGCGGTGGCGCCGGCGCCGACGAGCGCGGGCGTGTTGGGCATCGTGCGAATCACGCGCGTGCCGGGGGCGAGCTGGGACTCGATCGCGGCGATGGGGATGCCCGCGGCGATGGAGACCACGAGGGTGTCGGGACCCGTGCCGGAGGCGATCTCGGTGAGCATGCGATCGAAGACCTGAGGCTTGGTCGCGAGCACGAGGAGCTCCGCGAAGCGCGCGACCTCGAGGTTCGACGCGCTGGTCCGCACGCCGCGCTCGTCGAGCTCGCGCCGCCGCGCCTCGCGTGGGTCGGAGGCCATGAGCTGATCGGCGGTCGCCGCGCCGGCGTCGAGGAGCCCCTCGAGGATGGTCGTGCCCATGTTGCCCGCGCCGATCACGCCGATGCGGAGCTGCTTCAATCGCTCGTGGCCCATGGGGCGCGAGCGTGGCTGCTCAGGCAGGGGTCGTCGAGCGCTCGCGTTGCCTGGCGTGAGGCGCTCGCGCTCGCGGGGCATCGTGCGTCCGACGCGAGACGTTCGGCGCGTCTCGTGGCAGAAGCTTCCGGCGTGGAAGCCCGAGACCAGCTTCGAGCTCAGATCGAGCGATGGCGGCGCAGCGAAGCGGAGGCGGCGCTCGCGAACGCGCGGGGCGAAGAGCCTCCCGAGCTCGCGTTCCCTTCGCGCGACGCGGTGGGGCTGCTCGCCGAGGCGGCGCCCGATCTCGAGCCGGGCGAGCACGAGGCATCGGCGGCGCATCTCGCGCGCGCGGAGGCGGAGCGGACGCTCGAGGGACCGCGAGAGGCGCTCGAAGGCGAGCTGAGCCGACGCCACGGCTTCGGGCGCGAGACGCGCTCGTGGCGCGCGCTGCTGGCGGGGCTCTGGCAGGGCGAGCTGGGGGAACGTGGCCACGCGACGCTCCTCGCGGCGGAGGAGGCAGCGGAGCGCGCGGACCGGCTGTGGCGCGACGCGCGACGGGCCAGCGACCGACGTGCGCAGCGGTGGCTCGCCGAAGCGGGCGTGGGTTCGCATGCGGACGCGGGCCCGGACGCGGAGGCGCGACGTGCGTCGGCGACGCGATGGCTCGACGCGACGGACGACGTGCTCCGCGGGATCCTCGACGAGCGTGGGGCTCACGACGCGGTGTCGCTGCTCGCGGCGCTTCGTCGGCCCGAGCTCGACGTGTTCGTTTCGTCGAAGACGCGGTGGCGCCGCTTCGGCGAGGCGCTCCTGCCCTTCGGCTACGAGGCCGTGCTCGATCGTGTGGTGCGCGTCGACGCGCCGCATCGCGCGCCGTTTCCGGCGCCGCGGCTCGTCGTGCGTACGGTCGGGCGCGACGCGAAGCTCCTGCCGCCGCGGCTCGATCACGGGGTGCTCGGTGAGGTGCTCGCGATGGAGGTCGCCGGTCGCGCCGTGGCGCTCTCGCTCGGCTCACCCGGCTTGCCGCCCGCGCTCGCGCGTCCCGCGGTCGCGACGGTCGCGCGCGGCTACGGCCAGCTCTTCGCGCAGCTCGCGTGTGAGCCTGCGACGTGGCGCGCGCGCGCGATCGAGCCGCGTCACGCCGACACCCTCGCGCGCCATGCCGCGCTCGTGACGCTCGTGCTCTCACGCGTGCTCGCGGTCGGCACGCTCGTGCGCGGCCTGCACGACACGTCGGCTGCGGGCTCGGGGCTCTTGCTGGTCGACGTCGCGCCGACCCTGACCGTCGACGTCGACGAGCGCGTCACGGAGCTCGTGGAGCGTGCGCTCGGCGTGCCGCTCTCGACGCGACTCGCGCGCGCGCTCGTGTGGTCCCCCGCGAGCTCGGGCGCGCGTTTTCGTGCGCTCGTTGGCGCGTTCGCGGCGTGGGGCGCGCTCCGCGATCGCTTCGACGAGGATTGGTACCGGAACCCGCGCGCGGAGCAGACGCTGCGGGCGGCCTTCGAGCGTGGCGGTCGCCTCTCGATCGAGGCGTGGTGCGCCGAGCTCGGGGCGACGGAAGAGCACGCGCTCGCACGCGCGCACGAGCTCTTCGCGCGCTGAGTCCGTGAGTGCCGACGACGTCGACGGTGCCTCGGCCGATTCACCATCAGCCGGCCGATTCGCCATCACGCGAGGTCGTCGAAGCTCAACGATCCGCGAGGATTCGTTCGATCTCGTCCGCGTGCTTCGGGATGTCGTGCGTGAGGTTGTGGTGGCCCGTTTCGGTCACGACCACGTCGTCCTCGATGCGGATCCCGATCCCGCGCCACTTCGGATCGACGTCCGCGTTCGCGCCCACGTAGACGCCCGGTTCGATCGTGAGCACGAAGCCCGGCTGCAGCGGGCGCGGCTTGCCCGCGTCGTAGTAGAGGCCGACGTCGTGGACGTCCATGCCGAGCCAATGACTCGTGCGGTGCATGTAGAACGCGCGGTACTTCTGCTGCTCGACGTTCTCGGCCACGCTGCCCGAGAGCAACCCGAGCTCGATCAGCCCGCGCGTGATCACGTCGACCGCGACGTCGTGGAGCGCGTCGAGCGTCGCGCCCGGCTTCGTCGCGTCGAGGCAGGCCTGCTGCGACGCGAGCGTCACGTCGTAGAGCGCGCGCTGCTCGGGGCTGAAGCGCCCGCTCACCGGGAAAGTGCGCGTGACGTCGCTCGCGTAGTAGTCGAGCTCGCAGCCCGCATCGATCAGCAGCAGCTCGCCTTCGCCGAGCACGCGTTTGCCCGCGCGGTAGTGCAGGATCGTCGCGTTCGGTCCGGAGCCGACGATGCTCTCGTACGCGGGGCGCTCGCTGCCCCCGAGCCGGAACACCCGCTCCATCTCCGCCGCGACCTCGATCTCGCGTCGACCTGGCTTGGCCACGCGCATCGCTTCGAGGTGCGCGTCGCGTGTGATCTCCGCCGCGCGTCGCATCGTCGCGAGCTCGTCGGCGTCCTTGCGCAGCCGCAGCTCGTGGAGGGTGCGGACGGGGTCGACGAGCTCCGTCGGTGCGCGAATCCCTCGTCGCGAACGGCCGCGCACCACGTCGAGCGCACGGAAGACCGTGGCGTCGAATGGGTGTCCGCGACCCACGCGCACGTGCACGCGATCGACGTCACCGAGGTAATCCGGGAGCTTCTCCGCGAGCTCCGCGACGTCGAACGCCGCGTCCACACCGAGCTCCGCGATCGCGCCCTCCACGCCGAGGCGCGGACCGTCCCAAATCTCGCGCTCCGGGTTGCGTGGACGCACGAAGAGGACCGCGCGGTGCTCGGGGTGTTGGTTGCTGAGCACGAGCACGCTCTCCGGCTCGTCGAAGCCGGTGAGGTAGAAGAAGTCGCTGTCTTGGCGGTAGGGGTGCTCGACGTCGTTGTTGCGAGGGAACACCGGAGCGGAGGGCACGAGCACCACGCCCGGCCCGATCGCTTCCAGGAGGCGGGCCCGGCGTGCCGCGAACGACTTCATCGCGCTGTTCATCGTCGCGAAGCTACCACGCGATCCGTAGCGCGGCAGGTCGGGTCGGGAGCCTGAAGAGAAGCTGATTGCCAGTTTCGCAAGCCGCCTACCGGACGGCGCGCAGCTCGCGAAGCGAGCGTAGGCTCGTGGGTGGGGGCCCCTCGGGGCTTTGTCGCACCGCGCCTTCGCGCGGTCGCGACCGTCTCGCGGAATCGTGCACCTCCGCGGACTGCGTCCGCTCCGTTGTGCACGATTCCGCTTCGAACCATGCCCCGTGGGGGAGGGTCTGGCGACAGACCCTCAAGGAAGCTGTCAGCGCCAGCGAACGGAGAGCGAGATGCCCGACGCGGTCGGCTGCACCCACGCGCGAGGCTCGCGGGCGCCGCAGAGCTCGAGGTAGCGCTCGGTCAGACCGGCGACGAACGACGCGAACGCGTGAGCGCTGGGGGCGCCGTCGGCTTCGACGCGGAACGAGCCCGTCTCGGTTCCGTCGACGTGCACGGTCGTCCCCTCGAGGTAGGAGCGGAGCACGGTCGGGAGCTTCGCGATGCCGCTCGTCGGGGTCGCGTTGCGGAGCACGAGCCGATGCGTTCGTGGCAGCTCGTGCTCGCCCACCTCGCGCCCACACAGCCGCGACTCCCGTCCATCCGTACCACCGCGCGAGAGCTCGAGCGCCTCGAGGTACGCGACGAAGGGGGCGGCGGGGATCCACGCCATCGGCAAGATCACCCCCCCGAGCGTGGCGGCGTGGTTCGCGGAGAGCCCCCGCACGATCGAAGCGTCGGTCGGGGCTCCGTGACGCGCGACCACTCGTTCGCGTGTCGCTTGGACGAGCGCGCCCTTCACGCGCGCCTCGGTCTTGGGCTCGGATTCGAACGAACGGCGAGGCTCGGCCGTGCGCGACGGCAGCGAGGGGCGCAGCGAGCTCGCGGCCCCGGCCGCGCGCGGCGTGGCGCCGGTGGAGCGCGGTGGCATCGACGCGCTCGCGCTGGACGGAGGCAGCGAGGGAGCGCGCCAGAGATCGGCACGAGCGTCCGACCAATCCGCGCTCGTCGCGACGAACGCGCGGCCCGTGCCCGACCACGCGGCGCGCGGCCGCGCCGGATCGAGGGGCGGCGGCGTGGGGAGCTGCACGGGTTGGAACGCGGATGCTTCACGCAGCTTCGCGCGGAGAATCTCGCCTTCCATCGGCGTCGTGGGCAGCGCTCCGAAACCCGTGGCGAGCGAAGGCCCCGCGACCTGGGAGGGCGCGGGCACCGACTCCGTCCGCGCGGGAGCATCGGCACCGAAGAGCACGAGCGCCTCCCACATCGCGCGTGCGTTCGGGAAACGATCGTCGGCTCGCTTCGCCAGCGCGCGATGCACGACCTCCACCAAACCTGCGTCGAGATCGGGCACGAGCTGCTGCAGCGGCGTCGGCTCGCGCGCGAGGATCGACTGCAAGAGCGCGTGGTAGTTCTCGGCCTGGAAGGGGAGCTGCCCCGCGAGGCATTCGTAGAGGATCACGCCGACCGCGTAGAGATCGACGCGGTGATCGAGGTTGCGGACCCCTCGCGCCTGCTCGGGCGACATGTAGTGCGGCGTGCCGACCATCACGCCGGTCCGTGTGAGCTTCGGGTCCTTGCCCTCCGCGCTCATCTTCGAGACGCCGAAGTCGAGGACCTTCACGTAGTCGCTGCGGCCGTTGCGCTTCGAGAGGAAGATGTTGTCGGGCTTCAGATCGCGGTGGATCACGTCGAGCGCGTGCACGGCTTCCAGCGCCGAGAGCACCTGGCCCGCGATCGCCGCCGCGCGACGCGGCGCGATCTGACGCTGACGCTTGAGGCGGGTCGCGAGGCTCTCGCCGACCAGCAGCTCCATCACGAGGTACGGAGCACCGTCCTCCGCGAAGCCGAGATCGAGCACGTCGACCACGTGCTCGTGACCCGAGGCCCCCGCGGCCCGCGCTTCGCGTTGGAACCGGCTGATCGCGTGCGAGTCGTGCGCGAGCTCGGGGTGCAGGCGCTTGAGCGCGACGCGACGACCAACGGCGAGGTGCTCGGCTTCGTAGACGGCGCCCATGCCACCTTCGCCGATCAGACCGAGGATGCGGTAGCGGTCGCCGATCACGCGCCCCACGAGCGCGGGCCCGGTCGTCAGCGGCTTGCCCGTGGTCGGGCAGTGCGACCACGTCTTGGGGTGGCTCCCCGCGCAATGGGGACAACGCGTGGCCTCGCCGGACTGCTGTGCCCGCACGGCCGCTTCTGCGTCCACGCTCGTGCCGTTCGGATCTTTCATGCGCGCGTCGTCGAGCCGCGATGGTCGGTGGATCTGACGCAAAGCGTCAAGCGCGCGCCTTCGGTTCCGGTGCTCGCTTCGTCATCGCCCCAGCCTTCAAGCGCGACCAGTACTCGTCGAGCCGCGCTCGGACTTTCCCCGACAACAGGAGCATCCCGAGGATGTTCGGGAAGGCCATGCCGAGGATCATCAGATCCGAGAACGCGATCACGTTGCCGAGCTCCAGGATCGAGCCGAGGACGGTGAAGGCGAGGAAGACGACGCGGTAGGGCATCGAGCTGGCGGTGCCGAAGAGGAACGTGCAGCAGCGCTCGCCGTAGTAGCTCCAACTGATCATCGTCGAGTACGCGAAGAGCACCACGGTCGCGGTGAGCACGTACTTGAAGCCCGGGATCACGGTGTCGAACGCGCGGCTCGTCATCTCGACGCCTTCGAGACCGCTCTGGTAGGTGCCCGTGATCACGACGACGAGCCCGGTCATCGTGCAGACGATCACGGTGTCGATGAAGGGCTCGAGCAGGGCCACGACGCCCTCACGCACCGGCTCGTTCGTGGTCGCGGCGGAGTGCGCGATGGACGCGGAGCCGACGCCGGCCTCGTTCGAGAACGCCGCGCGCTGGAAGCCCACGACGAGCACACCGAGCACGCCGCCGCCGACCGCCATGGGCGAGAACGCCTCGCCGAAGATCTTGCCGAACGCCATCGGGATGTCGCTCGCGTGCATCACCACGACGGCGAGCCCCGCGAGCACGTACACGCCGCACATGAATGGCACGATCAGCTCGGCCACGCGGCCGATGCGCTTGATGCCGCCGATGATCACGGCGCCGGTCAGCAACGCGAGCGCGATGCCGAAGGCGAGCTTGCCGCCCGAGCTCGCGAAGAGCGGCAGCACGCTGCTGATCTGCGCGGTCGCCTGGTTCGCCTGGAACATGTTGCCGCCGCCGAAGCTGCCCCCCACGCACATGATCGCGAAGCCGATCGCGAGCACCTTGCCGAGCTTGCCGAGGCCCATCTCGGCGAGGCCCTTGTCGAGGTAGCGCATCGGGCCGCCCGACACGTTCCCCTTCGCGTCGGTCTCTCGGTACATCAGGCCGAGCGTGCACTCGGAGAACTTCGAGCTCATGCCGAAGAACGCCGCGATCATCATCCAGAGCACCGCGCCCGGGCCGCCGATGCCGACCGCGACCGCGACGCCCGCGATGTTGCCGAGCCCGACGGTGGCGGAGAGCGCGGACGAGAGCGCCTGGAAGTGGCTGACCTCGCCGTGGTCCTCGGGGGCGTCGTAGTGCCCGCGGGTGACCGCGATCGCGTGACGGAAGCCGCGGATGCTGATGAAGCCGTAGCGGACGGTGAAGAAGATCGCCCCGAAGACGAGCCAGAGCACGATGAACGGGATGCTGAGCGCGTTGGCGTGCGCCCAGAGCAGGTGCCGCTCCCACGCGCCGACGCCCTCGATGGAGTCGATCTCGCCGATCGCCGCGAAGCCCTCGGTCGGGCGTGCGGCCACGATCGCAGCCGCCGCCTCCGCGCCGATCATCCCGGCGAGCTTGGCCTGATCGAAGCGGTTCACCGCGGAGAGCATCCAGCCGCGATCGTTGTCGGAGGCGTGGGCGAGCGGCTCCCCGTCGCGGAGGTTCGCGGCCTCGCGGGCGGCGGCGTCGTCGTGGGCGGGCGGGGTGTCCCAGAAGACGATGTCGAAGAAGAGGACCGACGCCATCGGGCCGACGATCCACTCCCCGAAGAACTCGTCGACGCCCTTCTGGAGGTTCTCGGCGAAGCTGGGCTCGGGGGTCTCCGCCGTCGCCTGCGCGGAGGTCGGAGCCGGCTGGGCCGCGACGAGCCCCACGAGCGCGATCGAGCGCGCGATCCGAACCACTGAAACGTTCACGTCTTCCCCTCGTCCTGCGGAGCATCCCTGCTCGCGGATCGTGCTCGCGGACGAATCGCCCACCTGCGATCCGCCTCCGAGGCGCGCGGACCATCGCACAGTCGACTGGCGGCGCAAAACCCGTCCGTGCTCGCGTGGTCCACCCACCGAGCCGTAGTTCGTGCGTCCCGGCCGGTGCGGAGGGTCGAGGCGAAGCGTCGGTGCGTGGCTCGGTACGACCGCAGCCGCGAGCCTCGGGGGCGAGCGACCCCGGCGCGTTCGAAGGACTCGATTGACGGGGCATCGCCACGACGCTACAAGCGCGTACGAATCTCGGGAGATTGCGCCGATTTCCGCGGATTTCGGCCCTCCCAAGCCGCCAGGATCCGGTCCCGGACCGCCAGGGCTCCAGCCCCGAGGTCATGGGACCGCCCGACCCGAGAGAGCTCGCTTCGATGCTCAGCGCCTACTTGCCCGTCTTCTTGCTCCTGCTCGTGGCGACCTTGGTCGCGCTCGGGATGTTCACCGCGACCTCGCTCGCCGGCCCGAACAAACCTACGCCCGAGAAGTTGCTGCCCTACGAGTCCGGCTCGAACACCACCGGTGCGAGCCACCTCCGGCAGAGCGTCAAGTTCTACCTGACCGCGATCCTCTTCGTGGTCTTCGACATCGAAGCGGTCCTCATGTACCCGTGGGCGGCGCTCTTCCGCCAACTGGGTTGGATCGGCTTCCTCGAGATGGTGCTTTTCCTCGTCGTGCTCGGCGTCACGCTCATCTACGCCTGGAAGAAGGGAGCCCTCGAATGGGAGAAGTGAAGACCATCGTGGGAGGCTCTTCGGGTGAGAGCTTCTTCACCACGAAGTTCGAATCGCTGCTCGCCTGGGCCCGGAAGTACTCGCTCTTCCAGTATCCGTTCGCGACCGCGTGCTGTGGCATGGAGTTCTTCGCCGTCGCGTCGCCGCGCTACGACATCGCGCGCTTCGGCGCCGAGGCGCCGCGCTTCTCGCCGCGTCAGAGCGACGTGCTCTGGGTCGTGGGGACGATCAGCCAGCGGCAGGGCCCCGCGCTCAAGCGCATCTACGAGCAGATGGCGGAGCCGAAGTGGGTCGTCTCCTTCGGAACCTGCGCGAGCTGCGGCGGCTTCTACGACAACTACACGACGATTCCCGGGGTCGACAAGATCATCCCGGTGGACGTCTACATTCCTGGTTGTCCGCCGCGCCCCGAGGCCGTCCTCGACGGTTTGATGCTCCTCATGGAGAAGATTCAAAAGGGCAATCGCGAGCCGGTCACCGTGCTCCCGAAGGTCGTTCCCGAGCTCGCGCAGCTCCGCGGGAAGCGCGCGCTTCCGATCGCCGGCGGCGGAAGCAAGGAGGGCGCATGAGCGCCAAGGTCGTGAAGAAGCTCCAGAGCGTCCTCGGTGACGCGATCCTGGAGACGTCGAGCTTCCGCGGCGACGAAGAGGTTCGCGTCGCGCTGAAGGATTGGGTGCGGGTGGCGCAGGTGCTCCGCGACGATCCGGAGCTCGCGATGAACCACTGGACGGATCTCACGGCGGTCGACTGGCCCGAGCGTGAGGTGGAAGGGCAGCCGCGCTTCGACGTGCTCTTCTCCGTGCGTTCGTTCGAGAAGAAGCACCGCATCCGCGTGAAGACGTACGTGAAGGACGGCGAGGACGTGCCGACGCTCACCACGGTGTGGGCAGGCGCGAACTGGGCCGAGCGCGAGGTCTTCGACATGTTCGGCATCCGCTTCGCCGGGCACCGCGACCTGCGCCGCATCCTCATGTACGACGAGTTCGTCGGGTACCCGCTCCGCAAGGACTACCCGATCGATCGCGTGCAGCCGCTCGTCGAGTACCGCGACGCGGACGACACCCTCAAGCTCCCGCCCTTCGGCATCGAAGAAGGCCAGCCCTTCGCGCGCGTCGATTGGGAAGAACGTCTCGCCGGACGCGACGAGCAGGTCTCGCCGTCGATCGCCGTCCAGACGGGTCAGCGCCGCGCGCTCTCCGACTCGGAGATCGCCGAGGCCCAGTTCGCCAAGAAGCCCGAAGAGTCGGCCGCCGAGTGAGCGAAAGCTCCTCTCCGACTCTCAAACTCTTTTTCTTTCGGGGTTGATCACACATGGAACCCGCCGACGAGATCCTCGAGGACGACGACGAAGCCCTCGAAATCCCAGCCGACCCGATGCGCCTGAACATGGGCCCGTCGCACCCGGCCATGCACGGCACCATTCGGATGGTGCTCGACCTGGACGGCGAGACGGTGATGAACGTCGACGTCCAGCCGGGCTACCTGCACCGCGGCTTCGAGAAGAGCTGCGAGCGCGGGACCTGGGCGCAGGTCTTCCCCTACGTCGACCGCCTGAACTACGTCTCGCCGATGCTCAACAACGTGGGCTTCGCGCTCGCGGTGGAGAAGCTCCTGGACGTGAAGGTCCCGGATCGCTGCCAGTACTACCGAGTGATCCTCGGTGAGCTCGCGCGAATCTGCGACCACTTCACGTGCAACGGCGCCTCCGCGATGGAGCTCGGCGCGTTCACCCCCTTCCTGTGGCTGCTCAAGGTGCGCGACTGGGTCTGGGACATCCTCGAGAAGGAGTCCGGCGCGCGCATGACGCACAGCTTCGCGCGCATCGGCGGCATGGCCGCGCCGCCGACCGAGGGCTTCAAGGACGACGTCCGCGCGATCATGCCGGAGATCCGGAAGGTCGTCGGTGAGGCGGAGTCGCTCCTCCTCAAGAACCGCATCTTCCTCGACCGCATGGAAGGCGTGGGCAAGCTCAGCAAGGAGCGCGCGCTCGCGCTCGGCGTGACGGGCCCGGTGCTCCGCTCGACCGGAGTCGCGTACGACGTCCGCAAGGACCACCCGTACCTCGTCTACGACCGCTTCGACTTCGACGTCCCGGTCGGCACCGACGGCGACAACTGGGACCGCTTCATGGTCCGCACCGAGGAGATCCGTCAGTCGCTCCGCATCATCGAGCAGGCGCTCGATCAGATGCCGGACGAGGGCCCCGTCAGCATCGACGATCCGCGGATCATGCTCCCCGAGAAGCGCGAGGTCTATTCGACCATCGAGGCGACGATCGCGCACTTCAAGCTCGTGATGGAAGGCCTGAAGCCGCCGAAGGGCGCGGTCTACTCCTTCACCGAGGCCGGCAACGGCGAGCTCGGCTTCTACCTCGTCTCCGACGGGAGCGGCACCCCGTACCGCCTCCGCGTGCGTCCACCTTGTTGGTTCAACCTCCAGGCCGCGCGCGAGATGATCATGGGCGACATGATCGCGGACATCATCCCCACCTTCGGCTCGGTCAACATGATCGGCGGCGAGTGCGACCGCTGAGCGGCGCGCATCCGTAAGAGAGCCCGGAAAGAAGTCATGCCGACTTTCAAGCTCAACGGCCAGGAGATCCCCTTCGAGAAGGGCGATACGATCATCCGCGCAGCCTGGCGCGCCGGCATCGAGATCCCGCATTATTGTTGGCACCCCGGCCTGAGCGTCGCCGCCAACTGCCGGATGTGTCTCGTCCACGTGAAGAGCGGGCGTCAGATGATGATGCCCATCCTGAAGTGGAACGAGAAGAAGCAGGCGTTCCTCCCGGACACCAAGCCGAAGCTCGTCCCCGCATGCCAGCAGGCGGCGGAGGAGAACCTCGAGGTCGACTCGGTCGGTCCCGAGGTGAAGAACGCGCAGGCGGCCGTGCAGGAGCTGCTGCTCTTGAACCACCCGGTCGACTGCCCGATCTGCGACCAGGCCGGCGAGTGCAAGCTCCAAGACTACTACGAGGAGCACCAGGCGACCCTGAAGCGCAAGCGCACCGAGCCGGTGCACAAGCCCAAGGGCGTGCGTTTCGGTCCGACCATCGTCTACGACGCGGAGCGCTGCATCATGTGCACGCGCTGCATCCGCGTGTGCGACGAGCTCGTCGGCGACCACGTGCTCGACATGCGCGAGCGCGGCAACCGCAACGAGATCGTGCTCGCGCCGGGTCGCGAGCTCGACCACGACTACACGCTGATGACCGAGCACGTCTGCCCGGTCGGTGCGCTCACGAGCCGCGACTTCCGCTTCAAGGCGCGCGTCTGGTTCCTCAAGAGCGCCGAGGGCGTCTGCACGGGCTGCGCCACGGGCTGCAACACGCACGTCGACTTCGACCCGCGCTACGGCAAGGTCTACCGCCTGCGCCCGCGCGACAACGCGGACGTGAACCGCTTCTGGATGTGCGACCAGGGCATGATGACGTACCGCGAGGTGCACGAGCGTCGTCTGGTGACGCCGGTGCTCGGTCGCGGCGCGAGCGCGGAGAAGCTCCTCCCCGAGGACGCACCGAGTGAGGCGGCGACGCTGCTCGGTCGCGTGAAGGAGAAGGGCAAGCTCGCGGTGGTGCTCGGCGCCGGCATGTCCAGCGAGGACAACTTCGTTGCGGCGCGCTTCGCGAAGCTCTTCGGGACGAGCCGCCTCTACCTCGCGGCGCGCGACGCGGACGCGATCGGCTGGAAGGGCGACGCGATCCTCAAGAACGCGGATCCGAACCCGAACCGCGCGGGCGCGACGCAGGTGGCGGGGCGTGACCTCGCGGACCTCGACGACCTCCTCGCGGACGTCCTGGCAGGTCAGGTCTCCTCGGTTGTCGCGCTCGGCCACTTCGGCGGCGAGGGCGAGGGCAAGCTCGACGCGCTCAAGAAGCTCGACGTGGTCGTCTGCCTCGCGAGCAACGAGGGCCCGCTCCCGAGCGTCGCGTCGTTGCAGATCCCCGTCGCGAGCTGGGCGGAGACCTTCGGCACCTTCGTGAACGCCAAGGGCATGGCGCAGACCTTCGTGCGCGCGATCCCGGCGCCCGACGGCGTGCACCCCGCGTGGAAGACCCTCTGCGCCATCGCGAAGGAGCTGGGGCTCTCGCTCTCCTACGAGCGCACCGGAGACGTGCGCAACGACATGAACGCCGCCGCGGCCGCCGCGGACGCCCAACCGCAGGCCAGCGCCTGAGAGCACGACGATGGAGCTCGGAACCCAGATTCTCGTCGCCGTCGCGAAGATCCTGTTCATCGTCCTCGTGGTCGTCGGTGCGTTCGCGCCGATGCTCGTGTGGGCCGAGCGGCGTCAGTCCGCGATGATCCAGGACCGCGTCGGTCCCCACCGCGCGCACATCCCGCTCCCCGCGAGCCTGGTCGACTTCCTGCGCTTCACGCTCAAGCCGATGGAGGCGGGGATCTTCGGATCCTTCTTCGCGGCTGGCCTCGCGATCGTCGGCCTCGCGATCTTGCTGCTCACCGGCAACGAGACGCTCTTCGGCTTCGAGGCGAAGACGTTCTACCTCGCGGTGATCGGCTTCGGCATCGCCGGCGTGCTGCTGCGCGTCGGCCACAAGCTGCACGCGGGCATCGTCGAGAGCGGCGGCAAGCTCGCGCTGCTCGGCCTGCTCCACCCGGCCGCGGACGCCTTGAAGATGATCTTCAAGGAAGACTTCATCCCGCCCAAGGCGGACAAGCTCCTCCACGGCCTCGCGCCGATCATCACGCTCGTGCCCGCGCTCGTCATCTTCGCGGTCATCCCCTTCGCGGACACGCTGTTCGTGGAGTGCGCGACGGACGTGGTGCCGCGCGACGTGGCGACCGTGATGGCGTGCGACGGCAGCGGCGTGGCGACCTCGATCCCGATGCAGGTCGCGTCGCTCAACGTCGGCATGCTCTTCATTTTCGCGGTCGCGGGCACCGGCATCATCGGCGCCGCGATCGGCGGCTACGCGTCGGACAACAAGTACTCGCTCATGGGCGGTCTGCGCGCCGCGAGCCAGATGGTGTCCTACGAGGTCGCGCTCGGCCTGACCGTCGTGCCCTGCTTCATGATCTACGGGTCGCTCCGGCTCGAGGACATGGCGTTCTGGCAGTACGAGCAGGGCGTCTGGGGCGTGTTCATCCCGCCGCTCACGATCGCCTGCGTGCTCTACCTCTTCGCAGCGGTCGCGGAGACCAAGCGCGTGCCCTTCGACCTTCCCGAAGGTGAGTCCGAGCTCGTCGGTGGCTACCTCACCGAGTACTCCGGCATGAAGTTCGGCATGTTCTTCACCGGTGAGTTCGTCGAGGTGGTCGGTCTGTCCGCCATCGCGTCGATCCTGTTCTTCGGCGGCTGGGACGTTCCCTTCCTCTACCGCAGCGGGCTCGACCTTCCGGGGACCTGGGAGCTCACGATCCCGATGACCGACTGGGTGATCCAGGATCAGATCCTGCTCCAGCACTGGGCGGTCATCCTGATTCAGGTCCTCGTCTCGCTCGTGAAGATCGTCATTCTCATCTGGTTCCAGCTCATGATTCGCTGGACTCTGCCGCGCTTCCGCTACGACCAGCTCATGAAGCTCTGCTGGAAGGCGCTGCTCCCCCTCGCGCTCGCGAACATCCTCTTCACCGGCATCGCCGTCCTGCTCTGGACCTGAGGCAACCCATGGCCGTCGGAATCAAGGTCGTCCCCAAGCCCGAGCGCACGCTCTCCGATCAGCTCTACGCCCCCGAGATCGCCAAGGGTCTCGGGAAGACGATGGCGCGCTTCTTCAAGAACACCTTCGGTCCCGAAGAAGAGAAGGAGATCGCGACGGTTCGTTATCCGGAAGAGAAGCGCGAGTATCCGCCGCGCTTCCGCGGGATTCATCGTCTGACCCAGCGTGCCGACGGATCGCCTCGCTGCGTGGCGTGTCTCTGCTGCTCGACCGCCTGCCCCGCGCAGTGCATCCACATCGAGCCGGCCGAGTACGCCGAGGGCGATCCGCGGCACGGCTACGAGCGCTTCCCCGCCGTCTTCACCATCGACGAGCTGCGCTGCATCTACTGCGGCTACTGCGTCGAGGCGTGCCCCTGCGACGCGATCCGCATGGACACCGGGTTGCACATGCCGCCCTCGACCTCGCGCGAGCACTTCCTCTACGACAAGGAAGTTCTGCTCAACCTGCCGGGCCGCGATGGGACCTACCTCACCGCGAACCCGCGCCACGAGCCGGGCGACCCGACCCATCCGGGCATCGACCGCGAACAGGGTCACTGAGCGGTCACTGAGCGCGAGCGTTCGCGCTCGCACCCGCTTCGACGACGCCGCCTCCGGGCGGCGTTCTCGATCGCACCTGACGCCCGTGGTCGCCGCGGGTCGAAACCCCTCTCTTCGAGAACCACTTGCTCTACGTCTTCGCCGCCGAGAACGAGCTGCTCCGAGCCACGGCGCTGCGTGAATGGCTCGCGGCCGAAGGGCTCGCGGTCGACGTGCGCGAGCGCGCGACGGGGTTCCGGCTCGCGGAGGACGAGCTCGTGTGGGAGGTGCGCCGGGTGCGTGCGAGCGATCTGACGCGCGAGCTCGGGCCGCGTCTGCGCGGAGCGCCCGCGGCGGTGGTGACGGCGCTGCGCCAGGTCGAGGTCGGCTTCGCGATCCCGCCCGAGCCGCACGGCGCACGCGTGGCGATCGCGATCGCGCGGCTGACCGGTGGTTGGGTGCACGCGCGCGGCGTGTGGTCGCGCGTGAGCGATGCGGGGCTCGAGCGCGTGGAGTAGGCGCAGCGCGGTGTGGTCGCGCGAGCGATGTGGGGCTCGAGCGCGTGGAGTAGGTGCACGCGGTCGGCGGGGATTCGTCATCCGCGACGAAGCTCAAAGCTCGCGCGCAGACGAGCACGAGCCGTCGAATGGATCGGGGGCGCAGACCAGCACGATCCGACGAACGGATCGGGGGCTCGGACGGCCGACCTCAGAGTCCGCGGGCGGAGAACGCGAGCGGGAGGTCGAACGTCACGGGGCCGTCGCCTTCGGGGCGCGGGAAGACCCACGCCTGCGCTTCGAGCTGCAGACAGGTGACGAAGGGCGGCGGCATCTCGCCGTCCGTCACGACGCGCACCCGGCGCACGTGGCCGTCCGTGCCCACGATCACCCGCAGCACGTAGCTGCCCGCGAGCTCGGGGTGCGTTCGGCGCAGTGAGCGTTCGTAGCAGCGCTTGAGCTGCTCCACGCGCGGTGCGACGACCTCGCGGATCGCTTCGGGGCGGAGGTAGCCCCGCCGTGGCGTGCTCGGCTCGGCGGTCAGCGCGCGCTCGTCGAAGACGAAGCCTTCGTCGACGTTCACGATCCCTCGGTGACGGCGGCCGTCCGCGTCGACCGCGAGCAGCTCGTGGTCACCCGCAGGGACCCGCATCGCGAGCCCGTCCGCCGCGGGGAGGACCGTACCGTCGAGCTCGATCTCGGCGAAGCGACCCGATGGCAGCCGGAACGCGGGCCAACGCAGCTCGCTCGAGAGCGCTCGAGGCCGTTCCACCGTGCGCGGCACGTCGAGCGCGTCGGAGGAGCGCCACTCCGCGGGCGCTTCGAGCAGCACGAGCAGCTCGCCGTCGCGGGAGATGGCGACGCGGCCTTCGTCGAGCCGAACCGCGACCGCGTCGGCATCGCGATCGACGGAGAAGCGTGTCCCGCGAACCTCGATGCGGTAGCGGCCCGCGACGACGGCGTACGGGGTGCCGGTGAGGACCTCCGAGGCCACGCGTCCTTCCACCAGCGCGAGCTCGATCCCGTCCGCGCGGAGGCGCTCGAGGCGGACGCGGGCGACCGTGCTGGGGCGGTCCCGAAACAGACCGGGCGTGATCGCGACGCCCGTGCCTTCGTCGATCCGCACATGCAGGCTTCCGGCGACGTTCACGAGCTCGCCTTCTCGGAGCCCGTCGCCGAGGGCGAGCGGCTCGTCGCGTCCGTCGATCGTCGCTTCGCCCGCGAGGGCGGTGATCTCCGCATCCAACGTGGGCGCCGCGATCACGAGCGGCGCGATCGGGTCGGGCTGGACGTCGGCCACGGGATCCGATGCCGCAGGAGGGCGCGTGACCAACAACGCGAACGCGGCGGCGGCGGCGAGCGCGAGCGCCGTGCCGCCGAGCCATCGTCGACGGGCGCGCGCGGAGTCGATGCGCGCGACCTCACGACGAAGTGGGAGCTCGAGGCGGTCCAGCTGCACGGCGCTCACGGCGTCGCGCGCGGCGCGCTCGGAGTCTCGTCGTAGCGCCGCGAGGGTGCGTGCTCGGGCGAGCGCGTCGGCCAGCTCGGGTCGTGTGGCCGCGCGCGCTTCGAGGCGGCGTTGGCCTGCGGCGGAGAGTCGGCCGTCGACGTAGGCGGCGATCGCGCGGGCGGGGAGCGGGCGCGCGACCGAGACGGTGTCCGAGACGGTGTCCGAGACGGTGTCCGAGCCGGTGTCCGCGACGGCCGCGGGCTCCGACGCGATCGCGGCGAAGAGCTTCGCTTCGAGCGCCGCCGCGTCGAGCCGAAGTGCCGGTTCGCGGGCTTCGTCGAGCGCCGCGCCGAGCGCGCGTTCCGTGGCGAGGCGGCTGGCGAGTGCTCGATCGATGCGGGGATCGAGCGTGGCTTCGACGTCGCGTGCGTCGGAGAGCGCGCGATCGAGCGCGCGGTCGGCGGCGATGCGCGTCGCGAGGGATTCGTCGAGCGTGGATTCTTCGAGCCCGTGGACCAACGCGCGCGGGGCGGGCAGCTCCACAATCACCGCGCGATACGCGCGCAGCGCGGCGCGGAGCCGGCGCAGCGCGGGATCGCGGGCGAGCTTCGCCTCCACACGCGCGCGACCCGCCGCGGAGAGCCGACCGTCCTCGTAGGCTTCGAGAGCGCGCAGGCTCATGGCTCGCTCTCCGTCGGTCGGCCCGGAAGCTCGGCCAGGAAACGCTCCATCAGCGCGGAGAGCGCGGGCTCCTCGGCGAGGGCCGCGTAGAGCTCCTTGCGCGCGTAGAACAGCCGCGTGCGCACCGTGAGCACGGGCGCGTCGACGATCGCGGCGATCTCCTTGGCGCCGAGGCCTTTCAGGAATTCCCGCGCCGGTTCGTTTCCCGCGTGCGTCCGGAA
>CALJLK010000062.1 GCA_937982655.1 uncultured Sandaracinus sp.
CCCTGTGGACGAGGAGACGACGCGCTCGCGCGTTCGGCTCCGAGCGCTCCACCGGTTTTTGCGGGACGTGTCCGGTTCGGCGCACACGCTTCCAAGAAGCAACGTCCAAAGACCCGCGATCGAAGGCCCGCCGCGTCGAAGTCGGAGCAACACGCCAACACCCCAGCCCAGCGCCGAACGAACGCCCCGCCTTCACACTTCTTCATCGATCACGGCGCCGCCCCTTCACGAACGACCCCCACGAAGGAACCCATCAGGAGGTTCCCCATGTTCGGATTCGTGATCGGCATCGCGTCCTTGATCGGCCTCGTCGCCGTCCTCCGTCGCGGCCGCCACGCCCGCTTCGCCGCGGGCTGCGCACACCCTCGTCACCCGCACCACCACGGCCACCGTCGATGGCGCCGCGGCCCCTTCGCCATGCTCGACGGACTCTTCGCGCACCTCGACACCAGCCCGGGCCAGGAGAAGGCCATTCGAGCAGCCCTCGCGGAGCTCTTCGACGAGGCACACGCGTTGAAGGGAGAGGTCCGCGAAACCGGTGAAGCCGCGCGCGCCGCGGTGTCCGGCCCCGCGTTCGATCCCCACGCGCTCGACGCCGCGTTCGAGCGCCACGACGCCAAGCTCGCGCGCCTCCGCGAAGGCGCCAAAGAAGCGCTCCGCAAGATCCACGAGGCCCTCGACGACGAGCAGCGCGCCGAGCTCGGCCGAATCCTCGCGCGACGTGGCTTCGGTCCCCTCGGTCGCTTCGGCTTCGGTCCCTACCGCTGAGCGCGGAGCCGCGATGAACCGGATGCACGAAGCCCTGTACGACGCGTGGCGCGCGTTCGTTCAGCAGCACTGCCTCCCCTCCCCGCGCACGCCCCTCGACGTCCATCACGACGCCGATGCGGCCCTCGCGTGGCTCGCGCGCGAGTCGCCCGCTTCGGAGCGCCGCGACCCCCGCGCCGAGAGCTGATCCCTTCCCTCCCACGTTCCTCGGAGAATTCGTCATGAAGCGTCCCCTCCTCATCGCCCTCCTCACCCTCGGCATCGTCGGCGGCTTCGCGCACGGCTTCGCGTCGCTCCGCCATCACCACCACCACCGCCGCGCGCACTTCGAGCGTCACGTGGCGCAGGTCTGCGTCGACGCCGCACGACGTGCGGACGCCGAGGACCGCGCGCAGCCACCGCCCGAGCGCCGTCGCGCTCACCACCCGCACCGGCCACACCCCTGAGCCGTGTGCGCGCACTTCGACGCCTCGTCGCAAGACGACGTCCCGCGCGCGACCTCGACCCTCCCGCCGCGACCGCGCACCATGACCGCCGTGACCACCCGCGTCCTCCTCGTCGACGACGACGCCCGCCTCTTCGAGCTCCTCGCGCGTTACCTCGGGCCGCACGACGTCGCGCTCGATCACGCGCCGGATGGCGGGCGTGGGCTCGCGCTCTTCGAGGCGGGCGCGTACGACGCGGTTCTCCTCGACGTGATGATGCCCGGCATGGACGGCCTCGAGGTGCTGCGGCGTCTCCGAAAGAAGAGCGGCGTTCCGGTGCTCATGCTCACCGCGCGCGGGGACGAAGCGGATCGTGTGGTCGGCCTCGAGCTCGGCGCGGACGACTACGTGGCCAAACCCTTCGGTCCGCGCGAGCTCCTCGCGCGGCTGCGCGCGGTGCTGCGTCGAACGCAGACGCGCGAGCCGAACGAACGCCTCTCCGCGGGCGGCGTGGTCGTCGACGTCGCGTCGCGGCGCGTGACGGTGGAAGGCCGCGAGGTGTACCTCACCGCGCTCGAATACGATCTCCTCGTCGCGCTCCTGCGCCGCGCGGGGCGCGTGATCCCGCGCGCGTCGCTTCTGCCGCTCGCGGGACGCGACGAGGTGGTCGGAGAGCGCACAGTCGACGTGCACGTGTCGAAGCTGCGCAAGAAGCTCGGCGACGATCCACGTCAGCCGAAGCTCCTGCAGACCGTGCGCGGCGTCGGCTACGTCTTCGCCGCGAACCTCCCCGAGGAGCCCGCGTGATCCTGCGCGCGCACACGTCGCACCGCGACGTCGTCACCGACTCCGTCACGGTCTGTGTCGCCGAAGGGAGCGCCCGATGAGACGCAGCGGCCCCGCCTGCGGCCCGAAGGAGCACCACCGCTTCGGCCTGCGCAAAGTCCTCTTCGTCTGGCTCGTCGTCGTGATCGCGGTCACCGCTCTCGCGGTCGGGCTCGTGTCTTACGCGTTCGGCGGCAACCGTTGGCGCGAAGAGATGGCGGGCCTCCAGCACTTCGCCGAAAACCGCCTCGCCGAGGTCTGGGACGATCCGGTCGCGCGCGAGGAGCTCGTGCATTCGGCGGAGCGCGATCTGAACCTCGGGGTCGCGCTCTTCGACGACCAGAACCGTGTGCTCCGTCGACCGCGCGGTGAGACGCGCGGCAAGCCCTTCGTGCTCCACGTACCGGGCGGCGAGGCCCACGTCTTCGCGCATCGTCCCCCGATGGCGCCACGCTTCGCCGCGAGCTTGCTCGTCGCGGTCTGCGTGCTCGCGATCGCGAGCGGCGCGCTGGCGCGAAAGCTCGCGCTCCCCATCCGTCGTGTCGCGGACGTGGCGGAGCGCCTCGGCGAAGGCGATCTCGACGCGCGGGTCGGAGCCCAGCGCATGCGCGGCGAGGTCGGGCTGCTCGCGGAGACGATCGACCGCATGGCCGAACGAATCCAAAAGCAGCTCCACGATCAGAAGGAGCTGCTCGCCGCGGTCTCGCACGAGCTGCGCACGCCGCTCGGACACGTACGTGTGCTGCTCGAGCTCGCGCGAGAGGGCGCGCTCGACGAGCGCGGGGTGGACGAGATCGAGCGCGAGATCGTGGAGATGGATCGACTGGTCGGCGAGCTGCTCGCGCGCTCGCGCCTCGACTTCGAGACCCTCGACGCCCACGAGCTCGACGCGCTCGATCTCGCGCGCCGGACGCTGGAGCGCCTCGCGCTCGATCCGGCGCTCCTCGAGATCCCGCAGGACGAGCTCACGAATCGACCGACGGTGGTGGGCGATCCGACGTTGCTCGGGCGAGCGCTCGCGAACCTGGTCGAGAACGCGCAGCGGCACGGCGGAGGGCTCGTGAAGCTCTCGGTGCGCGCGGAAGACGGCGCGGTGATCTTCTCGCTCGACGATCGCGGGGACGGCTTCGACGAGCGCGCGTTCGATCCCTTCGTGCGCGGCGACGGCGGAAGGCACCCTAGCCTCGGGCTCGGCCTGGCCCTCGCGCGCCGAATCGCGCGCGCGCATCGCGGTGACGTGACGGTGAGCCCACGCGAAGGTGGCGCACGCGTGGAGCTGCGCGTCGGCGGCACCGGAGCGAGCGAGAGCGCGTGAAGCGAGGGCCGATCGCGAACGACTCGGACGACCGCGAGAGCTCGAACGAACCAAAGCGTGGTCGAACGCCGACGCGAAACTATCAGGCCGCGCGAGAGCGCGGAGCCGATGAACGCGCTTGCGACCGTCGCGGGGTGACAACCCCGATGGCCTGCTACGTTGTCGCGCGATGCGCGTCCTCCTCGTGCTCTGCTTCAGCTTGGCTTCGCTCCCGTCCCTCGTCGCCGCGCAAGGCGCGTCGGAGCTGGACGCTCCCCGGACCCCCACACCCGCGGAGACCGAGTCCGTCGACCCTGCGGTGGCCCAAAGCACGACGCCCAACACGACGACGAGCACGACGCCGGGCTCGACCGCCGCCCCGCCGAGCACGGACGCGGCCCCGGTGGCTCCGCCGAACGGCGCACCGCTCGTGCCGCCCGGGTACGAGGGCGCCGCGCCCGCCCAGCCCACCTACGGCCAACCTGCGCAGCCCTCGCAACCCGGGTATCCACAGCCGGGCTACGGCGCGCCCTCGTATGCGCCGCTCGCACCCGGCCCCATCCCGCGCCGCACCCGCATCCGCCTCCGCGACGGCATGGAGGTTCCGCCCTACGCACGCGTCTTCGAGCGCCGCCTCGGATTCCTGATGTGGCCGGGCCTCGGCCTCTTCGTCGGCGGCTACGCGATCAGCACCATCCTCGCGACCGACGACGCGGTCGCCGCCGTTCCCCTCGTCGGGCCTCTGCTCTGGCAGGCGCAGCACGGGACGTCGCAAGATCTCGAGCTCACGATCCCGCTGACGATCCTCCAGGTCGTCGGGGTCGTCGCGTTCTCGATCGGCGTGAAGAAGCGCCGCTACGCCGAGGTGTGGCGGGTCGGCGACCAGCCCGTGCCTCCCCCGGGCCGCCAGATCGCGGTCGCGCCCTACGCGGATCGGCACGGGGGTGGGATTTCCCTGATGGTCTACTGACCTCAATCGGTGGTTGGGTGCGCTCGCCCGTGATCCAAGCCATTGGCGCGGTTGCGAATCTCACCGCGCCGCGCCACGTCTCGCCTGCTCGCATGGTTCGTCAGCCCTACCCCATCACCGCCTACGGTCTGTGCTGCGGCCTCGGTCGCACCACTGCCGAGGTCGTCGGCGCGCTCCACGCGGGCACGCGCGGACTTCGAGAGGTGCCCTTCGCGGTGCCCTTCGAGGCCATCACCGGCACCGTTCCGGGTGAGCTTCCGCCTCTTCCGCCACACCTCGCGCGCAAAGAATCCCGCACGGGGCGGCTCGCGCTGCTCGGCCTGCAGGACGTCCGTGAGGCGGTGCACGCGGCGAAGGCGCGTTGGGGGAACGCGCGTGTAGCGACGGTGCTCGGCACGAGCACCGGGGGGATCGATCGCACCGAGACGATCCACTTCGACTGGTTCGGCCGCGGCGCCCCCACGCCGCCCGCGCTTCCGAGCGATTACGTCTACCTCGAGCAGCACCCCTTCCACGCCTTCGAGGATCTCGTGGTGGCGGACCTCGGCCTCGAAGGCCCCGCGTTCGTGGTGAGCACCGCGTGCTCGTCGAGCGCCAAGGTCTTCTCCTCCGCGCGGCGCTTGCTCGATCTCGGGCTCGCCGACGCGGTGCTCGTCGGCGGGGTCGACGGCCTCTGCAACACCACCGTGCGCGGCTTCCACAGCCTCGGCGTGATGGCCTCCGAGCCGTGCCGCCCCTTCGGCGTCGATCGACCGGGGATGAACGTGGGAGAAGCGGCCGCGTACCTGCGGCTCGAGCGCGAGCCCCGCGGCGGCGAGACGCCGAAGGCGTGGCTGCGTGGGGTCGGCGAGACGAGCGACGCCTACCACATGAGCTCGCCCGATCCGGAAGGCCTCGGCGCCAAACGCGCGATGGAAGCCTCCCTCGCGCAGGCGGGTGTGGGCCCGGAGGTCGTCGGTTACGTGAACGCGCACGGCACCGGCACGAAGTACAACGACGCCGCGGAGTCGAAGGCGCTGCACGCGCTCTTCGGGCCGGAGGTCCCCGTCGTGTCCACGAAGGCGCTCACCGGACACACCCTCGGCGCGTGTGGCGCGGTCGAAGCGATCTTCTCGATCGTCGCGCTCGAGCAAGGCTGGATCCCCGCGGGCGTGGGCTCGCACCCGCTCGATGCGGAGGTCGAGGTGCAGGTGCCGCAGAAGGTGCTCGAGCGCCCGCTGCGTTTCGTGCTCAGCAACGCGTTCGCCTTCGGCGGCAACAACGCGAGCGTGCTGCTCGAACGAGGCGCCCGATGACGCCGTCGATCTACCTGCACGGTCGTGGGCTCTGGAGCCCCGGCATCCCGGACGTCGCGACCTACCTCGCGCGAGGTGAGGATCCGTCGGCGGCTGACCCCGCCGACTCGACGACTCCGCCCGCGGAGCGCCCCGCGTGCGAGGTCGTGCATCCGCGCATGAAGCGCGCGACCAGCTTGCTCACGCAGACCTCGATCGAGGTGATGACCCAGGCCGCGCGCGACGCGGGCTTCGCGCTCGACCAGTGCGCGACGGTGTTCGGCAGCGAGCACGGCGAGATCCAGATCGCGGTCGAGCAGATGCAGATGATGCAAGAGGGCAGCGGCATCGTCTCGCCCGCGCGCTTCAAGAACAGCGTGCACAACACCGCGGCGGGCCTCTTCTCGATCAGCGTGGTCAACCGCGGCTTCACCACCGCGATCGCGGCGGGTGAGCACACCTTCGCGATGAGCCTGCTCGAGGCGTGGATGCTCCTGGCCGACGGCGACGTCGAGCAAGTCGTCGTCTCGATCGCGGAGGAGCCGCTTCCCGAGCCGATCCACGACTTCGCGCCGCACGTCGCGCTCGGAGTCGCCATCGCGCTCGGGACGAAGTCCGAGGGCGCGCTCGCGAAGATCGGCGCGCCGGAGCGACGACGTGTCGACGGCACGATCGAGATTCCTTCGCGTTTCTCGGGGCATCCGGGCGAAGGTGCGCTGCGTCTGGTCGAGGCGGCGCGACCGACGACCTCGCGCGTGGTGGACGTCGCGCTCTCGTCCGCCTGGAGCGTGCGCGTCGAGCCTCTCGACGCCGCGGGTCGTTCGTGAGGCGCGTCGCGATCACCGGCATCGGCGTCGCGACCCCGATCGGCGACGACCTCGCGACCGCGAGCGAGGCGCTTCGCGAAGGTCGTCACGGCATCGCGCGCTGCGACGCGTGGGCCGCGCATCCCGAGATGCTCACGCGGCTCGGCGCGCCCGTGCGCACCGACGTCACGCGCTGGTCGCGCAAGGTCACGCGCACCATGGGTCGCGTCGCGTTGCTCGCGCTCCACGCGACCGAGCAGGCGCTCGCGCAGGCGGGTCTGCGCGAGGACGAGCTCACGAGCGGCCGCGCCGGGCTCGCGTACGGCTCCACACACGGCTCCACCGCGGCGTGGGAGAAGTTCGCGCTCACGCTCGAGACACCGAACGCGCTCCTCGGGCTCGGTAGCAACGCGTACCTGAAGTTCTCGACCCACACCTGCGCCGCGAACCTCGCGGTCCACCTCGGCATCCGCGGCCGTGTCTACACCACGTGCGCGGCGTGCGTGTCGGCGAGCCAAGCGATCGGCAGCGGCTACGAGGCCATCCGCTACGGCCTGCAGGACGTGATGATCTGCGGCGGCGCGGAGGAGATGCACTACATCACCGCGGGCGTCTTCGACGTGCTCCAAGCCACGAGCACGCGCTTCAACGATCGCCCGGATCTCTCGCCGCGCCCCTTCGATCGTGACCGCGACGGGCTCGTGGTCGGCGAAGGTGCGGGCACGCTGGTGCTCGAAGATTGGGAGCGCGCGAAGCATCGCGGCGCGACGATCCTCGCCGAGCTCGTGGGCTACGGCACGAGCTGCGACGGAACCCACATCACCGCGCCCTCCCCCGAGGGTATGGAGTCGGCGATGAGGCTCGCCCTCGACGACGCGAAGCTCGATCCGAGCGCGGTCGACTACGTGAACGCGCACGGCACCGGGACCACGGTGGGCGACGTCGAAGAGGCGCGCGCGACCTGGAAGGTCTTCGGCGAGCGCGCCCTGGTGAGCAGCACGAAGGCCTTCACCGGGCACACCCTCGGCGCGTGCGGCGCGATCGAGGCGGCCTTCTGCGTGGCGATGATGAACGAGGGGTACGTGGCGCCGAGCCGAAATTTGGCCCTGGTCGACCCGGAGATCCCGCCCCTAGGGTTCGTGATCGGGGGTGCGCGCGACGCACGCCCCGAGGTCGTGGTCAGCAACAACTTCGCCTTCGGCGGCATCAACACGTCGTTGGTGATGAGGCGGGCATGAGCAGCGGTAGCAACGAGCAGTTCGACGTCATCGTGATCGGTGCGGGCCCGGCGGGCTCGACCACCGCCGGCCTCCTCGCGAAGGAGGGCAACCGTGTCTTGGTCCTGGAGCAGTCGACCTTCCCGCGCTTCAAGATCGGCGAGTCGCTCCTGCCGGCCGAGCTGCCGGTCTTCGACGCGCTCGGCTTCGAGCCGAAGGGCCGGTTCGCGTACAAAGCCGGGGCCGACTTCCTCGACGAGGAGCGCGGCAAGTTCGCGCGCTACAACTTCTGCGACGCGCTCAGCGGCACTCGGAGCCACGCCTACCAGGTCGATCGAGCGCGCTTCGACGTCGAGCTCTCGGAATGCGCGAAGCGCCACGGCGCGGAGGTCCGGTTCGACACGAAGGTCGATCGGGTCGAGACCGACGAGGCGGAGGCGCGCGTGCACCTCGGAGACGGCGCGGTCCTCCGCGCGCGCTACGTCGTCGACGCGACGGGCCGCGAGCGCCTGCTCTGCCGGCAGCACAAGAGCTTCGAGCGAATCGAAGGCTTCGGGATGGCGGCGGTCTGGGTCCACTTCGACGACCTCACGGACGAAGCGGAGCGCGAGCTGCACACGGACGGCCAGGGCAACATCACGGTCCTGATCCTCGACAAGGGCTGGGGTTGGGTGATCCCGCTCGGAAACCGCCGGCTCTCCGTCGGCTTCGTGAGCGCGCAGAAGGGCGTGGTCAGCGAGGCGTGGTGGGAGGAGCGCTACGCGGCGAGCCCGAAGCTGCAGCGGCTGACGAAGGGCGCCACGCGCTCGATGACCCAGGTGCTCGGCGACTACAGCTTCAAGAACACCGTGCCGGCGGGCGTGCGCTGGGGCTGCGTGGGTGACTCGCGCGCCTTCCTCGACCCCGTCTTCTCGAGCGGCGTCGCCTTCGCGATGGACGGCGCGTTCCACGCCTCGAAGATCCTCGCGCCCGCGCTCGCGGAGGGCCGCGAGTCCGACCCCACGCTGCTGGCGCCTCTGGCGGAGAAGATGAACCACGCCTACCGGGTCTTCGGGGCGCTGATTCACAGCTTCTACCACACCAAGATCATCGACCACATCTTCTTCTACGACGATCCCGACCCCGAGCTGCGCTCGGGTCTGATCAGCGTCTTGGCGGGCGACGTGTGGCGTCAAGACAACAAGTTCCAGGAGATGTTGCTCCGCTCCGAGCGACGAATGGAGCGGCGAATGGCCGCTCCGGCTTGAACGCGCCCGATTTTCGGACGCGACGCGCGAACACGCCACGTCTCCGAGACGTCGACTCCCGAGGGTTGCCGCCCATCGGGAGCCGAAAACGGAAAAGAGCGAGCCGACTTCGACTCGCTCTTTTCCGTTTGAATGCCGGACGATCACTCCGTGACGCGCTGACGCTCGCCCCCTTCGGGACGGAAGGTGCGCGGATCGAGCGGGTCGGGCTCTTCGCCCATCTCGCGACGGCGACGCGCGGCCGGATCCCAGAGCTCGCCCGGACCGGGCGAGGCGCCGCGGTGGAACTCTTCCGGGGTCACGCCGTCGGGCAGGCGCGGCGGCGTGCGGACCGCGTTGGCCGCACCGCCGGCGACGCGACGCACGCGGAGACGTTCGATCTCGACGTCGGTCATGGGGCGGTTGCCCTCGAGCTGCGGGACCCGCGCGATGCGCTCGACGATCTCGACGTCGCGGCAGCGACCGAAGATCGTGTAGCGCGAGTCGGCGTCGAGGTCGGGGGTGGCGCCGTCGGTGATGAAGAACTGCGCGCCGTTCTCGTTCACGTCGGAGCTCGCCATGCAGAGGAGGCCCGCGCGGTCGTGGGTCATCTCGGGGTGCGGCTCGTCCGGGATGGAGTAGCCGGGGTTTCCGGTCCCGTCGCCATAGAGGTCGCCGCCCTGAATCAGGTAGCCCGGGATGACGCGGTGAAAGATGGTGCCGTCGTAGTAGGGCTCACCGCGGCGCCATTCGCCCCGACGCGGGTCCCACCACGGACGCGCCCCACGGGCCAAGCCGATGAAGTTGGCGACCGTGCGGGGCACCTTGTCCGCGAAGAGATCGCAGAAGATCGTGCCGAGGGTGGTGTCGATCTCGGCCACGAGCCCGCCGTCGGTCGGGAGCCCGGTCACCGCCTCTTCGAGCGTGTAGTCGCCCGCTTCCGGATCGGGCGTGGTCGGCGTGAGGACCCAACGTTCGCGATCGAGGCGACGCTGCTCGTCGAGCGCGGCGCGTTGGCGGCGCATGGTGTCGGTCGCTTCGATCACCTCGTAACCGTCGGGGGTGCGGAGGCGTTTGGTCGGATCGGGCGCGTTCGCGACGCTGCCGGTGGCGGGACCGAGGGCACCTTCGTCGGCCTCCTCGTCGCAGCCACCGCAGCCGGCGAGCACGAGGAAGAGGAGCGCGGAGGAGCGAGGAAAAGAAAGCTGGCGCATGGGACGCAGGCTCAGACGCTGGAGACGGGTCGACGCTTGGGCGGTGAGGCGAAGCGCGGGAGACGAGGAGCGACGCGCGAACACTTCGCGGCGCGCGTCATTCCGCGACCGGACGAGGTACCACGCCCGGCCGGAGGTGCCACTCGGGCTGCATGGGTTCCGCGACGTGCGCGCGAAGGAGGTTCGAAGACGTCGCCGACCACGTCGCCGACCACGTCGGGCGCGATTCTTCGCTCTCTTCGCCCCTCACCCTGCCCCGCGCACGACCTCGCGCAGGTGCGGGAAGGCCATGAAGTGCCGCACCACGGGGTCGGCGCGGCGCGCGAGGGAGTCGAGCTCGGCCTGCACGCGGGTGTCGAGCTCGACGGACTCGTCGCGGAGCTCCCCGAGATCGACCTCACTGCCCGCGCTCATCGAGGCGAGCCGTCCCTTGAGCTGCGCCATCTGGAAGAACAGGTCGTCGCTCTCGGCGTCGATGCGGCGCGACTCGCCTTCGAGCTCTGCGATCTTCGCCCGGGCGTCGATGCGAATCCGCGCGAGCGCCCCCACCTCCGCGAGCGCGCCAGTGGCCTCGTCGAGCGTGGTCCCGGAGTGTGGGGACGGCGCGCGCTCCCACGCGGCGCGCAAGGGAGCCTCGACCTGCGCGTGGCGCGCGCGCGATTCTGCGAGCTTCGCGTCGAGCTCGGCGCGCTCGCGCTGCACCCGCGCGATCTCCGACGCGAGCGAGTCGAGCGCGTGTCCGATCCGTAGCCGCGCGTCGCGCGTCTCGTCTTGTTGGATCGCGGCGCGGGTGATGCGCTCCGAGAGATCCTCGAGCAGCTTCCGTAGCTCGTTGACTTGCAGACCGAGCGCCTCGATCGCGTCGGCGAGCCACGGCGGAGCGTCGCCCTGAGGGTGCGCGCGGTGCACGAGGTGTCGGAACACCTCGACGCGATCGTGCCAGCGCGCGACGAGCGCGAGGTGGCCGGGATGTGGATCGGAGGCCGGCGCAGTCGCGACCGACGGCCGAGTGACCTCCACGCTCGCGCGCGTGCCGAGCACTCCGTCGAGCGCCTGCACCAGCTCGTGTGCGGTCGCGTAGCGATCGTCGGGCTTCTTCTCCAGCAGCCGCAGCACGATCGCGTCGACCTCCGGAGGCAGCGTCGGCACGTGGAAGCTCGGCGCGCGTGCGGGCTCTCGCAGGTGCTTGAGGATCAGATCCGGCGTGCTTCCGGTGAAGGGGAGTTGGCCGGTGAGCATCTCGAAGAGCACGCAACCAGCCGAGTAGAGATCGGCGGGAGGGCCGAGCGGTGCGCCGCGCGCTTGCTCGGGCGCGATGTACTCCGGCGTCCCGAACACCGTGCCCGTGGCGGTGACGCGGAGCTCGCCCTTCATCTGCGCCAGCCCGAAGTCGAGCAGCTTCACGAAGTCGCCTTCGTAACCCCGCAGCAAGAAGATGTTGTCCGGCTTCAAGTCGCGGTGGACGACGTCGAGCTCGTGCGCCCTCGCGAGCGCCTTCGCGATCTGCCGCATGATGCGGAGCGAGCGCGTCATCTCGAGCGCGCCGTCCTCGATCGCGCGCGAGAGCGGGATGCCGTCGAGGTACTCCATCACGAGGTAGACGTGACCGTCGTCGGTCTCGCCGAAGTCCGTGATGTCGATGATGTGCTCGTGGTTGATGCGGTTGGCCGCGCGCGCCTCGCGCAGGAAGCGCGTGCGGTTCGTCGGTTCGTAGCTGAGCTCGGGCGCGAGGAACTTCACGGCGACGTCGCGCCCGACGACCTCGTGCTTGGCGCGGTAGACGGTGCCCATGCCGCCGACCCCGATGCGCTCCTCGATCACGTAGCGCCCCGAGAGGGTGCGCCCGATGAGTGGATCCGGAAGCGGCACGAGATTGCCGCCGTCCAAGGGACAACGTTCGGGGTTGCCCCGGAAACGAGCGCCGCAGGTTTCGCAGAGTCGCAAGAACGATCCCCCGCGCACGAGGGTCGCTCCGTCGAACGACGCGGGACAAGCCTACGATTCGGGCGCGCGAGCGCCGAGCTCGAGCCCGCGACTCGTCGGGCCGCCCGCTGGCGCAAAAGTTGGCCCCACATGTAGGCAAACGTAGCTTCCGCACATGCACCGCGTGCCCGGGCTGGCGAAAGCCCGACGAAGCTCTCTGATCCGCTCTCGTGGGGGCGAGGCGCTGACGCGGGAGGCGGAGGAGCTCCTCTTCGCGCTCTCCGATCGGATGACGGAAGGTGAGCTCTCGCGACGGGGCGACGACGAGTCGTGGTTCGGTACGACGATGTTCACCGTCGCGCTCGACGAGCTCGCCCGCGAGCTGCGGGGCGTGCTCGATCCGGAAGCGCTCGTGCGGGTGGTCCAAGGCTCCGTGCGCGTGCGGCTGCGCGCGATGCGGCTCGCGTGTGCGGACGTCGCGCATCGGCATCCGGATCGAGCGTTCGGACGGGCGGTCGTGGAGACCCAAGCGCGCGTCGTGGGGACGTGCTTGCAGATCGACGTCGACCTGCACTGGCCGCTCGCGGACCACGGCACGGAGCGGGTCGCGCGATGACGGCCGTCTCGGTATGCGCGGACGAGCCTCGCGTCGACGGCTGGTTCGACGTCCACTGCGCCATCCACGACTCTGCGAGCGACGAACGGCTCGCGCCCGCGCGGCGTTGTACTAACGTGTTTGCCCCCGCGTGCTTCGTGGCGGAGCTCGCGGAGGAACGCGTGCCCGAAGCCGCCCGAGAGTGCTCGCATGAAGGATCGTGACGACAACGTCATCCACGTGGTCTTCGGAGGCGACGGCGGCTACCGCATCGTCGAGCCGCCGCCCGTCGCGAAGGAGAGCGAAGAGAGCGAGCCGGCGCGTGAACGCCGCGTGGTGGCCGAGCCGCGCACCGACGATCCGCTCGCCGATCTCTACGATCGTCACGAGGTCGCGCGGCTCTTCGAGCTCGAGCCGAACGTGCTCCGGAGCTGGGATCGCGCGGGCATCGTGACCCCGAGCGCGCGCCGTGGGCGTCGGCGGCTCTACTCGTTCCAGGACTTGATCGCGGTGCGGGTGGTGAAGGGCTTGCTCGCGGCGGGGGTCTCGCAACGCGACGTGCGCCGTAGCGTCGACGCGCTCCGCAGCTCGCTCCCGAAGGTCGTGCGTCCGCTCGCCGAGCTGCGCGTGGTGGCGGAAGGGCACGCGATGGTCGTGCGCGCCGCCGACGCGGTCTACGAGCCCGTGACCGGCCAACTCGTCCTCGACTTTCGCGTCGACACGCTGCGCGAGGACGTGGTGCGCTCGCTGCGTCGCGAGCCGAGCCGCGAGGATCGACGGCGCGCGTACGACGCTTACCTCGAGGGTTGTCGGCTCGACGAGAGCCCGACCACCTGGGCGCAGGCAGAGGAGGCGTACCGCGAGGCGCTGCGCCTCGACCCTTCGCTCGCGAACGCGTTCACGAACCTCGGAAACCTGCGCTTTCGGCAAGGCGACGTACCCGCCGCGACCGCGCTCTACGAGAAGGCGCTCGTGGTCGATCCCGATCAGCCCGAGGCGCTCTACAACCTCGGCTTCCTCGCCATCGAGCGTGGCGACGTGCTCCGCGCGATCCCCTACTTCGAGCGGGCGCTCGACGCGGACACCGGCTTCGCCGACGCGCACTTCCACTTGGCCTCCGCGTACGATCGGCTCAGCCGATTCGCCGACGCGACGCCTCATTGGGAGGCCTACCTCGAGCTCGATCCCGAGGGCGAGTGGGCGGACGTCGCGCGGGCGCGGCTGAAGCGCACGAAGTGATGACGCGCGCGACGATGCGACGTCGCGCGGGCGTGGCTGAGGCGCACGAAGTGATGACGCGCGCGACGATGCGACGTCGCGCGGGCGCGGCTGAAGCGCACGAAGTGATCGCGCGCGCGGCGATGCGACGTGGCTCGTCCCGAGGTGGTCGCGGCCGACCCTGCGCCCTACCCGACGTGCCCGATCCGACCGGCGTCACGCCAAGCGGATCGCGCCGACGTCGAGCAGCTCGACCAGCGTCTTGAGCGCTTCCAGCTTCGGCATGCCGCTGATGTCGACGAGCTCGTCGATCGTGTTCTGACCGTCGACGCGCGAGAGGATGAAGCCTGCGCGATGATCGAGGCCCAGCCAGCGCAGATCCGCATCGGGCAACGCGATGCTCGGGATTCGCGCGAGCCCGCCGAGCCGCGAGGTGTAGAGGTGCTCGAGTCGGCGGCGGCTCTCCCCCGCGATGCGGCGCGCGTCGGGGTGATCGGGGTCGCGACCGAGCACGAGCTCCGAGATCCGGAGCGCGCCCGTGAAGTCGTCGAGCGCGTAGCGCTCCGCCATCTCCGCCACGAGGTCGAGGGCGGAGTGCGACTTGCGGGTCTGCTGCACGAGACCGAGCGCCCCTTCGTCCTCGTCGAGCTCGTCGAGGTCGAGGGTGAGCGGCGCGGCCTCCGAGGGGCGTCGCGGCTCGTCCGCTTCGAGCTCGTCCGGGAGCTCGAGCGGTGGCCCCGTGAAGTCCATCGTGATGCGCGAGTCCGGCGCCCACTCGAGCGAGAGCGAGGGCTCGCTGCTCGCGCGGTCGGACTTCGCCGCCTCCGCTTTCGCGGTGTCGCCCTCGCCTTCGTGCTTCCCGACGTCGCCGGTCGTCGGCGTCTCCGTCGTGCTCGAGCTCGACGCAGGCGGCTTCGCAGGCGACGGCATGCCTTGGATCGTCGAGCCGCTGCGCGCGGGACGATTCTTTCCTCGATGGCCGTCGCGCTCGTCCACGGCCCTCCGTCACGCCGTCTTGCCGACGACTCCCTTGAACATCCGCTGCGTGCGCGCGAGCGCCTCGATCTGTTCGCGGAGCCCCGCCGCGTCGTTGCGCTCCATGAGCGAACGCGCGCGCTCCACGACGGTGCGCGCCTTCTCGATCGCGTCGCGCCCGAAGTCGCTCCCCGCGACCACCGCTTCGACCTCCGGGAAGAGCTTCTCGATCTCGGCGATGAGCGTCTGCGCTTGTTGCTTCGCGCCCTCGGCGACCTCGTCGGCCCGCCGCGCGACCGCGTAGTCCTGCGCGTCGGTCATCATGTCGTCGATCTCGTCCTGCGTGAGGCCGCTCGTCGCGGTCACGGTGATCGACTGCTCCTTGCCGGTCTCGACGTCGCGCGCGTGCACGCTGACGATGCCGTCCGCGTTGATCTCGAAGGTCACGTCGATCGTGACCTCGCCCGCCGGCGCGCGGCGCAGGCCCGTGAGCACGAACTCGCCGAGCAGCTCGTTGTCCTCCGCGCGGCGCGACTCGCCTTGGAGCACGAGGATCTTCACCGCCGTCTGGTTGTCGCGCACGGTGGTGAACGGCTTCGTGCGCGAGGTCGGCACCGTCGTGTTCTGCGCGATCAGCTCCTCGAAGTAGCCACCCACGACCATGATGCCGAGCGTGTGCGGCGTGACGTCGAGGAGGACCATGTCCATCTCGGGCGAGTCGTCGACGAGCGCGGCCGCCTGGATGGACGCGCCGAGCGCCACGACCTCGTCCGGATGCACGCCCTTGGTGGGCTCACGCTCGAAGAAGCCCGACACCGCGCGCTGCACCGCGGGCATGCGGGTCATGCCGCCCACGAGCACCACGTCCTCGATCTCGTCCTTCTCGAGGCCCGCTTCGTCGAGGGTCATCTCGCAGATTTGGACCGTGCGCTGTACGAGATCTTCGGTGAGATCTTCGAGCTGGGCGCGCGTGAGCACCCGCTGGAGATGGAGCGCTTCGTTGCGCGCACTGGAGATGATGAACGGGAGATTCACCTCGGTCTCGTTGACCGCGGAGAGCTCACACTTCGCCTTCTCGGCGGCGTCCTTCAAACGCTGGAGCGCCATGCGGTCCTGGCGGAGATCGATGCCGTGCTCGTCTTGAAAACCTTGCACGAGCCAATCGATGATTCGCTGATCGAAGTCCTCGCCGCCGAGGAAGGTGTCGCCCGCGGTGCTGATGACCTTGAAGACGCCGCTCGAGCTGATCTCGAGGATCGAGATGTCGAAGGTGCCGCCGCCGAGGTCGTAGACCGCGACCGTGCGGTCGATGTTCTTGCCGAAGCCGTAGGCGAGCGCGGCCGCCGTGGGCTCGTTGATGATGCGGATGACGTCGAGGCCCGCGATCGTGCCCGCGTCCTTGGTGGCCTGACGTTGGCCGTCGTTGAAGTAGGCCGGCACGGTGACGACCGCCTTGGAGACCTCGTGTCCGAGGTAGTCCTCCGCGATCATCTTCATCTCTTGGAGGATCATCGCGCTGATCTCGGCGACGCTATAAGGCTTGTCGCGGAGCTGGATGCGGCAATCACCGTGCGGACCTTCCACGATTCGATACGGGCAGGTCGCCATCGCTTGTTTGACTTGAGCGCTGTCGAACTTGCGGCCGATCAGACGTTTGGCTGCATAGACGGTGTTCTCGGCGTTGGTCACGGCTTGGCGCTTGGCGATGTGACCGACGAGGCGCTTTCCGGCCTCGGTCACCGCGACCATCGACGGAGTGACCTTGTAGCCACCGCGGTTCGCGATGACGACCGGGGTGCCCCCCTCCACGACGGCCACGCAGGAGTTGAACGTGCCCAGATCGATGCCGATGACCTTTTCCATCCGGTCTCCCGAGGGAACGTGCCCTCATCTCCCGTGAATCGGATGACGCGACGTCGTGAGGGCACGTCGACGCGACACCGTTCGCCGCCGACGCCGGCGGGCGAGCCTCACTTCAGCTCGCGTCGGAGATGTTTCACGAAATCGGCCTCGGGATCCAGCTTTGCGGCAGCATCCAGCTCGCGCTTGGCGTTCGCTTTCATCCCCGCGCGCAGGAAGACCTCGGCGAGCAGGGCGCGCACGCGCGCGTTCTCGGGGGCGAGCTGCACGGCGCGCTCCGCGAGGTCCTTCGCGAGCTTGAGCTCGACGTTCGCCTTCAGAAACGCCTGCGCGGCGTACATCGGGTACACGTAGCGTTCGGGCCGGCCCTCGGCGACCTTCATCCACGAACGTCCCGCCGCCGCGTGCTCGCCGTTCTCTTCCTCGTAGCGCGCCTGGCGCTCGTAGGTCTCCGCGAGCTGCTTGGCGAGCAGGTGCCGCACGCGGTCGAGCTCGTGCGCGATGTCGTCCCGCTCGGGGGCGAGCGAGGTGGCCAGGCGCAGCGAGTTCACGGCCGCCACGAGGTCTCCTCGCTGCTCCGCCGTGCGTGCGTCCTGGAGCTGACGCTCCGCGCGATCCCCACCCGCGGTCACGCGCGCCGCTTGGCGCAGCGAGGACGCGAGCCCGCGAAGCAACGCGTCCTTGTCCGCCGGCTCGGGCGGCGGCGAGGGACGCGCGGCGGGCGGGGGCGCCGAGGGGGTGGCCGGGCGACCCGTCGCGCCCTTGAGGCGCCGCTGGAGGAGATCCCGCGCGAGCTGGCGCTTGGCCTCTTCGTCGAGCGGAGCGCGAGGGGTCGCGGTCGAGGTGGCTCGCGTGGGACCAGGCGGCACCGACGGAGGCCGAGCCTCCGGAAGCGGTGGGGTGAAGGGCTCGGAGACCGTCGGCGGTGCGCTCGCGGGCCGCGAGGACGCGGTGGGCGGACGGGGGGCGCTCGTGGACGCTGGACGCGAGGGCGGCGGCGACGTGGACGGCGGCGGCGAAGACGTCGGGGGGACGGACGCGGGCCGGCTCGACGCGGCCGATGGCGGTCTGGGCGACGGGCGCGGCGGCGTCTTCGGCCTCGGCACGCGGCCCGGCTTGGCGTCGGGGTCGACGACGGCCTCGACGATCACGTCCTCGGTTTCGCGCTCGAGCTTCGCCGCTTGCGTCTCGCCCTCGGCGAGACCGCGGCGCACCTGTTCGGACAGATCCTTCGCGCGCAAGTAGTCGTCGTAGCGCTCGCGCTTCTTCGCTTTGCCGAGCACCTCGTAGGCGTCCGTGAGGCGACGGAACACCGCCTCCATCTTCACCTTGTAGGAGCCGAGGCGTTTTCCGTAGAGCGTGTCGGGGTGGAAGAGCTTCGAGAGGCGGAAGTATGCCTCGCGGATGTCTTTCTTGTCGGCGTCGCGCTCGAGGCCGAAGAGCTGGTAGTGGTCGAGGTGATCGAGCCGGTAGAAGGTGTCCAGGATCTCGCGACGCCGATCGTCGTCGAGATCGACCCCCGCCTCTTCGAGCTCCGTCGGATCGTAGAGCTGACGCGGGGCATCGGGGGGCGCGGGCTTGGTGCGCACGATGCCTCGAGACGGAGTCGCGCTTGGTCGTGACATGCGCTCGGGCTTGCCGCCTCCGTCGCTCGACCTCGGTGTGGAGGGGGTTGAGGCGATGGAGGTGGGCGGCTTCGTGACCTCCGGCGCGCTGGGAATGCTCGGCGCGCGTGGGATGGAGGGCGACGACGAAGACGAGGTCGGCGGGCTGCTCGGCCGCAAGGGCGGTGGTTTCGACTCGCGCGAGGTCGGCCGCCCGTGCTCGACCCACACGACGCCGCCGAGCGCTTCCAATCGTTCGATCACCGCTTCGACTTGCGCGAGTGTGGCGCCGGTCGAGTCCGCGATGTCCTCGAGCGACGCGACACCATCCAGCCGCGAGAGGATGAACCCCTCGAACGGTGTGAACTGCATGGAGGTGAGGCTCACCCCCTCCTTCAAGCGCGGCGCTCGCATCGTGACGGGCCGGAGCCCTCCCCTGCTCGGGCAGCCTACGGCGGCGCGGCGTGAATCTCCAGTTCGATGAAGCGCATCGACGCGGAAAGCGTACCCAAAACGCGGTACGCGTCGCGCCCCACCGCGCAATCCACTCGGAGACGGTCGAGAGCCGCCCTCGCGACCTCGCGTTGCCTTCCGCGTCCGCGAGTCGGCGTGTACGGTGCCCGCCCATGACTTCGCCCCGTCACCTCCGCACGCTCGAGGATCTCAGCCGCGAGGAAGTGCTCGCCCTCGTCCACCGCGCCGAAGAGCTCCGCGCGCTCCGAGGGCGGTCCGAGCATCCGCGGCCGCTCGCCGGAAAGACCGTCGCGATCGTCTTGGAGAAGGCGTCGACGCGGACGCGCCTCTCGTTCGAGGCGGGTGTGGTCGATCTCGGTGGCTTCCCGACGACCCTCATCGCGCGCGACACGCAGATCGGACGCGGCGAGCCCATCGACGACACCGCGCGAATGCTCTCGGGCTACGTGCACGCGGTGGTGTTCCGTACCTTCGGTCACGATCGCGTCGAGGCGATGTGCGCGGCCTCGTCGATCCCGGTGATCAACGGGCTCTCGGATCGGTTCCATCCGTGTCAGCTCCTGGCGGATCTGCAGACGGTGCAGGCCGAGCTCGGTCGGCTGGAAGGTGTGCGCGTCGCGTGGATCGGCGACGGCAACAACATGGCGCACTCGTGGATCCTCGCCGCCGCGCGCACGGGACTGGAGCTGCGGCTCGCGTGCCCCGAAGGCTACGACCCGGAGCCCGAGGTGATCGCGCGGGGTCGCGCGCTCGGCGCGAACGTCACGTTGGTGCGCGATCCGGTCGAGGCGACGGAGGGCGCGGACGTGGTCACCACCGACGTCTGGGCGAGCATGGGCCAAGAGCAGGAGCAGGCCGCGCGAGAGGCGGCGTTCGCGGGGTTCTGCGTGGACGCGAAGCTGATGGAGCACGCCGCGCCGAACGCGATCTTCCTCCATTGTCTGCCTGCCCATCGCGGGGAAGAGGTGGCGGCCGAGGTGATCGACGGGCCGTGGTCGCGGGTGTGGCGCGAGGCGGAGAATCGGTTGCACGCGCAGAAGGCGCTGCTCGAGCTGCTCGTGCGCTGAGCGTGGACCACGCGCTGGCGAGCCGATCGCGCGAGCTCCGACGCGAGGCCCGCGCACGAAGAAGCTGCTAAAGGTCCCGCCATGGCCGAAGTGACCGTCGTCGGTGCGGGGCTCGCGGGCAGCGAGTGTGCGTGGCAGCTCGCGGAGCGAGGCGTGCGGGTGCGCCTGCTGGAGCAGAAGCCGAAGAAACGCACGCCCGCGCAGAGCCACGACTTCTTCGCGGAGCTCGTGTGCTCGAACTCCTTCCGGGGGGCGGCGCTCGCCAACGCGGTCGGTCTGCTGAAGGAAGAGATGCGGCGCGCGGGCTCGCTCGTGCTCGGCGTGGGCGCGTCGTGTCGCGTGCCGGCGGGCGGCGCGTTCGCCGTCGATCGCGAGCGCTTCGGGCCCGAGATCACGCGGCGTCTGCACACGCACCCGAACGTCGAGGTGATCGCGGAGGAGGTGCTCGCGATCCCCGACGTGGATCACCCGGTGGTGATCGCGACCGGACCGCTCACGGGCGAGAGCCTCGCGAAGGACCTCGAGCGCCTCGTCGGCGAGAAGCAGCTCGCGTACTACGACGCCATCGCGCCGGTCGTGCTCGCGGAGAGCCTCGATTGGCAGAAGGTCTTCCGCGCCTCCCGCTACGACAAGGGCGGCGACGACGCCTACGTGAACTGCCCGCTCTCCGAAGAGGAGTACGACGCGTTCCTCGCCGCCGTGCTCGCGGCGGAGAAGGCGGAGGCGCACGACTTCGAGGAGGTGCGCTACTTCGAGGGCTGCCTGCCGATCGAGGTGATGGCGGAGCGAGGGCGCCTGACGCTCGCGTACGGGCCGCTCAAGCCGGTGGGCCTCCGCGATCCGCGCACCGGACGTCGGCCCTTCGCGGTGGTGCAGCTCCGCCAGGAAGACGCCGCCGGGACCGCGTACAACCTGGTGGGCTTTCAAACGCGGATGAAGTGGCCGGAACAAAAACGAGTGTTCCGGATGATCCCGGGCCTGGAGAACGTCGAATTCGAACGTTTCGGCACGGTGCATCGCAACACGTTCGTGCGGAGCCCCGAGGTGCTCGACGACACGCTCGCGCTGCGGGCGCGACCGAACGTGTACCTCGCGGGGCAGATCACGGGCGTCGAGGGCTACGTCGAGAGCGCGGCGTGTGGGCTCGTGGTCGGCGTCACGCTCGCGCACCGGCTCGCGGGGCGGACGTTGCCACCGCTGCCCGAGACGAGCGCGCTCGGCGCCTTGATGGGTCACCTGCGGCGACCGCGCGACGACTTCCAGCCTTCGAACGTGGTGTGGAGCCAGTTCCCGCCGCTGGAGTCGCCCTTCGAGATCACCCACAACGGGCGACGAAAGAAGCTCGGCAAGAGCGAGCGCCACGAGAAGATGGCGGAGATCGGGCTGCGCGATCTGGAGCCGTGGCTCGCGGCGGCGGAGGTCGCGCCGATCCGGGCGCGCTTCGAGGAGAGCCCGAGCGTGGAGAGCGCGAGCACGCCCGCGTGATCCTTCCGGATGATCGGCCCGAGAGTTCGTGGCGGCTACGGGATCGGGTCGCGCTCCGCGTGCCGCCCGACGGCGTGCTCCGCCCCGAGACTCGCGGAGCTTCCGCGGCTCGTCAGGCCGGCGCGACTTGCTCGCCGCTCGAGCTGATCGCGGCGTCCGCCGGCTGAGGGATCGCGATCGCGAACACGGTCTGACCGGGCTCGCTCCGGACCTCGATGCTCCCGCCGTGGTCCTCCACGATCTGTCGCACGATCGCGAGGCCGAGGCCGGTGCCGCCTTCTTTTCCGTGCGTGGTGAAGCTCTCGAAGAGGCGCGACTTGATGGCGTCGGGCACGCCGGGCCCGTCGTCGATGCAGCCGAGCAGGAGCGTTCCGTCGTCCGCCTTGTCGACGGTGATGCGCACCACGCCGCGCCGCTTGGTGGCCGCGATGGCCTCCGCCGCGTTGCGCGCGAGGTTGTGCATCGCGCGGTGGATCTTCGGCGCGTCGAAGTGCGCGACCCCGCGGTTGAGCAGATCGAGCTCGACGTCCACGCGGTCGCCGAGCGCGCGGCGGAGCTGCTCGGCCAGCTTCTCGAAGAAGTCGTGCAGGTAGACCTTCCGCACCCAGAGCTTCCGATCGCCGCGCGCGAACGCGAGGGTCTCGCGGGTCATGGCGTCGAGGATGTCGACCTGCGTGAGGATCGCGTCGACGTACTCCTTGCGCACCGCGCGATCGTCCTCCGCCTCCAGCATGCGGCCGTAGCCCTTGATCACCGTCATCGGCGTCTTGAGGTCGTGCAGCACGCTCGCGAGGAACTGCCCGAGCGACGTCAGGCGCTCTTCGCGCTCGCGTTGGGCGCGGCTGCGAGCCTGTTCGATCGCGGTCGACACGTGCCCCGCGATCACCGTCGCGAGCTTCACGTCGTCGCTGCCGAAGTCCGCTTGGCCCTTGCTCTTGTTGAGGAGCTCGACCGCGCCGATGCCGAGGCGGTCGCCCTCCTTCCAGCGCAGCGGCACGCACAAGACGTTGCGCGGGTGGTAGCCGACCTCGTCCGCGATCTGCGATTGATGGCGCGCGTCCTGATCGAGCCGGTGCACCACCTGCGGCTTGCCGTTCTTGGCGACCCAACCGCTGATGCCTTGCCCCGCCGGGATGCGGTGCTTGCTGATCTTCTGCGGCTCCCCGCCGATCGCGGCGCGGAAGTGAAGATCCCCGGTGCCTGCGTCCGCGATCAGGATCGAAGCGGCCTCGGCGTCGACCGCGCGCATGGTCCGCGCGAGCAGACCCTGGAGCAGCTCGTCGAGCTCGAGCGCGCTCGCCGACACCTGCGCGATCTCGAAGAGGACGTCGAGCTCGCGGATCTTTCGCTGGAGCTGCTCCTGCGTCTCGAGGAGCTCGATGTTCTTGCCGACGACGCTGAGGAAGAGCTTCGAGTTCTCGATGCTCACCGCGGCCTGCGCGGAGAGCGCGCCGAGCAATGCCTCGTCGTCGGACGAGAACCAGCCGCTGCGCTTGTTCAGGCACTGCATCACGCCGATCGTGCGCTGGTGCTGGTTGCGCAGCGGCACGCACAGGACGCTGCGGGTGCGGTAGCCGGTGCGGCGATCCCACTCGCCGTCGAAGCGGACGTCCTGATAGGCGTCCTTGAGGTTGAGCGATTTGCCGTTCTTCGCGACCGATCCGGCGAGGCCTTCGCCGAGCTTCAGGCGGATCTCGTGCACGTGCTCGCCCTGCGCGACCTTCGACCAGAGCTCGTTCGAGTCCTCGTCGAGCAGGTAGAGCGTCGAACGATCACACTCCATCACCGCGCTCACGCGCTCGAGCACCATCGCGAGCAGCTCGTTGAGATCGAGCGTGGAGCCGAGCAGCACGCCGATCTCCTGGAGGGCGCGCAGCTTGGCGCGCTCACGCTCCATCTCGCGGCGCAACGCCGCGAAGTCTTCCGGCGACTCGCTCACGACCGCGATTGTCCGAGAGAACGGCTCCGAGAATCAATGCGCGTCGTCATGAACGTCGGCGACTGGCACGAATCAGAACCCGCGGCGCATCTCGACGCGGTCACCGACCGCGATCTCGCGGGTGGAGCCAGTGATGAGGAGCGTCGAGGTCGCCTCGCGCACGTCGACCACGCGCCCCTCCGCCACGACCTCCGGCGGGTAGAGATCGTCGTCCGGTTCGGGCGAGTCGACCTGCTGACCGTAGTCTTGCCCGCCGGTCAGGCTGTTGCGCCAATCGTCGCCGCGACGAACCACGAAGAAGCGGTTGCCGACCTGGACCTGCTGCTCGCGGCCCGCGTCGATGAAGACGATCTGTTGATCCGCGTGGATGCGCGTCGGCCGCAGCGACGCGACGACCTGCGCTTCGAGCTCCTGCGCGTTCTCGCGCGGCGGAACGGCCTCGAAGCGGCGGGGGATCGGCGCGATGTGGAAGCCGCGCTCGATGGGGTCGATCGCCTCGGTGATCGTCGCGCGCCCGATGCCACGCTCGCGATCGTAGGAGCGGAGACGCACCGTGCCGAAGATGCGCACGAGGTCGCCAGACTCTTCGGGCTCACGCTCGTCCTCGTCGATCGGTCGGTAGATCGTGTACTCGCGACCGACTTGGATCTGCGCCTCGTCCTCGAAGCGTACGTACACGTCGTCGAAGGTCGCGAGCATCATCTGCTCTTCGGGCGAGCCCACGATCACGCCCGCGTCGCGGAGCGCCTCTTCGTCGAGGAAGCCCTGCTCGCGGAGCCAGACCGTGCCGGCCGCCGCACGTCGCGGCGTGCTGACCGAGGTCGAGGGCCCGAGGGTCGTCGGCGCCGATCCCTCCGCGCGCAGGCGAAGGCGATCGAGCGGGTAGATCCAGTGCGGGTTGGTGACCTCCGGGTTGTACGACCAGACGCGCGGCCACTCGTAGGGGTTGCCGTAGAAACGTCCGGTGATGTCCCAGAGCGTGTCGCCGCGCTCGACGGTGTAGACGTCGGGGATGTGCGCGGCCGGAACGCCACGACCGCTGCCGAGCACGATCGTGGCGCGCGCCGTGCTGCCCTCTTGGGCGACCGTCGCGACCGGGACGCCGGCCAACGCCAGCACGAGCCCGAGGCGCATGCGCGCGCGGGCGAAACGCAGGCTCGCGGCCGGTCGCTCCTCGGCCGCGTCGGCGAGGACCTCGGGTGCGGGCGCGGCACGCTCGCCGATCGTGGGAAAGGGAGCCGAGACCGGCTTGGATCGCCCACGCAAGTACGCGAGGGCGGCCAGAACACGTCGAACGATCATCACGCGTCCTCCCGCGACGCGAGACGCGCCGCGACGCTGCTGGGGTGCTCGCGGCGGAGCCGCTCGTAAGTCCGGAGCGCCGCCGCGCGGTCGCCCATGTGCTCGTGGCAGAGCCCGAGCTTCAAGAGCGCGTCCGCTGCGCGCGCGTCGCGTGGGTGCGCGACGAGGTAGGCGTCGAACGCCGCTTGCGCCTCGCCGTAGCGACGCAGGACGTAGAGCGCTTCGGCGCGCCAGTAGCGGGCGGCGGGAGCGAGCGACGAGCCGCCGTGATCGGCGAGGAAGGTGTCGAAGGCCCGCAGCGCCTCGGTGACGCGACGTTCGCGCAGGAGGCCCAGCGCGCGACCGTACGCTTCGGTCGAAGGATCGATGCGCGGTCCTGGATTCTGCGGCGAAGGGCCGAAGCTCGGTGCCGACGCGACCGCCGTCGGAAACGGCAGCGCCGCGACGGGCGGACTCGGCGGAGGTGCGCTCACCGGCTGCGGATCGAGCGTGCGCCACCCACCCGCAGCGACGCGCGCGGGCAGCGCCCCGCTCGATGGAAGCGGCGCCTGCTCGAGCGCGGGGAGGCCCTCGGGCATCTCGAACGCAGGCTCTTCGTGCAGACGCAACACCGGCCGCGGTCCACTCGCCTCTTCCTGCGCTTCTTCCTCGATTTCGTCCTCCAGCACCTCGGTCGGTGGCTCGTCCCAGCTCGTTCCTTCGTCCTCGAAGAAGACGAAGGCTCCGTCCTGGGGCGCCGGCGTGGTGGTGTCGCCGATGCGCACGGTCTCGGTGCGTGGCGCCGCCGCGCGGGCACGGGCGAGCGCGAGCTGCGACTCGAGCTCGCGGACCTCCTCCGCGCGCCGTCGCGTCTCCTGCTCCAACGCGGCGATGCGTTCGCGCTCCTCCTGCGCCACCGGCGTCGTACCGCCGGGTGCCGCCGAACGCGCGCATCCCACCACCATCGTCGCGAGCACCATCCAGCTACGCCAACGCAACTCGCACCTCGCGTTCGAGACTACGGAGCGCGCGACCTCAGCGTCAAAAAACACGCAGCCATGCGGCAATGCCGCGACGTGTGTCTTCACGCGCGCACCGCCCACGGCGGACACGCGAACGGCGTCAGGCGGCACCCCCTCGACCCCGCACGGCGTCGGCGCCACTCTTGGCGCGTGCGCGTCTCGGTGGTGGAGGCCTTCGAGGGTCCCGCTGGCTTCTTGCTGGCGCTCGCCGAGCCGTGGCGTGCGCGCGCCTCGGGGATCTTGGAGGTCCGCCGCGAGGGCGTGACCACCCTGCTCTACCTGGACGAAGGCGAGCCAGTCTTCGCGGAGTCGTCCGCGCTGGCGGAGACGCTCGGGCGCGTGCTCCTGCTCGAAGGGAAGCTCACGGAGGCGCAGTACGCCGAGGTGGTGCGTCGGATGACGGAGTCGATCGTGGAGGCGGAGCCGATGCGCTTCGGCGAGGTCGCGGTCGCGCTCGGTTTCGTGCACCCCGTCACGATCCAAGAGGCGCTGTCCTCACAGGTGCGGCGGCGCCTCCTGGCCTGCGTCGGGCCAGGTCCGCAGATCCGACACTGGCTGCCCGACACCTCGATCGTGGACGACGTCGGCTCGTTCCCACAGGACGTCCCGCGGCTCCTGGCGGAGGGGGTCGCCTCGCTGAGCGACGCGGAGCGGGAGGCGCTGCACGTGATGCTCGGGCGACCGACGATCGGCGGTGTGGATCCCGATCCCGTCGCGTACTACGGCTTGCCCCCCAGCGACGCACGCGCGTGGCGGCAGCGGTCCGAGCTCCCGAGCGACCACGAGCTGCTCGCGCGGCTCGCGGTCCTCGACGGGCTGACCGAACGGGGTCGCACGAGCGCGCAGGTGCCGACGCCCGCCGACGAACGCGCGGCGTGGTTGGTGGCCGAGCGCCAAGCCGCGGAGCGGGCGGCGGCGGAACGTGATGCGGCCGAGCGGGCGGCCGAGCGGGCGGTGGCGGAACGCGCAGAGCTCGAACGTCGAGCGGCCGAGCGGGCGATGGCGGAGCGCGCGGAGCTCGAGCGGGCGGTGGCAGAGAGGGAGGCGGCCGCACGCGCGGAGCGGGCCGCATTCGAGCGAGCGGAGCGAATGGCGGCGGATCGAGCGGAGCGCGCGGCGCTCGAACGCGCGGAGCGAGCGGCAGCCGAACGCGCGATGGCCGAGCGTGCCGCGGCCGAACGTGCCGCGGCCGAACGCGCCGCCGCCGAACGTGCGACCGCCGAGCGCGCGACCGCCGAACGCGCCGCCGAACGCGCGACCGCCGAACGTGCGACCGCTGAACGCGACGGTCCCCGACGTCGACCGACGCCGACCCAAGATGCCGCCGCGCGCGCCGAGGCCGAGCGCGAGCGTGCGCGGTTGCGCGCGAAGGTCCTCGCGCAGCGCGCACGCCCTGCTCCCGCGGCCCCGGAGCCGGCGGCCTCTCCCGCAAAGCGCCCGTCGGTGATCGCCCAGCGGCGGTCGGTGAAGGGGTTGGCGTCACCGACGTGACCGGCTGCGAAATGGTCGATGACTGC
>CALJLK010000063.1 GCA_937982655.1 uncultured Sandaracinus sp.
CCACCCACCCGTCCGCGGGGTCAGCCGCGGACGACCTTGTCGTTTCCTGCGGCGTTCCATGTGCACCGCTCCGATCAATACGAGCGGGGAGGGCGTTCAGGCCTCGGCGAGCATCTCCGCCAGCACGGTGACCGTCCGCCAGTTGCGGGTCGTCACGGTGCCTCGAAGCTTCAGCTTGCCGAGCGCGGTCGCCAGCGGACTGCGCGCCTGACCGTTCGGGAGCGCGCAGAAGACCTCCCGACCCACCACGCGGATCCGTTCGTCGCCCCAGTCGGCGTCCCGCACCGACGCCACCTCGGCGTCCGACGGAGGTTCCGAGAGGAACGTGACGACGAGCCGCGTCGGATCCTCGACCTCGGGAAACGGGTTCGCGGCCACGACCGCGAGCAGCTCGTCGCGCGTCCGAAGCGTCGTGTCGATCGGACGCCCCATCTTCGCTTCGAGCGCGGCCTCGATCCCCTTCGTGAGCGCCGCCGCGCCGCGTCGCGACTCGAACACCGCGTTGCCGCTCTGGATGTACGTGCGGACCTCCGTGCAGCCGAGCTCTTCGAGCATCGCCCGAAGGTCCGCCATCGGGAGCGCGTTGCCCTTGCCGACGTTCACGCCGCGCAGCAGCAGCGCCCAGCGCATCACTCCTCGCCGTCGCCGAGCAGGCCGCCGATCTGCGCGCCCATCCCGCTCGCGAGGCGTCGCACGCTCGCGAGGTGATGCAGCAAGAGATCGCGGTTGTCGCCGACCGCGAGGTTCAACATCTCGAGCGCGCCGATGCGATCCTCGGGCGTGAAGGGCGGCTCTTCCACGCGCTCCATCGAGAGCTTCTCGGGCGCGTAGGCCATGTGCTCGGCCTCGGTCTTCACGAGCGTGTAGTCGTCGCCGCGGCGCAGCTCGAAGGTCACGGTGCCGCTCACCGACGGCGCGATCCAACGCGTGAGCGCGTCCTTGAGCATCAGGCCCTCGGGGTCGAACCACTTGCCCTCGTAGAGCAGGCGCCCGAGCCGACGACCCATCGTGAAGTAGAGGTCGAGCGTGTTCTCGTTGTGGATCGCGGAGAGCAGGCGTTCGTACACGAGGTGCAGCAGCGCCATGCCGGGCGCTTCGTAGATCCCGCGGCTCTTGGCCTCGATCACGCGGTTCTCGATTTGATCGCTCATGCCGAGCCCGTGCCGCCCGCCGATGCGGTTGCACTCCAGGAAGAGCTCGAGGAGCGACTCGAATCGTTTTCCGTTGATCGCGACGGGCACACCCGACTCGAAGGTCACGCTGACCTCTTCGGGCGCGATCGCGACGTCGCTCTTCCAGAACGCGACGCCCATGATCGGATCGACGATGCGCATGCCCTTGTCGAGCAGCTCGAGATCCTTCGCCTCGTGCGTCGCGCCGAGCACGTTCGCGTCGGTCGAGTACGCCTTCTCGGTGCCCATCTTGTAGGGGAGCTTCAGCGACTCGAGGTACTCGCTCATCTCCTTGCGGCCGCCGAACGCGTCGACGAACTTCGGATCGAGCCAGGGCTTGTAGATGCGCAGCGCGGGGTCGACGAGGATCCCGTAGCGGTAGAAGCGCTGGATGTCGTTGCCCTTGTGGGTCGAGCCGTCGCCAAAGACGTGGACGTCGTCGTCCTTCATCGCGCGCACGATCGCGGTCGTGGTGACCGCGCGGCCGAGGGGCGTGGTGTTGAAGTACTTCTTGCCACCCGAGCTCAGGTGGAACGCACCACACTGAATCGCGACGATGCCTTCGCGGACCATCGCCTCGCGGCAGTCGAGCGCGCGCGCCGCCGTCGCGCCGTGGACCATCGCGATGGGCGGGATCTCGGCGACGTTCTTCTCGTCCGGCTGCGCGAGGTCCGCGGTGTAGCAGTAGACCTCGAGCCCCTGGCGGCTCATCCACGCGACGGCGGCGCGGGTGTCGAGACCGCCCGAGAAGGCGAGTCCGATGCGGGTTCCGGCGGGGGGGAGCTGGCGGTAGATTCGGCTCATGGCGCGCGCGCCATAGCACGGTCCGTCGCCGCGTTCGAAGCCTCACTCCGACGGAAGTCCGCCTCCGCATTCGCCCATCGACGCGACGTCGATGCCCGCCGACGCGGCGTTGCACGCGTTGCCGTACGTGCGCCCGTCGCAGCCGCAGACCGGATCGTAGAGCCCGCTGCACACCTCGGGGCGCGGCCGACAGGTGCCCGCCGCGTCGGGGATCGTGCAGCTCGGATCGTAGTCGCAGAACTCTTCGCGGTTGCAGACGAGGCCCGCGATCGTCCCGCAGGTCGCGCCGGGCGCCGGCTCGTCCGCGCAACCGTCGTAGGCGAGCTCGCACGCTTCGGATCGATCGTAGAGCGCGCCGCATTCGTCGCCGACGCACGCGCAGCCCGAGACCGTCGCGCAGCGCACGCCGTTCCACGCGAAGCCGAACGCGAGGTCGCAGTCGCCCATGCCGCGCGCGTCCATCGGACGGCACGAGCCCGCGCGACACGAACGATCGTCCGCCGCGACGTCGATCGAATTCGCGTGAGCGAGGCAGGTGTTGCAGTAGAAGCGCCCGTCGCAGCCGCACACGCCGGGGCAGTCGAGCGGGCAGAGATCCGCCGGGGTGTCGCAGACGCCGAGCTCGCCACCCCCACACGCATCGTCGGGGAAATCGCAGAAGCCCACGCGGCACTCGGAGTCCGAGCCACACGACTCGCCCACGACCTGCGCGTCCTCTCCCTCGCCGGCGTCGGTCCCCGCGTCGTCGTCGGGAGTGTCCGCGTCCGCGTCTCCGCTGGCGTCGAACGTTCCCGCGTCGCGCCCACCGTCGATGGCACCGTCGACCGCACCGTCGAAGGTGCCGCCGTCGACCGTGCCCGCGTCGACGCCGCCGTCCTCGTCCGGCGGTCCCTTGCGGTCGCTGCAGCCCAACATCCCGACGATCGCGATCGCGATCGCGCCCACACGAACCCTGCCCATGGCGCGAGCATAGCCGCACGCGCGGTGCGCACCCGCATCACGTGGGCGATCGTCGTCGGTCGCGTCCGCACGCCCGCGAGCGAACCCGCGAAGGCGCGATCAACCGATGATCTTCTCGATGGTGTCGCGCGCGCGCAGGTCCACGAGCGACTCCAGGAGCTGCCGAACTTTCGGGCTCGCGTCGAGCATGCGTTCGATGCGGTGCTTGGCGAACGCGACCGCATCGACGTCTTCGAGCGCGGTGACGGTCGCGGTGCGCGGCGCGCCCGTGAGCACCGAGACCTCGCCGACGCACGCGCCCGGTCCGAGCTCCGCGAGCTGCACGGTGCCGCCGGGCGTCTTCGTCTCCACGCGCACGCGGCCGCGCATCACGAGCAACATCACCTCGCCCGGATCGTCTTGCCGGAACACCACGTCGCCCGCCGAGTACGACGTCACGTAGCCGCTCTCCAGCAGCTCGCCGCGCGCGACCGGATCGAGCGACTTGAAGAGGTGACTGTGCTCGACGATCGCGGTCATCTCCTCGACGAGCGCCGCCTGCTCTTCGGGGCGCAGCGCGCGGCCACCCATCGGGATGCTCGAAGGTCTCACCCGACGAGCGTATCAACTTCTTCGAGCCGCTGTCGCGACCGTCGCGGTCGTCGTCCGCTGACGCCCGACGTCAGGCCGTCGCGTTCGCGGGCGCGCGCGACTCACTCGGGGCACCGGTCGGAGCCGGCACCAGCCGACGGGACGCGGGGCGAAGCCACCACGACGCGACCGCGAGCCCCGCGATCACGAGCGGCGTGACCACGTCGCCCGCGGCATCGCCGACGAACGCGTGCGAGGCCGAGGCGCCCGTGAGATCGAAGATCACGCCCGCGTACGCCCACTCCTTGAGCAACGGGAACTTCGGCGCGAGGAGCGCGAGCGCGGCGCCGACCTTCCACGCCCCGAGGATGAGCACGAAGTAGTCGGGGTAGCCGAGGCGCGCCATCCCCTCCACGAGCTCGGGCGGTCGCACCAGATCCATCACGCCGCCCATGCCCATCGCCGCCGCGACGAGCGCGGTGGTCACCCAATATCCGATCTTGGTCGTCATGCGGGCCATCGTGGGGACCGCGGCGATTCGCGCCCATCCGACAACGATGGGCCTCTTCTGCTACGAAATGATCCAAATCGAGCGCGCGGTTCCGAGCGACCCTGCGAGCGATGCAACGAGCGGGGAACCGGACCGTCCGCGGCTGACCCCGCGGACGGGTGGAGAGGGTCGAGCCCGCACGGTCGCCGCTCCGAGCTCGTCCGCGCCCACGAACCCGAGAGCATCGATGCAAGAACCCCTCGAGACGTCCGAGCTGCTCGCGTTCACCAAGACGATCGAGTGCAAGTCGATCAGCCGCGCAGCCGCGGAGCTCGGCATCCCGCGCGCGACCCTGGGCCGGCGGCTCGCGCGGCTGGAAGAGCGGCTCGGAGCGCGCCTGCTCCGGCGCACCACGCGGAGCCTCGCGCTCACCGACGCGGGGGAGGCGTGGCACGTGCACGCGCGGCGGGTGCTCGACGCGGTCGCGCAGGCCGAAGCGAGCGTGCGCCCGAGCGACGGAGCGCTGCGAGGCGACCTGCGCGTGTCGGTGCCGCCGCAGCTCTCGGGCTTCGCGGAGCTGGCCTCGCAGCTCGCGCGAAAGCACCCCGAGCTGCGTCTGCAGGTGCACTTCTCCACGCGCCACGTCGACCTCCGCCGCGACGGCTACGACGTCGCGATCCGCGCCGGCACCGAGCTCGAGCCGGGGCTCGTCGCGCGCACGTTGATGCGAACGCGGGTCGTCGCGGTCGCTTCGCCCGACTACCTGCGCGACGCGCCGCCACTCCGCTCGCGCCGCGATCTCGGCAAGCACCGGCTGCTGCTCGGCTTCAACCGCGACGAGCTCCCACAGTCCGCGTGGCCTCTGCGGGGCGGTGGCGCTCGCAGCGTGACGGGGACCTTCGCCTCGAACGACCTGCACACGCTGCTGCACGCCGTCGTCTCGGGGCTCGGCATCGCGCTCCTGCCGGAGCTGCTCGTCGCGGCCTCGTTGCGCGACGGCGAGCTCGTACACGTGTTGCCCGAGGTGCTCGGCGCGGAGTCGCGCGTGGTCGTGGTGTACGCGGAGCGCGAGCTGGTGCCGCCGCAGGTGCGGATGTTCGTCGACGCGGTGGTCGCGTGGGCGCCCGACCATCTGAAGCTGCCGGAAGAGGAGTGCGCGCGAAAACGGCCCCGCAAGCGGTGAGCGCGACGGCCTTCTCCGTCGACGCGACGACGCGGCCTTCTCCGTCGACGCGACGACGCTCCTGGCGAGCCCGAACGCCTCTCGGCGGTGAGCCCCCGCCGCCACGGACTCGAGACCGCAAGAGCGCTAGCTCGACCAGTTGTCGGGCAGTCGGGGTCGGCCGACCTGACGCAAAGTGCGAACCCCACTCCGCGTTTGGGGGCGGATCCGGGGGCTTCTCCTCCCAAATCACCGGCATCGTTCGTGCTTTTCCCGACGATGTGACCGGAAGCCTCTCTCGAACGATTCCACTTCGATTCGTGGGGCTCGGACTCTGCGTGGCGTGTGCGAGCGAGCCGAGCGCGTGGGAGCCGAACGACCGCGCGACGGAGCGCGCCCCGGAGAGCGACGTCGCGATGGGCTCCACCCCCGACGTCGACGAGGCTCTACGCGCCGACACCCTGCGTGTCGCGGGGGCGCGCGCGCACCTCGCGGAGATCCCTCCGAACGCCGATCCCGATCGAGCCATCGTGCTGGACGAGCCGCTCGGGGATCTGCCCGTCGGCTTCCGGCTGCTCGAAGCGCACCGCCTCGGCGCGGACGACGGGACGGAGGAGGGCCTGCTGGTCCTCCAGACCAACCACGAGCTCTGGTGGCGCGACGCCCGAGGCGCCCGACGCCTCGAACGGGACGTGGAAGCCCCGCTCTCGGTGCGAGGTCGGCAGGTCGCGTTCGCGCGGGGGCAGATGCCCGACTTCGAGATCGTCCTGCTGACGATCGGCGCTTCGACGGGCGCGGCGGACTTCGTGCTGCCGCTGACCGACGGATACGCGCCGGCGTGGAACCCCGCGCTCGGTCCGGCGGGCGACGTGGTGTTCGTGTCGGGACGGAGCGGCGAGCCGGAGCTCTACCGCGTGCGGCCGGGCGAGGCGCCAGTGAAGCTCGTCCTCGACGGTCCGTTCCCGAGCGCGATCGAGCCCCCGATCCACGACGGCGTGAGCCTGAGCTTTCACGACGAACGGGGCGTGCGGCACGTCCAACGAATCCGCTACGCGGACGACACGCCACGCGTGGATCCCCACGCTCCGAACGACACGCTCGGCGGAGGCACGCGATGAACGAGCGTGTTCGAGCCGCTCGATTCCTCGCCGCGATCGACGATCGCCCGGGACGCGCGCGATCTTCCGACACGATCTGCGCGGAACCTTCGGACCCCGTGCGATCTTCCGACGAACAGGATCCGGAGCGCGAAACACGATCAACGTCGATTCATGGACGTGCGTGGACGTCGCTCACGTTCGTTTCGCTCGTCCTCCTCGCCGGCCTCGCGACGCCTACGCCCACCGAAGCTCAAGGCCGCTTCCGCCGGCCGTACGGCCCCGCGTTCCGACTGAACTACGACTTCGACGACAACTACGGCGCCGCGGGCTGCCGCGACTACGCGTGTGGGGGCGCGTGTTACGACGGCCACACCGGCCACGACTTCGGGCTCGGCATCGGCAACGAGATCCGCGCCGCCCAAGACGGCGTCGTCTACTCGACCTTCAACGGCTGCGCGAACTACGGCTACGTCGGAAACCCGTGCGGCGGCCGCTGCGGAAACTACGTCGGTGTTCGACACCGCGACGGAGCCACCACGATCTACTGCCACATGCAGCAAGGCACCCTGCGGGTCTCCGTCGGACAGAGCGTCGAGTGTGGCCAAGTGCTCGGAGCCTCCGCGTCGAGCGGCAGCAGCTCCGGACCCCATCTGCACTTCGGCTACCGACCGGCCGGCGGCGCGTCGCAGCAAGCGTACGCCGGGAGCTGCGGGCGATCGTCGTCGCTCTGGGTGCAGCAATACGGCTACCGCGAGGCGCCCGCGGATCGTTGCGTCGCGTCGTGCGCGGAGGGCTCGCGGCGCGCGTGTGGCTCCGACGTCGGCGAATGCGTGGCAGGCGCGCAGACCTGCCGCGGCGGCAACTGGAGCGGCTGCGAAGGCGGGACCGGACCGCGCGGCGAAGACTGCAACGACCGCGACGACGACTGCGACGGCCGCGTGGACGAGGGGCTCGCGCGTGGGTGCGGCTCCGACGTCGGCGAGTGCGTCTCGGGGACGCAGGTCTGCCGCGGCGGCGCCTTCGGCGCGTGCGAGGGCGAGGTGCCACCGAGGCCCGAGCGCTGCAACGCGCTCGACGACGACTGCGACGGAACCCCGGACGACGACGACGTCTGCGAGGTCGAAGAGCTCGCGCTGCAGGGTGGCCTCGACGACGACACCGACGTCGACGGCGACGGACGCGCGGACGCGTGCGCGTGCTCGGACGGACGCATCGAGTGTCACCTCTCGTCGGGCCACGGCTTCACGCGCACCCTCGCCGGCCCCGACTACGAGCGCGCCGGCTTCGACGATCCCTCGCGCTTTTCGACGCTGCGCTTCGGCGACCTCGACGGGGATGGGCGCGCGGACGTGTGCCTGCGCGAGCGCGACGGCGTGCGCTGTTGGACCTCCGACGGCGCGGGCTTTCCGATCACGCTCCCCGGGCCCCCTCTCTCGGACGACGCCGGCTTCGATCGCGCGCCCTACTTCACGAGCGTGCGTCTCGCGGACGTCGACGGAGACGGGCGCCGCGATCTCTGCGCGCGCGACGCGGCGGGCCTGCGCTGTTGGATCTCCACCGGGCGCGGCTTCGAGGAGGGTCCGTTCTTGCCGGAGCTCGCCGACGCGCGCGGCTTCTCGGCGGTCGAGCACTACGGCACGCTCCGCACGGGCGACCTCGACGGGGACGGACGCGACGACGTCTGCGCGCGCGACGCCGACGGCGTGCTCTGCTGGCGCTCCACCGGCCGCGGCTTCACCCACGTGATCGTCGGTCCGCGCTGGAGCGACGCGGACGGCTTCGATCGCCTCGAGATCTGGAGCACGCTGCGCCTCGCCGACGTCGACGGCGACGGTCGCGCGGACCTCTGCGCGCGCACCCCGAGCGGCTTCGAGTGCCACCCCTCGACCGGACGTGGCTTCGACGCGCCGTGGATCGGCCCGCGTCTCGCGGGCGGCGACGGTTGGGACGACAAGAGCCACTACGCGACGCTGCGCTTCGGCGACGTCGACGGCGACGGCGCGCTCGACCTCTGCGGACGCGGCCGCGGCGGCGTGACTTGCTGGATGTTCTCGGGGCGCGCGTTCGATCGTTCGATCGACGGTCCTGCGCTCTCCGATGCGGGCGGCTGGACCGAGCCCGCGTGGTTCCGAACGATCCGCCTCGCGGACGTCGACGCGGACGGACGCGCGGATCTCTGCGCCCGCGACGCGGACGGCCTGCGCTGCTGGCGCTCCGAGGGCAACGGTTTCCCCGTCGTGGCGCTCGGGCCCGCGTGGCGCGAAGGCTGGGACGTGCCCGAACGCTTCGCGACGATCCGCGTCGCAGGTGGGCTGAACCTCGGTGAGGAGCCGGGCGGACCGGTCGATCCGGACGATCCCGAAGCGACGGGCTGTCGCTGCGCGAGCGCGGACGCACCTCGCACGCTCGCGCTCTCCTTCGTCTTCCTCGTCGCGTTCGCACGCCGCAACGGCGTCCGACGCTCCCTCCGGTCGCGCGACGGTTCTTGCGATTGACGGCTCGTGAACCGCGACGATTCGAGCCGTCGATCGACAGTACCTCTCGATCATCCATTACTTTTCATCCGCCCACCGTCTGACGCTGTTTCCGATTGAACTCACCATGACGCACCGATTCTTCGTTTGTATGTTCGTGCTCAGCGCCTGCGACGCCGGCTCGACCGGTCCGACGAACGACGGCGGGCTCGCGGACGCGGCCTTCGAGTCGGGCCCGGTGGCGGCCGAGGACTTCTGCGCCGCGCTCGTCGCGATCGTGTGCGACGCCAACGCGCGCTGCTGCGGCGGCGTGGTGGAGGCGACCCCCGACGCGGGCGTGGGCGAAGGCTCCGACGCCGGGATGCCGATGGTGAGCTGCGAGACGCCGCAGCTCGCCGCCTGCCGGGCGACGGTCGACGAGCTGGTGGACGATCCGCGCCTCGCCTACGACCCCGAGCGCGCGGGCGCGTACCTCGCGTCGCTCGAGGCACGCGCGGACGGTTGCTTCGCCACCGCGCCGCAGCTCGCAGAGCTCTTCACGATCTTCGCGGGCACGGGCGTCGCGGGGGCGGACTGCACGCCGCCGAGCTTCGACGAGGCGGGGATCCGCATCGCGCAGCTCTCGTGTGCGGACGGCCTCTCGTGTCTGCTCCAGCGCCGCGCGGACGGAAGCAACCGCGGGGTGTGCGACACCCGCGTGGAGGGCGAGTGCTCGCACGCGTTCGACTGCGGCGCGGGTCAGTGGTGCAACCTGCCGAACGATTGGGTCCCCGGACTCTGGGGCACCTGCCAGCCGCTCAAGGCCGACGGCTGGGAGTGCAGCGACGACCAACAATGCGCGAGCCTCTACTGCGGCGTCGATCGGGTCTGCGCGTCGCCGCCGGAGGGCCGCTACTGCGCGGCGACGAGCTACGAGACCGCCGTGCTCACGTCGCTGCCGAGCGCGTTCTGGCGCTTCGACGACGCCGGAGGACGCACCGCGATCGACGGGGTGGGCGGCTTCGACGGCACCTACGAGGGCGCGTCCTGGGACGAAGGCGCGATCGCGACCGAGACGGGATCGTCGCTCGCGATCACGACGAGCGGGACGGGGGCGATCCTCGATCCGGACGGCAACCTCGGGCTCGAGCTCGGTCGCCGCGCGCTGAGCTTCGAGCTCTGGTTCCGACGCAGCGCGGAGAGCGTGACCGGACCGCTGCTCGAGTTCGGCACCGGCGACGAAGCGCAGCTCGGGGTGCGCGTGTGGAACCACGACACCGCCGACAAGCTGCACTTCAACCTCCGCGACGAAGCGGGCGAGAACCACGCGACCACCACCGTCGAAGGCACCATCGGCGCCGACGCGTGGCACCACGTGGTCGCGGTCTACGACGGCAGCAACGGTCGGATCTTCTTGAACGGCGAGCCGGTCGGCGACGCGATCGCGGGCAGCTTCGTGCCCAAGCTCGACGGCGCGCTGCACGTGGGCTTCCGTGTGGGCGACGAACGACACATCGTCGGCGCGATCGACGAGGTCGCGATCTACGACCGCGTCCTCTCCCACCGCGAGATCCGCGAGCACCGGGCGATCGGCAGCGGCGGCCCGACCCGCCGCGAGTTCCCGCTCTTCACCTGGCTTCGTTGACCCGCCGACTCGTCGCGGACGCGACGGGTGAGCCTCCACCGACCTGCGGACCCGCTCGGAGCGCCGACCCGAGCACCGAGCCAGCCGGGCCTCGACGACCCGCGCCGAGTCGCAGGCGTGGACCGCCTCACGGCCTCGTTCTCCCGACGTAGCGAGCCCCGCTCAGGCTGCTATGACGCGGCCCATGTTGTTCGTACCCGCCGAGTGGGAGGAGCACGTCGCCGTCTGGATGGCTTGGCCACACCTCGAGCACGAGTGGCCGGACCTCGCGGGGGCACGTGAAGAGATCGCCGCGTTCGTGCGGGCGATCGCGGAGACGGAGACGGTGGAGCTCCTCGTCGACCCCTCGGTCGACGTCGTCCCCGAGCTCGGCCCGAACGTGAACGTGCACCGAGTCGCGTACGGCGACGCGTGGACGCGCGACACCTCGTGCATCTTCGCGCGTGATCACCAAGGACCCGTCGCGCTCTGCTTCCGCTTCGACGGCTGGGGCGGCAAGTACCTGATGCCGGGCGACGAGTCGCTCTCGGGTCGGATCGCGACCCAATGCGGTCTGCGCGCGCGGCCGTCCGACCTGGTGCTCGAGGGCGGCGGCATCGAGCTCGACGGCGCGGGCGCACTGATGACCACGGTCGACTGCGTGGTCCCGCGCAACGCGGCGCCCTTCGTCGGTCGTCAGGTCGACTCGATCGAAGAGGCTCGCCGAGTGCTCGACGAAGAAGAGCTCGACCTCGACCTCGCGCTCCTCGCCGCGTTCGGAGTACAGCGTGTGATCTGGTTGGAAGGTCGTTTGATCAACGACCACACCGACGGCCACATCGACACGCTCGCGCGCTTCGTGCGACCCGGCGAGGCGCTCGCGATGACGCCCGCGGCGGGTGATCCGAACGGTGCGATGTTGCTCGGGCTGATCGAGCAGATGCTCGCGGCCGGCCTCGTGGTGCACGAGATTCCGTCGCCCGGCGTGGTGAAGAACGCGGACGGAGAGCTCCTCCCCGCCAGCTACACGAACTACTACCTCGCCAACGAGCAGGTGCTGGTGCCGATCTACGGCAGCCCCCACGACGAGGCCGCCGTCGCCGCGATCGCGAAGCTCTTCCCCGGGCGCCGCACGCGTGGGCTGATGGCGAAGAAGATCCTCGAAGGCGGCGGCGCCTTCCACTGCATCACGCAGCAGCAACCGAAGCTCTGACGTCCGGGACCGTCGTCCGGCATCGCCCAGCATCGTCGATCGACGGGCATTCCCCCACACGCTCGCGCGATCCCCGCGTTCGTGGCGAAAGACCCCATGGGCTTTCCCCGACGTGACGTTGCGTCATCCACGCGAACCGAAGAACCTCGGGCGGTGCAGACGCTCGAGGATCTCTTCCCGGGGGCGACGGGAAAACTACAAGTCGCGCGCATCATCTTGCGCTACGGCATGCCCGAGCTCGCCCGCATCCGCCGCGACGAGCCGCTCGATCGGGCGCTCGTGGATCGACTGCTCGCGTGCAAGCGCGAGATGGCAGGAGGAGCCTCGTGACCCGTCGCCTCGCGGCCCTCGCCGCCAAGCCTCACGGACGCCACGTGCGCGCCGCCGAGCCGCACGTGTTCCACTGCAACCACTACAACCACTGGCTGCAGAGCACGCTGCTGCTCAGCCCGCAGCTCCCGATGCGCGACGTGATCGTCGACGCCGCCGAAGAGGTCGCGCACCACGCGCTCACCGTCGCGGCGGCCGAGCTCGGTCTCGTCGGGCAGCCGGCCGCGATCGCGCGCTTGGCCGAGGACCTCTTCGCCGAGCTCGGCTTCGGCCGCGTCGATCTCTCGGGAATCGCGAGCGGCGGCGGGAGCGCGCGCTTCTCCGCCTCGCACTACGGGCAATGCCTCGTCTTCCCCGCGGGCGGGAAGTTCGACGAGCCGCAGACGCTCTTCGATCGTGGCTTCACCGCGGCGGCCGCCGCCGCGATGCACGGCCTCCCTGCCGGCAGCTTCGCGTCGTCGCACGTCGCGTGTTTCTCGGTCGGCGACGATCACGGCGAGGTGCGCGTCGAGCGCGCGTCGACGCCACGCACGATCGCGAGCTCCCCCGGCGAAGGCCGCGCGAGCCACGACGTCAGCCCGCCGCCGCCCTACGCGGACACCTCGGTCGACGAAGGCGCGATCCTGAGCGCCCTCGCGGGCCTCTCGTTCGCGGGCAACGAAGAGGGCCTCGTGCCGCGCTTCGGCGTGATCCTCACGCACCACTTCGCGAACTTCTACGACCGCATCTCGAACGAGCTCGTACGTCGCATGAGCGAGAAGGGATTGCGCGAGCCGGCAGAGCTCCTGCTGCTCGACGCGGGGCGCCGCTGCGGGTTCCACACCTTCGGCGGCATCATGTCGAGCGCGGAGTGGGACGCGGTCGTCGCGCCGCAGCTCCGCACGAACGCCGACTGGGTGCACGGCATGGTCGCGGTCGTGAACGCGCTCGGTTGGGGCGTGTGGCGCGTGACGGAGCTGAGCGAACGAAAGATCGTCGTGCGCATGTACGACGACTACGAGAGCCGCGGGCACCTCGGCGCCTACGGGAAAGCCGACGGACCCGTGTGTTACCTCGCGCAGGGCGGCGTCGAGAGCATCATGAACCTCGTCTTCGTGGGCGAGATCGCGAAGCGCCCCGTGCTCGACGAGGCGCTCTACGACCGCACGATCGACGCCGACGGAGCCTTCCGCGCGGCGCAGACGAAGTGCATGGCGGCGGGCGACCCGTACACCGAGGTCGTCGCGGAGCGGTGATCGCGTGACCGCCGTGGGGTCGGCGAACGCGTCACGTCGGACCGCGCGACACCTCGCGCGAGCGTTCGAGACCGCGCGACACCTCGCGCGAGCGTTCGAGACCGCGCGACGGAGCACCCGATGAGCGTGCGGGTCGAGCGCAAGCGCGACTGCCAAGACGGGCTGCACTTCGAGCTCTTCCACGCGCTCGACGACGACGCGGCGGAGCGCGCGATCGGTCACGCGCTCGGCGAGGACGCGCTGCGCAGCGAGGAGCGCTGGGGCCCGGTGCGCACGCGGACGCGGGTGGTTCCCTTCCAGCTCGAAGCGCGCCTCGGCGACCGGGCGGGGCGCGTGAGCGTGGTCTTTCGGATCGGGACGTCGCGCGACACGCGTGCGTGTTGGCTCGATCGGTTGGTGGAGGCGCTTTCGACCGAGACGCTGACTGCAACCGAGACCGAGACCGAGTCCGAGACCAAGTCCGAGTCCGAGACCGAGACCGAGTCCGTGACCGTGACCGCAACCGAGACGGCGACCGAGACCGAGACCGACACATGCGCACGGACGAACGCGACCGCGACGACCGAACGCACGTTTCGCCCTGAAAGAACGACGAAATCTTCGCGCCCCGCCTACTTCGATCACGCCGCGTCCACGCCGTGCGATCCGCGCGTCGCCGCGCACCTCGCGTCCGCGCTGCAGCTCGAGGGGCACGCCGACGCGACGCACGCGCACGGTCGCGTGGCCCACGCGCGCCTCGAGGCCGCGGCCGAGACGATCGCGCTCGCGGTCGGAGGCGGCGAGGTGATCTGGACGCCGAGCGCGAGCGCCGCCAACGCGCTCGCGACGACGCTCGCGACCCGCGCCGTCACCACGCACGCCTCGCACCCTTCGATCACCGAGGTGCTCCCGCCCGCGACCACGTTCGCGCCCCTACGCCGCGACGGCCTCGTGGATCTCGACGCCCTCGACGCCCTCCTCGCGACGACCGAGCTCACGCTCCTCACGATCCCCCACGCGTGCTCCGTGACGGGCGTGCTCCAACCGCTCGACGCGCTCGCCGCACGCCTGCCACCACACGTGGTGCTCCACGTCGACGCCGCGCAATCCTTCACGCGCGACGAGGCCGCGCTCGCGCACCCACGCGTCGACGCGATCACCCTGAGCGCCCACAAGATCGGCGGCGCGATCGGGATCGGCGCGCTCGTGCTGCGTCATCCCGAGACGCACGCACGCGTGCTGCGAAGACCCCGCGGCACCCCCGCGGTCGCGCTCGCGGAAGCCTTCGCGCTCGCCACCGAGCTCGCACGAGCGGAAGCCGGCGAGCGTCGCGCGGCCTGCCTCGCGATCCGCGCCGACCTCGCGCGCGAGCTCGCCCCCTTCGGCGTCGCCGACGTCTCCGACGCACCCACCCTCGCGCACGTGCGCTGCGTCCGCTTCGTCGGCCTCGACGCGCGCGCCGTCCAGCTCGCGCTCGCCCCCACGATGAGCGTCTCGCTCGGCTCCGCCTGCCGCGCCGCGAGCCCGGAGCCGAGCGAGGTGCTCCTCGCGATGGGCCTCTCCCGCACCGAAGCCCGCGAAGCGGTGCGCTTCTCGTGGAGCCATCGCTCCATCGTCCCGTCGCTGCGCGCGATCGCGACCGCGCTCACGCGTGCTCGCTCCGGTCCGCTGCACGATCTCACGCGACCGCGCGCCTGATCCTTCGCGGCTCGCTCCTTCGCGGCTCGCTCCTTCGACTCCGCGCGCTCTCGAGCACTCCGCTTCAGTCCTCGCGATCGAAGCGCAGCGCGAGGAAGAGCGCGACCCCCGCGACGAACGCCGCCGCCGCCACCTTCAACGGCGGCACGTGCAGGATCTCGTCGCCGAGCACGTTCACACCGGGGATCGGCAGCAGCTCCGCGGGCACCAAGACCGGGAGCGCGTTCACGCCCACGTGCAGCGCGATGCACGGGAGCACCGAGCGGGTGCGCAGACGAAGCGCGCCGAGCACGAGCCCCGCCACGAACGCGACGAGCGCCTCCGCGGGTCGCCCGTGCAGGAGCCCGAAGAGCACCGCGCACACGAGCAGCCCGACGCGCTCTCCGTAGCTCCGCACGAGCCCGCGCAGGAGCACGCCGCGAAAGAGCAGCTCCTCGGTGATCGGCGCGATCACGACGAGCGCGAGGGTGAGCGCGAAGCCGTCCCACGCAGAGTCGACGCGCAAGAGATCGTGCACCGCCCGTGCGTGCGCGAGGTCGCGCCCGATCAGCGCGTGCACCAGGTTGCCGATCTCCGCGAGCGGGAGCTGGAGCGCGAGCCCGGCGAGCCCGGCGAAGATCACGACCACGCTGGAAGTCGGCGGCTGACCCCGCCGACCAGGGCGAGAAGTCGGCGGCTGACCCCGCC
>CALJLK010000064.1 GCA_937982655.1 uncultured Sandaracinus sp.
CGAGCGACCCGCGGCAACGTGAGTGTCGCCGTCAGGCGACCGAACCATCGAATTGCCGTTTTGGAGCCGGCAGCCAGGCCGAGCGACCCGCGGCAACGTGAGTGTCGCCGTCAGGCGACCGAACCATCGAACTGGGCCCTCGGGCCCCGCGGTCCCGTCGGATCGACCGTTGGGGTACTGTCCGCTCACCATGCGAGGGCTGACCCATATCTGCCTTTCTCTCGTCCTGCTTGGCTGCGGCACCGATGCGGCAGGACGCAGCGACGAGTCGCGCGCGCCGGAGCAATCCCGACTTCGTCTCGAAGTCGGCGGCGCGTTCGTCACGCTCCCGAACGGCACCGTGCCCGTCGAACGAGCGCTCGCGCAGCGCATCCTCGCGTCGTATCGGCTTACGGGGGCCGCAGACGATCCCGAGGTCGAGATCCGTCGCACCCCCGACGGAGCGCTCGTCGTGCTCCACCACCTCACCGCACCCCTCGTCGCCCACGGTGGCGAGAACGTAGGCTCCTTCCTCGGCGAGTTGCTCGTCGAGCAGCTCGCCGCGAGCGGGATTGCACCGGACGACCCCAGGGTCACACCCCGTCAGCGCAACGGCGCAGTCCAGCGTTGCTTCTCCCGCGCCACCGAGGCATCCCGAACGCTCGTTTCCTGCACCTCGGCCTACATCGACGCTGATGGCACCGAGGTCGTTCTCGACACGGTCCGCTGCGAGTCCGAGGGCGCCGTCGCCACGTGCCAACAGATCGTCGACTCCTTCGCCTCCGATCGCGCGAAGCTGCCGCTCGATCGCACGCTCGAAGCGACGCGCTCGCCGGGCCTTCCGGACGTGGGTCCCCACGGCCTCGCCTGGATCCGCCTCGGCGCCACGCGCGCGGAGTTCGAGGACGCGTGCCGTCGGTCCCCCGGACGGATCGACACGTCCGAGTCGGCGACCGCACCGCCAGAGGTCCAGCGCGCGATGAGCGCCGGACGCTTCGTCGCGTGCGCGGGCGGTGGAGCGACGAGCCTCGGCCCCATCGAGCTCGTCCACGCATCGTTCGACGCCGAGGATCGCCTCGTCCAGGCCAGCCTCTGGGTGTCCGCAAGCCACGCGGAGCTCTCCGCGACCCTCCGCCGCGCTTACCCGGACTATCTCCCGGAACCAACGCTGACGAGCTACTTCGTGAACCGACAGGCCACGGACGACGCCCTCCTCGGGATCACCTGCTCACCCTCCACGTCGCGGCCTGGCCGGACGATGCTTCAGATCACGAGCCGACGTGGATACGACGCGCCGCCGTTCTGAGCGCGACGCAACGGTGCGCGCGTGAGCTTTGGCGTTGGATGTGCGCTCGATACGTCGTGCCAACGACTGGTTGAGGTTGGGGCCGGCCGCCGAGAAGCCCGCGTGCGATAGGCTGCTCCGACAGCGTCAATCGAGAAGAAAGACGCGGGGCCCGACCGACAGGACGTCGGCGGCTGACCCCGCCGACCTGGCAAAGACGTCGATCGGGCCCCACCCGCGACCTAGCGCCGCCGCCGACGCACGAGGAGCGCCGCGGCGAGGAACGCGAGCGCGTGCATGGGCGCCGAGCCGCCCGCAGCGCATCCTCCTCCGCCTCGGAGCGCACCGAACCCGACGCCCGCGTCCGAGACGCCTGCGTCCGTGGCGACGAGGCCTCCGTCGACCGCGTCGGGCATGCATCGGCTGGGCGCGTCGAAGCAGGTGAAGCCGTCTTCGAGCGTGCAGCTCGCGGAGCATCCATCGCCGGCGTCGGTGTTGCCGTCGTCACACGCTTCCTCGGTCACGACACCGTCGCCGCACACCGTGGTGCACGCGCTGGGAGCGTCGCCCGCGCACGTGTAGCCGACCTCGACTTCGCAGCTCGTCGAGCAGCCGTCGTCGGCCATCGTGTTTCCGTCGTCGCAGGCCTCTCGCTCTGCCCGCACACCGTCGCCGCAGCGCGTGGTGCACTCGCTCGTCACCCCCGCGCACACGAAACCACGCTCCACGCTGCAGGCCGCCGAGCAACCGTCGTGGTCGTCGAGGTTTCCGTCGTCGCAACCTTCGACTCCCGCCGTGACGCCATCGCCACATCCGGTCATGCAGATCGACGGGCTGCCCGCGCAGGCGAAGCCGGCCTCGACCTCACAGGTCGCGTCGCAGCCGTCCCCGTCGTCGAGGTTCCCGTCGTCGCAACGCTCCGCGCCGACCGCGAGCGTTCCGTCGCCGCACGCCGCCACACACGCGCTCGGTGTCGCGTCGTCGCAGACGTACCCGAGCTCGACGACGCAGCTGCCGTCGCAACCATCTTCCGCGGCGAGGTTGCCGTCGTCACAGGCCTCGTCGCCCGCTGCGACACCGTCGCCGCACGTGGTCGAGCACGCGCTCGGCGCGGACTCGCAGGTGAAGCCGGCCGACACGACGCACGCATCACAGCCATCGCTCGCGTCGTCGTTCGCGTCGTCGCACTCCTCCGCACCGACGACGATCCCGTCGCCACACGTCGTCGCACACGGTCCCTCGTCGCAGCGCCAGCCGTCTTCGAGAACGCACGCGTCGCAGCCGTCGTTCGCGACGTCGTTGCCGTCGTCACACGCTTCGGTGCCGGCGCGAACGGTGTCGCCGCAGGTGGTGGAGCATGCGCTGAGGACGCCGGAGCAGGTCCAGCCGCTCTCGACGGCGCAGGTCGCGGAGCAACCATCGCCGGAGCTCAGGTCGCCGTCGTCGCACGCTTCGGCGCCGGCACGAACGCCGTCACCGCACGTCGTGACGCAGCCACCGGCGGAGCAGGTCCAGCCGCTCTCGACGGCGCAGGTCGCGGAGCAACCATCGCCGGAGCTCAGGTCGCCGTCGTCGCACGCCTCGGTGCCGGCGCGAACGCCGTCGCCGCACGTGGTGACGCAGCCACCGGCGGAGCAGGTCCAGCCGCTCTCCGGAAGACACGCGGCCGAACAACCGTCCCCGCCCGTCACGTTGCCGTCGTCGCAACTCTCGAGGCCGGCGACCACCGCGTCACCGCACGTCGTCGCGCAGAGACTCGGCACACCACTGCAGGCCCAACCGACTTCGACCGCGCACGACGATCCGCAGCCATCGCCACCCACGGCGTTCGCGTCGTCGCACGTCTCCGCACCGACGCGAAGCCCGTCACCGCACACCGTCGCGCATGTGCCTCCGTCGCAGGACCAACCGCTCTCGAGCGTGCACAGCGCAGAGCAGCCGTCGCCGCCGACGACGTTGCCGTCGTCACACGTCTCGGCACCGCGTCGAGCTCCGTCGCCGCACACGGGGGCGCAGACGCTCCCGGTGCAGCTCCAGCCGGCTTCGAGCGCACACGACGACGAGCAGCCATCGCCGGCGACGAGGTTTCCATCGTCGCAGCCTTCGCTCCCGGTCCGCACGCCGTTGCCGCAGACCGCACCGCACACGCTAGGGGCTCCGGTGCAACCGTAGCCGTCCTCGATCTGGCAGAGCGCCGAACAACCGTCGCCGCCGCCGACGTTGCCGTCGTCGCAGCTCTCGAAGCCCGCGACCGCGCCGTCGCCGCAGACCGGCACCGTGGTCACGGCGGAGAACGACATGCGGTACCGGATCGTCTGCGCCGTGGTGATTGCGCCGAGGTTCCACTGCACCGCCACGCCGTTGTCGGTGGAGACGTTGAAGTCGAGCGCGTTGGACAGGTCACCGCCGGTTTCGAGGTCGGTGTAGGGAATCGAATAATGGCCGGAGAAGTAGCGATCCCAAAGCCGATTTCCCGCGACGAAGACCTCGTACTGCCCGCTTCGCGTCACGCCGATCACGCTCGGGATCCCCGTGGGCGGCTGAACGAACGCCGAGCCGTTGTCACCGCCGGCGAGGTAGGTGTCGACGACGTGGTAGAGCTTCACGTTCGCCGTGTTCGTCGACGGCGGAGTCACCACGACCTCCAGGTCGAAGTGGGCGTCGCCGAGCGCGTATCGAATCGTCAGGGCTGCGCGGAAGCCCGCGGCGTTTCGGACGTGGGTCGTGACGACCCAAGGGCTCGACGACGTCCCCGCCCCCGTGATCGGGCTTTGCGAATCCGCGGTCCAGATCACGCCGGGATAGCCACGGGCGGACGTGACGGAGGTGCCGACCGCGAGCCAGATGCCCTCGGCCGAATAGAGCTGCCGCGCGCCGCTTCGGTAGAGCTGAAACGCCGCAGAAGGAAGAACCTCGATTCGCAGCCCGTCGCTCGCGTTGGTACCTCCCGTCGGGTTGATCGTCCGTTGCGCGCTCGCCCCCTGCGCGGACAGGAGCACGAGGACCATGGAGCACCAGGCTGCTGCGTATCTCGGCATGAGCACCTCCGGGAGGGCGCCCAAAGCAGAGGTCATGCCTCGAGATTAAAAATTGCGATTACCGTGGAAAATGGAGGGGCGACGCGGCGGCCGGTGCTCGAAGCGTGGTCAATTCAACCATCCCGCTGCGTGGAGCTCCGGCTCGAGTGGTTCGATCGACCACCGTGAAATCTCGGGCAAGCACGAACGAAGAGAGGCCACCGAAGGTGGCCCCGCATACTGGTGCGATTCTCGTCGCGGCGAACCCGTCGAGCGCGGCGCTCGAGAGCACCGTGTCGAACCGGGGTGTCGAACCGCGGTGTCGAACCGCGGTGTCGAACCGCGGTGTCGAACAGCGGTGTCGAACCAGGATCGACCTCAGTACCGCGCGACGATCTCGCGAACCGGGCGCTCGATCGCGACGATCGGGCTCGTGACGAGGTCGCGGCCGTCGGTCACGAAGAAGAGCGATTCACCCAGCGTCGGCATGCCCTCATTCGGTCGGATACCGCCGTTGTCGGTGAAGCGAAGGCCGCCCGAGACGCGGCTCTGGATCGCGAGGTGGCCCGCGATCCAATCGCCGGTGCGGCGGTCGCGGACCGCGACGCACGTGTCGCGACGCACGTGATACTCCGTGTTCCGCGTGACGAAGACCCGGTGGATGCGGCGTTCCCTGCCTGCGTAGCGCATGGTTCTGCTCCTTCGCGTCGAGCGATGCTCGTCGTGCCTCGAACGTACATGTCCTACATCCTCGCACCAAGAAATCGGCCGCTCCGGCTGCGCCCCGACAACTTCACGCCGCCGTCGCGCACGCCCTGGGGCGGGACGCGCATCGTCGAGCGGTACAAATCGAGCGTCGCGGCTGCGGGCCTCGCGATGGGCGGCACGACGAGCCTCGCGACGACGGCCCCCGCAACCGCGCACCCTGCGACGCGCATGCAGGTCGGTGAGAGCTGGGAGCTCGGGGTCGAGCCCGACTTCCCGAGCCGGCTCGTCGACGGACGCACGCTCGCCGAGGTCATCGCGGAAGACCCGGAAGGCCTCGTCGGCGACGAAGGCGAGTCCACTGCATTGCTCGTGAAGCTGCTCGACGCGGCCGAACCGCTCTCCGTGCAGATCCACCCCGCGGACGACGACCCGGCGCTCGCGCCCGACGAGAGCGGAAAGCCCGAGAGCTGGTACGTGCTCGACGCGGATCCGGGCGCGGGGCTCTACCTCGGGCTCGCGGACGACGCGGACGAGCCGACGATGCGCGCCGCGATCGAGGGCGGCGACGACGTGTCGAAGCTGCTGCGTTTCGTGCCGGTGGCGCCGGGCGATTTCTTCGTGCTCGAGGCCGGGACGCCGCACGCGATCGGCGCGGGTCTCACGCTCGTGGAGCCGCAGCGCGTGATGCCGGGACGGCGTGGGCTGACCTACCGCTATTGGGATTGGAACCGGCGCTACGACGCGAGCGGCAAGGCCGATCCGAACGGAAGCCCACGCGCTCTGCACGTCGATCGCGCGCTCGCGGTGACGGCGTGGGATCGCTGCCGCGGCGACGCGTGGCTCGACTCGATCCGCGTGCGCGCGGGGGCTCCATCGCATGACGCGCAATGGGACGAGCTGACCACGAAGGTGCGCTTCCCCTGGCTCGGGGTCGCGCGGATCTCGGGGACGGGCGAGCTCGCGCTGCCGGAGCTCGGGCGTCTTCGCGCGCTCACCGTCGTGGACGGGACGGTCACCGTGGAGGGTGAAGGTTTCGCGGAGACGTTCGGACGCGGGGAGACCGCGGCGCTGCCGGCGGCGCTCACGGGGCGTCTGAAGCTCGAGCGTGCGCACGCGCTCGTCTCCTGGATCCCGCGTTCGTCGCCCTGAGCCTCCGACGCGCATCGAGCTGGGTCCGAACGAGGGCCGAGTCGCGCGACGGCTGTCGCGTACCGCCAGCGCTTGACGACCCCTCCGCGTCAAGCAAGGTTCGCGGCCTCGATGTCCAGCGATCGCCCGCAGCCGCGCGTCTCCATCGTCATCCCCATCTACAACGAGGAGGGGATCCTCCACTG
>CALJLK010000065.1 GCA_937982655.1 uncultured Sandaracinus sp.
GCGTACGGCGGGGGCGTCGAGGTGCGGGCGGAGAGCGACCCGGCCGATCCGGTCGCCGCGGGCGCCGTGGGCACGACCGAGGTCGGCGTCGGCACCGAGACCGAGTCAGAGACGGGGACAGAGACCGAGACCGACACGGAATCGGACACGGACACGGATTCGGACACCGACACGGAATCGGACACCGACACGGAATCGGACACGAGCTCCGATTCGGACACGGACTCCGATTTCACGGGCACGGAGTCCGACGCGGTCACCACGTTCGACCTCGCGCTCACCTTCGCCCTCGACACTGGCCTCCTGCCGACCCCGAGCCTCGCGCCCGGCCTCGCGCTCGGCGTCGCGGGGCTGCGCTGGCGCGTGCGGGCCCTCGCGTCGTTCGGCCTCTCCCGCACCGACACGGTCGACCCCAACGCGATGGACCCCGCCGCGATGGATGTCCGCGCCCACTACCGCGCGTCCTCCCTCGGCGCGCAGCTCTGCGTCGCGTCGTTGCCCCGCACCCTCCGCGTCGAAGCCTGTCTCGGCGGTCTCGCGCGCGTCGTGCGCGCCGAAGGCGAAGGCACCGACGACGACCGCGTCGCCCGCGCTCCCTTCGCCAGCGTGCAGCTCGAGCTCGCGGCGATCGCACGGCTCGGGCGTGGTTTCGAGGTTCGGCCTTCGGTGTCGCTCGGCGCGGAGCCTCACCGCCCGCGCTTCACGATCGACGAGCGCGTCGTGCACCGCGTGGACCCGTATTCCTTCGGGGCGGCGCTGGCGTTCGGCTGGCGTTCTCGTTGAGCGAGTCCGCGCATCGACGAGCCGGCGCCTCGCCGATCGTTCCTCGGTCCGGCGTCCCCGTACGTCGGCGACTTGATGCGCGGGGGGCGCCGCGGCAACCTGCCGGCCCAAATGAGCCGCGCCATCAACTTCTCCCCCGGTCCCGCCACTCTCCCCCTCCGCGTCCTCGAAGAGGTCCGCGACGAGCTCGTCGATTTCGGCGGCTCGGGCGTGTCGATCCTCGAGCACAGCCACCGAGGCAAAGAATACGAAGGCGTGCACGCGAAGGCGGGCGCGCTCCTCAAGGAGCTCCTCGGCATCCCCGACACCCACACGGTGCTCTGGATGCAGGGGGGCGCGAGCGGGCAGTTCGCGCTGCTCCCGATGAACTTCCTCAAGGGCCAGAGCGCCGACTACGTGAACACGGGCTCGTGGTCGAAGAAGGCCTTCGAGGCCGCCGGCTACTACGGCAAGGCGCGCTGGGCCGCGACGGGCAAGGAAGGCAGCGGCTTCGTGCGCGCGCCGATGACGCTCGACGTCGATCCGAACGCTCAGTACGTCCACCTGACCTCGAACGCGACCATCATGGGCGTGCAGTACGACGCGTACCCCGACGCGGGTGGTCGCCCGCTCGTCGCCGACATGTCGAGCGATCTGCTCTGGAAGCCGATCGACGTGTCGAAGTTCTCGCTCATCTACGCGGGCGCGCAGAAGAACCTCGGTCCCGCCGGCGTCACGATCGTGATCGCCAACAAGGAATTCATCGCGAGCGGCGAGCAGAATCTCCCCGAGATCTTCCGCTACAACTTCATCGCGGAGAACGACTCGCTCCAGAACACCCCGCCCACCTTCGCGATCTACATGGTCGGCAAGGTGCTCCAGTGGGTGAAGGACAACGGCGGCGCGGCCGGCATGGAGAAGCGCAACCGTTCCAAGGGCGAGATGCTCTACGGCCTCATCGACCAGCACGCGGACTTCTTCCGCTGCCCGGTGGAGACGGGCTCGCGATCGGTGATGAACGCGGTCTTCCGCCTCCCGACCGAGGACCTCGAGAATCAGTTCCTCGCCGAGACCAAGAAGGCGGGCATGCTGAACCTGAAGGGCCACCGCAGCGTCGGTGGAATCCGCGTCTCCATGTACAACGCGATGGAGCCGGAGAACGTCGCGAAGCTCGTCTCCTTCATGGACGACTTCCGCAAGAAGCACGCGTGAGTGCCGTTTTCGAGCCGGCCGCCAGGCCGAGCGACTCGCGGCACCGTGAGCGTCGCCGTCAGGCGACCGAACCATCGAACGGCGTGCGGTCATCGACGGCTCCTCGAAGGGACCCTCGGTGACCGCACGTGATCGCGCGGGATCGTTCATCGTTTCTCACGAGAGTTCTCCATGAAGACGCTCGGCTGGATCGTAGGCTCGTTCGTGCTCTTGGGCGTCGCGCTCTCGGGCGCGTGCTTCTGCGATCCCGGCCCGAGCGGCCCGCGCGGTTCGGCCGAGCGTTGCAGCTACCGACCGGGCGACGCCGCGCTCCCCGCCGAGCGCAGCGTCGAGGTCGGTGAGCTCCAGGACGACGTCTTCGCGCCGTGGAGCGAAGGCAGCGACGCGACGATCGTCCGCGGCTTCCAGGGCTCGGACATGTTGCTCCCCGTCGTGCGCGTGCCCGCGCTGCCGAGCGACACCGAAGACGAGGTCTGCGCCAACGTGCAGCTCCGCATCGCGACGAGCGACGGAGAGTTCACGACCGATCTCGCGTGGGTGATGCGCCGCGAAGGCGACTTCTTCCAGAGTGGCACCATCGAGCTGCCGCTCTTCGCGAGCGGCGCCGCGACGGTGGAGGGCTCCGTGAGCGAAGCGAGCTTCACGGCCACGATCGCGCCTCGCACCGTGACCCTGCGCTGAACGCGTGATGCCGCTCGCGGGTCACTTCCGCGTCACGGCAGTCCGATCACGCTCACCGGGGTCTCCGTGCTGAGCGCCGCGCCGCCGTCACCGAGCGCCCCGTTGGTGTCGGAGCCCATGCACGTCACGCCCCCGGTGCTGCGCGCGGCACACCACCGCGAGCTGCCGCCCGCGATCGCGACCACGTCGGTGATCGGGGAGCCGGGAAGCCCCGCCCGTCGTGCCGTCTGAGCACCGCCGCCGAGGCCGTCGATCCAGAGGATTCCCTGGACCTGACCCCAGCACCACGGCTCGAACGCGCCTCCTCCCACCGACACCCTCGCGCAGCCGCCGAAGTTCGCGAGAGACAGCGAGACCACGCCGGTGAGGCCCGGCATCGCGGTCGCGGTGCCGACGCTGCCCGAGCTCCCCGTGCCGAGCTCGAGCCCGCTCGAGTTTCGGCCCCAACAATAGCCGCGTCCCTCGCTCGTCCACGCGCACGTGTTCGGGCTCGAGGTGCCGTTCGCGAACGCGATCGTGGTGCCCGGCAGACCGACCACCTCGACGCTCGGGTGGTTGCGCTGCGCAGCCCCTCCGTCGCCGAGCTCGCCGTTGACGCCTTGCCCGAAGCACTCCGCGACGCGTGCGCCCGCGGGACCGCGCAGCACGCAGGAGTGTCGCTGGCCTGCGTGCACCGCGACCACGTCGGTCAGCGGGGTTCCGTCGGCGCGCCGGACCTGCGTCGGCGCCCAGTAGACGCTCAGCGGGCTCGCGTCGTGGCCGATCTGTCCGTAGTTGCCGGCGCCCCAACACCACGCCGTGCCATCCGCGAGCGCCGCGCAGGCGTGGAACTGTCCGGTCGCGACGTCGACCACGTTCGACAGCCCCGGCACCGGCGCGGGCCCCGGTCGGGTGCTCGCGTTGGTGCCATCGCCGAGCTGTCCGTACGTGTCGTCGCCCCAACACACCACGCGTCCCGCGCGGGTGCGCGCGCAGCCGAAGTTGCTGCCGGGATCGACCTCGACCACGTCTTCGATCGAGGTGTCGCTGGGCACGAAGACGTCGAACGCGTATCCGCTCACGCCCCCTCCGCTCGCACCCCACACGACGACGCTTCCGTTCGCGCGCCGCGCCAAGACGGTGTTGCCTTCCATCGCGAGCTCGACCACGGGCGAGACGTCGCAGGTGCCTGGCGTATCGCGCCCGCACGAGTCACCCACCGCGCAGCGTGTCGCGCAGTCGCCGCAGAACGACGCGGTCGTGTCGGTGTCGACTTCGCAGCCGGTGCCGAGCGTGCCGTCGCAGTCCGCGAAGCCGTCCGCGCAGTCGAGCACACACGCGCCCGCGACGCAGCTTCCGTCGGCGTTCGGGAAACGTGTGCAGCTCAGGTCCGCGCTTTCGTCGACGTTCGGATCGCAGTCGTCGTCGCGTCCGTTGCAGTCCTCCGGATTGCCCGGAAAACGTGAGGGATCCGAAGGTGCACAGTCGTCGCCGAACGCCGAGAGCAGACCCTCGGGCAGACACGTCGTGACCGGGTCGCCCGCGCCGCGTCCGTCGCCGTCGACGTCGACGTACCAGGTCTCGGTCACCGCCTCGTCGGTGCGACCGTCGCAGTCGTCGTCGCGTGAGTTGCAGCGCTCGGGCGCGCTCGGGAAACGCATCGCGTCGGTGTCGGCGCAGTCGCCGGTGCGCTCGCTGGTGCCGCTCGGGGCCTCGCACGCGAACACCACGCTGCCGACGTCGGAGGTGCCCCAGCCGTCGCCGTCCGCGTCGGGGAAGAACGCGAAGCGGATGCCGTTCTCGTCGATCTCCCCGTCGCAGTCGGCATCGATTCCATCGCAGAGATCGCGCACGCCCGGTCGCACCGTCGCGTCGGAGTCGTCGCAGTCGCCGGCGCGCGGCACGCGCAACGCTTGGGGCTCGCACGACTCGATCGCGGGCGCGTCCGGATCGCCGTATCCGTCTCCGTCGCGGTCGAGGTACCAGAGCGCGCTCGCGTCCGCGCCGTCGACCACGCCGTCGCAGTCGTCGTCGATCCCGTTGCAGAGCTCCTGCGCGCGCGCGTTCACGAAGGGGTTCGCGTCGTCGCAGTCGTCGCCGCCGCAGACGCGATCCGCGAAGCCGTCTCCGTCGTCGTCCTCGGTGTCGCCGGGTCCGGTGCCGGGCGCGTCGGCGAGGCCGTCGCAGTCGTCGTCGACGCCGTTGCAGAGCTCGCGCGCGGCGGGGTTGATCATGCGGTCGCCGTCGTTGCAGTCGCTCGAGCGCGTCGAGTAGCCGGGCACCGGCACGCACGAGATCACCACGACGCCGCTCGCGGTCCCGAAGCCGTCGTCGTCTTCGTCGGGATACCAAGGCACCGCGACGGGCGCCTCGTCGACGAGCCCGTCGCAGTCGTTGTCGAGCCCGTCGCAGATCTCGAGCTGCGCGCGATGCCGCGTGGGCTGTGTGTCGTCGCAGTCGTCGCGCACGGGCGAGAAGCCTGGCTCGCCCGGACACACCATCGCACCTTCGCTGTCTTCGTCGCCGTGGAGATCGCGATCGGCGTCCGGCCACTGCATGCGTAAGAGCCCCTCGTCGATCGAGCCGTCACAGTCGTTGTCGACGCCTTCGCAGACCTCGATCAATCCCGGATGGGCGTCGCGGCGCTGGTCGTTGCAGTCGTCGCCGCAACGCATCGTCGCGCCGTCGGTGTTGCAGCAGAGCGCGTCGACGTAGCCGTCGCCGTCCGCGTCGCGATCGCCGAAGGTCGTGGGGTCGCAGTCTTCGTCGCGGCCGGCGGCGTCGCAGATCTCGGTGTTCCCGGGGAAACGATCGGCGTCGGTGTCGTCGCAGTCGGCGCCACCGCACTCGATCGCTTCCACACCGTCGCCGTCGGCGTCCGCGTTCACGGCGCAGCTCGTGACGCAGCGTCGTTCGTCGGAGAGACAACGCTGCGTGTCGAGGCACGGCGGCTCGCCGGATCGACACCCGCGCGCGTCGGCGCCCTCACCCGGCGCGCAGGTCTCGGCGCCGTTGCAGTACACGCCGTCGTCGCAGTCGGGATCGCTCGCGCACGCCATCGGCAGCGCGGCGTCGCTCGTCGGTGGAGCGTCGTCGCTGCACGCCGCGAGCGCGAGCGCGAGCGTCCAGGCCACGTGCACGAGGCCCGTGATGCGCGTGTCGGTGCGCGCGCTCCGACGTCGTGCCTCGAGCGCCTCGTCCACGTTTCGCTGCACCCGCGACATCACGTCGCGACGCGGCGCGCCTCGTTCCCCCCGAGCTCGCATCGCACCCCCCTGGTGAGCCGCGAGGCTACCATGCGGTGATCTCGTGTTGAGCCGTTCTGCGTCCGTGACGTGCCTGACCTGTCGAGCGCGCCTCCGAGGCCGCTCGGAGATCCTCATGACGAGCTTCCCTTCACGCATTCTCGACCGGGTCGGCGGGGTCAGCCGCCGACTTCTTCC
>CALJLK010000066.1 GCA_937982655.1 uncultured Sandaracinus sp.
GATCGACCGCGCGCCGCGCCCGCCGCATCGCGCGCTCCGCCTGCAGCATCCGCTCGACCCGCGCATCGAGCTCCGTGCCCGGAGCGTCCTTCGCGACGCCCGCGTCCGACGTAGCGCGGCGTTCGACGACGCCGGGCTCCGGGATGACGTGTACCTCTGCGTCCGCGGACGCCTCGGACACCGACGCCTCGGGCGCAGACGCCTCCGGCAGTACGGGGTGCTCGTCCGTCCGTTCCGACGTCGATGCTCGGTCGCCCGGCGCATCGAGCTCTCGCGTCGGAGGATCCTGCGCGGCCCCGCTGCGCACGGGGATCTGCATCGCCGCCGGCAGCTCTCGCGTCACCGCGTCGTGCGCGCGCAACGACGAGAACGGCGCGGACGTCGACGCCGCGCTCGACGTGCTCGCGCTGGTCGGTGTGCTCGCCGAGCCGCTCGCGCGCGACGCGCTCGAAGGCAGCACGGTGTCCGAGTCCGTCCGCTCCCGGTCCGACACCAGCACCGCCTCCGCGCGCCCGAGCCGATGGTGCAGCTCGTCGCTCAAGGGATGCAGCGCGATCGGCAGATCCTCACGCAGCTTGCGCGCCTCCGCCCGCAACGCCGCGCCGCGACGCCGAAGCGTCGGCAGATCCGTGTCCGGCGCGAGCTCGAAGACCTCGGCGTAACGCTCTGCACGCAGCGACGAGAGCAGCTCACGCAGCCGCTTCGACGCCGCCGCGCTCCGATCGGAAGCGCGACCGCGATCGAGCGCGACCTCTCGAAAGGTCACGCACCCGAGACAACGCGCGGCATGGAACGCCCGCAGCGCCGCCGCGCGCGCGGAGCCGCGACGCTCGAGCAACGTGCGCAGCGTCGAATGCCCGTCGACCGACTCCAGCAGCGCGCGTTCGTCGTCCTCCAGCGCCTGCGCGAGCCCTCGCCAGCCGAGCTCCGACGCCCACACGTAGCGATCGAGGAAGGGCGCGCTCGCGGCCTCGATCGCGTCGATCGGGAGCTGCGTGCGAAACGCGCGCGCGACGATCTCCGCGAGCGAGAGCTCGAGCGTGATCGTCTCGGCCGGAGGCGTCATCGCCTCGGAGAAGTGGAAGCTCCCGCTCCGCCACGCGAAGAGCGCGAAGAGCTTGGTCTCCTGCTGATGCTCGAGCGCCTCGCGCAGATCGCGCGGCTCGAGCGCGCCCATCGCCACGAGGATGCCGCCTTGCCGACCGTCGCCGTCGCGCACCCGCGCGAGCGACTCGTCGAGGGTCGCGCGATCGATCACGCCGCGCCGCACGAGGAGCTGCCCGAGACACTCGTTCTCGAGGTTGGAGCGCACGTGGATCGGCACGCCGTTGCGGAAGAAGACGATCCTCTTCGGGCTCTCGCCGGTCGTGGTGCGTGCGTGCCCGTCGAGCTCGACCACGAGCGCCCCCGTCGCGCGCAGATCCGCCAGGCGCGTGAGCACCTCCGCGACCTCGAGCTCCTCGAGACGCCCTCGAACCTCCGCCACCTTCGCGAGCGCGCGCGCGCGTCGCTCGACGTCGACCCCTTCGCGCCCCGCCTCGGGATCCATCGAGGGCGGTGGCACCGTCGGCAGCCGCGGTGGCTCGGACGTGTAGAGATCGTCGTCGAACGACTCGAGCTCGACCGCCGCGCTCGGAGGCCGTGGCACCGCTTGCCCGAGGCTCCGCACGATCTCGTCCGCGTCGCCGCTCGGCACACACTGCACGCCGAGCTCGCGCGCGAGCGCCGCCAGCTCGTCCGGCGCCGCCGCGATGCCCGTGAGCACGATCGGGAGCGCGCGTCCTCCCGGCGCCCAGCGCAGCGACTCGATCGTCGCCGCACCGTCACGCCCGCGCAGATCGAGATCCACGACCACCGCGTCGGTCGGCTCCTGCACGAAACGATCGAGCGCGCGCTCACCGCCCTCGATCACTTCGGTCGCCCAGCCGTCTGCGCCGAGGCGCTCCGCGACACGTTCCGCCCACGCCGGCGAGGCGTGCACCACGAGCACCGATCTCACGACGACCGCTCCGTTCGCCCCGTGCGAGCGTCGAGCTCCTCCCGTTCCGAAACCACGCGCTCCGAAGCCGTGCGCTCCGGAGCCGGCGCTCGCTCCGACGGCGTACGGCGCGACCACGGCGCGTCGACCCCGACCACGCCCACGCAGCGCTCGAAGCACGCGCGCACTTCCTCCGCCCGTCGCTCCCACGCCGCGCGGAGCGACTCCGACGCCGAGCGTCCGTCACGCTCGCGAATGCCGAGCGAGCGCGCGACCGCCGCCGCGCGCGGGCCACCGAACGCGAGCGTCCCGTCCCCGCTCGCGTCGAGCAGCGCGACCGCCTGCTCGACCCCACGGAAGAACCGATACCCGTCGCGCCAAGCCTCCGTCACGTCGCTCCCCACGTGCGGGGTGAGCGCGTCGAGGGCGTCGAGCGTGTGTCGACGATGCACGCGGGGGTCGTCTCCATGGCGCAACTGCAGCCACTGCGTCGCGAGCTCGACGTCCACGAGCCCACCGAAACCGAGCTTCGGATGGTATCGATGCAGCTTCTCCCCAGCAAGCTCGCGCTGCATGCGTGCGCGCAGCTCGACGAGGCGCGTCGGATCCGGCGCCCCCCCCGCGTACGCCGTGCGATCGAGCAGCGCCTCGATCTCGTCCACGAAGCTCGGCGCGTCGCACGCGACCACCCGCGCACGCACCAGCGCCTGCCGCTCCCAGCCCTCCGCCGCGGTCGCGTGATAACGCTCGAAGGCCGCGCGCGAGACGACGAGCAACCCGTGCGACCCGCTCGGTCGCAGCCGCGTGTCGATCTCGTAGCCGGGCCCCTCCGCGTCGAGCTGCGAGAGCAGCCGCAGCGTGCGCTGCGCGATCCGCGAGAAATGCTCGACGTGGCTGCGCCCGCGCGAGGTCTCCCCGTCCTCGCCGTACACGAAGACCAGATCGAGATCCGACGTGAAGCCGAGCTCGCCGCCGCCGAGCTTGCCCATGCCGACCACCGCCATCGCGCTCTGCGCTTGGCCGAAGCGCGCTTCCGTCTCGCGCGACGCGAAGCGGAACGCGCGGTCGACCTGCGTGCTCGCGAGCGCGGAGAGTCGGCGCTGCACGTCGCGCGGTCCGAGCTCCCCACCCACGAACGCGAGCCCGACCCGCACGAGCTGCTCACGCCGAACGCGACGAAGCAACGACACGAAGGCTTCGAGATCGTCGAGCTCCGCGGGCAACACGTCGTGCGCGGCCACGATCTCGGCGTCGGTCGGCACGCTCGCGCCCGAGAAGACCTCACCGAGGCTCTCGGGGTGGCTCACGAGCAGCTCCGCGAGCATCGAGGAGCGCCCGAAGAGTCCCACGACGCGCCGCGCGAGCCGCGGCTCCGACTCGAGCATCGCGTCGTAACCCGGGCCGCCTCGCAAGAAGAGATCGGTGAGGAAGCGGAGCGCGAGCAGCGGATCGGGCGCGAGCCGAACCTCCGAGAGCAAGCTCGCCGCGAACCCCGGCCGCCGCGCGCGACCGAGCGCTCCGAACGGCGACTCTGGCTCCCGCACCAGCCGCTGCACGTGCGCGACCGCCTCATCCGGATCCGCGACCTGCAGCACGTCCGCCACGCGTTCCGCGAGCTCGTCCGGCGAGGCTTCCGTCGCGTGCTCGAGCAAGCTCGCGTAGCGGTTCTCACCCCGCGAGCCTTCGTCGACGAGCGAGTCGAAGAGCTTCGCCACGATCCGCCGCTCGCGCGCGAGCGCGTCGTCGAACGCCTTCTCGCTCGCGAAACCGAGCGAGCGCGCGAGCTCGTCGCGCGACGCAGGAAGCGCGTGCGTCTGGTAACCCGCGACCATGTGGATCCGGTGCTCGACCCGCCGCAGGAGCGCCCACGCGTTCTCCAGCGCGTCCGCGTCGCCGTGCGAGACGTACCCGAGCGTGCGCAGACGCCGCAGGGCCTCGATGGTGCTCGACACGCGCAACGCGGGATGCCGACCGCCCCACACGAGCTGTAGCGTCTGAACGAAGAACTCCGCCTCGCGGATGCCTCCGCGCCCGAGCTTCACGTCGTCGTCGCCCGCGTGGTGCTCACGCCGCGAGCGCTCCACCATCGCGCGCATCTCCTGCGCGATCGACGGATCGACGGAGCGTCGCCACACGAAGGGACGCAGCGCCTCCAGCACCCGCTCGCCGAACTCGCGATCCCCCGCCACCGGCCGCGCCCGCAAGAGCGCCGCGCGCTCCCAAGGTCGCCCGAAGCTCTCGTAGTAGCGCTCCGCGCTCGCGAGCGAGTTCGCGAGCGGGCCCTGACTTCCCTCCGGACGAAGCCGCAGGTCGACCCGGAACACGAAGCCGTCCTCGGTCACGTCGGCGAGCGCACGGCTCGTGCGGCGCACCACGCGCGTGAAGAGCTCGTGCACCGACAGCTCGCTCGGACGCGCGCCCTCCGCCGCACGCACCGCCGCCTCGTCGGTCTCGTAGAAGAAGATGAGATCGACGTCGCTCCCGAGGTTGAGCTCACCGCCTCCGAGCTTGCCCATCCCCAGCGCGACCAGCGGCACCGGCGTGCCCGCCTCGTCGACCGCGAACCCGTGCTTCTCCTCCGCGCTTCGTCGGCACGCGCGGAGCGCCGCGTCGAGAGCGACCGAAGCCAGCGTCGCGAGCTCCCCCGCCGTGCGATCCACGTCCGCGAGCCCGAGCACCTCGCGGAGCGCGATCCGCACCATCGCGCGATGTCGCGCCTTTCGCAGCGCACGCAGGAGCTCGGGGCCGTCCGGGAGCGCCGCGATCGGGGCGAAGCTCGCCGCCAGCGACGCCCCCTCGTCGTCCCGATCGAGCGGACGGCGGCGCACGTCGTCGAGCACCGTGGGATCCGCGAGCACCCACGCGAAGAGCGAAGGCGCATGGGCCCCGATCGCACCCGCGAGCTCCCGCGCCTCCCGGTCGGCGTGGGGGGCAACCTCGGCGAAAGCCGCGCGGGCACGGATCACGTCTCCCATGGCGGGCGCATCGTGCCACACCCGGTCGGTTCGAGGGTTCGAGCCTCGAACGCCGGATGTCCGTCGACCCAGGTCGCTCGGCGCAGGCGGCGCCAGGATGTCCGTCGACCCAGCTCGCTCGGCGCAGACGGCGCCAGCCCGGTTCGCCGCCCCGTCTCCCGTTCTCCGACCCCCGCTCCCCGAGCGCGTTCTCCGGGCCCATCGCCGTCACGTACGGGGAGCCTGGAACGGACGGCCCGATCCCTCGGTTGACGCGTTCGGGGCGTTGGAGTAAGCCACCGCCGCTTTGGGGTCGGGGTGTCTCGAAAGAGCGCGCCTGGCCCCGTTTTCGAGGAGAATTCGTGCTCGCGTCCTTGGTCCTATCGCTCACGACGTGGCAGCCCGAGGCGAGCGCCGGAGCCGGCGGCGCTGGCGCTGCCGGCGGCGCCCCTCCCGGTTGCGCGGGCGGCGGCATGCAGATCGGCATGCTCGTCGTCATGTTCGCCGTGTTCTATTTTCTGATCATCCGCCCGCAGCAGAAGCGGCAGCGTGAGCACGACGACATGCTCAAGGCCCTGCACAAGGGTCAGGTCGTCCGCACCAGCGGCGGCATCCGCGGCGAGATCGTCGAGATCGACGATCGCGAAGTGACCCTGCGCATCGCCGAGAAGATCAAGATCAACGTCCTTCGCTCCCACATCGCCGGCCCCGAGGGGACCGCGATGGCGACGGCGGAGCCGAAGAAGGACTGAGTCGCAAACCGAGTCAGAACATGCGGCTCGTCTCGTGACGGGTCGCGAGCACGAGTCGTAAGAGAGAGCGCGAAGATTTCGGCTCGAGGATTGAGACGCCCTGCGCGTCGAGGCCATCGATGGATCGTTCCTGGTATTTCCGTCTACTCCTGATCCTCTCCGCCGTCGTGGCGGCGTGGCTCTTCCTCTGGCCCAGCCTCGATCAAGCAGGCTGGGTCTCCGCTCCCGACTGGGTGAAAGCGCGCTTCGAGCGTCGCATCAGCCCGGGTCTCGACATCCGTGGCGGTCTGCGCCTGATGTACGAGGTCGAGGTCGACGAGTACATCCGCGACCGGCGCGACCGCTACTCCGAACAGATGGTGCGCGAGCTCGGCGCCCTCCTCGGCGTGGTCGACGAGGACGAGATGGACTCGATCACCCGCGAGCAGCTCGAGACGGTCGGCGAGCGTGTGACCGTCCAGCGGGTCGGTCGTCGCGCCATCCGCGTCGTCTTCACGAGCGCGGACGACAAGAGCCGCTTCGACACCGAGTGGCTCGAGCGCAAGTTCCCCGATCTGCGCCTCTCGGGCGACGACGGGCTGCAGCTCGATCTGACGATGCGCGAGGACCGCATCGCCGAGCTGACGACCACCGCCGTCGAACAAGCCAAGCTCACCGTCTCGAACCGCATCGACGGCCTCGGCCTCCGCGAGGCGACCGTCATCGGTCGTGAGTCGGACTTGATCGTCGAGATCCCCGGCGCCGACCAGGCCGCGTTCGACCGCATCCGCGAGATCATCGCGACCACCGCGCGCCTCGAGTTCAAGGTGCTCGACGAGGAGGGCACCACCTTCCTCCGCGACCTCGATCGCTCCACGCTCCCCGAGGGCGTGACGGTCGAGGCGGAGTCGGCCCCCGCCGGCGAGACGCGCCCGAGCGTGAGCTCGTACTTCCTCCTCGCACGCGCTCCGAAGTGCGCGGAGCGCGACGCGGAGTGCAAGACCGCGCGTGAGCGCCTCGAGGAGCACCTCGCGACCCTGACCATTCCCGACGACCACCAGCTCGTCGTCAACGAGCTCACCGTCAGCGAGCTCTCGGACCTCGGCCGCGAAGAAGAGGCGTGGCGCACGTTCTACGTCTTCCGCACCACCAACGTGACCGGTGAGGACGTCGAGGACGCGTTCACGAGCTTCGACCCGCAGGAAGGCAATCGCCCGGTCGTCTCGCTGCAGTTCAACGCGACGGGCGCCTCGAAGTTCGAGGAGATGACCGGCCGCAACGTGAAGCGCCGCATGGCGATCGTGCTCGACGGCAAGGCCGAGTCGGCGCCGGTCATCCAGGCGCGCATCGGCGGTGGCCGCGCGCAGATCACGCTCGGCACCGGCGACTACAACCGCCTGATGGACGAGGCCAACGCGCTCGTGGTCGTGCTCCGCGCCGGCGCTCTGCCCGCGCCGCTCCGCCCGGCGAACGAGCAGCTCATCGGCCCGACCCTCGGTCGCGACTCGGTCGAGAAGGGCGTCACGGGCGCGCTCGTCGGCGTCGGCCTCGTGCTCCTCTTCATGCTCGTCTACTACCAGGTCGCGGGCCTCGTCGCGAACCTCATGGTGATCCTCAACGTGCTCTTCATGCTCGCCATCATGGCGGCCTTCGAAGCCACGCTGACCCTACCCGGCATCGCCGCGATGGCGCTCACCGTCGGTATGGCGGTCGACGCCAACGTGCTGATCATCGAGCGCATGCGCGAAGAGCTGCGGGCCGGGAAGTCTCCACGCTCCGCGGTGGATCAAGGTTTCGCCCGCGCGTTCTCGTCGGTCATCGACGGTCAGCTCACGACCCTCATCGCCGGCATCGTCCTCTTCCAGTACGGCAGCGGTCCCATCAAGGGCTTCGCGGTCATGCTGATGATCGGCATCGTCACCTCGCTCTTCACGGGCGTGTTCTGCTCGAAGGTGGCGATGGATTGGCTCGTTCGCGGCGCCCGCGTCAAGCGTTTGAAGGTCGGGTGAGGAAGTCATGGAATTCATCAAGCCCGGTACCTACATCGACTTCATGCGCCTGGCGCGCCCGGTGATCCTCACGTCGATCACCCTGGTCTGCCTCAGCCTCGCGTCGCTCTTCTTCCCCGGACCGAACTTCGGCATCGACTTCGCGGGCGGCACCGAGATCCAGCTCGCGTTCCAAGGCGACGTCGACACCGCGGAGCTCCGCGGCATCCTCGACGAGATCGGCCACTCCGGCGCGGACGTCGTGCGCGTCGAAGGCCAAGAGAACGAGTTCATGATCCGCGTCCGCGAGGTCTCGTCGCTCAGCGAAGAGCAGACCGAGCGCCTCGAAGCCGCGGTCGGCACCTCGGTCGGCGCGGACGTCCTCCGTGAGCTCCGCGTCTCCCCCGGTGGCGACAAGCTCACGTTGCGCCTCGCCCGCGAGATCGATCAGACCGCGCTCCGCGAGGCGATCGAAGGCGCCGGCGTGAGCGTGCGCGACGTCGCCCCCCTCGTCGGCTCCGACGACGTGCGCCTCGAGGTCTTCCTCGTCGGCATCGCGGACGAGATCGTCCAAGAGCTCGGCGAGCGCCTCGGCGAGCGTGCTCCCGGTGCGCCGGAGCGCGTGGAGTGGGTCGGCCCGAAGGCGGGCGAGCAGCTCCGCGACGCGGCGGTGAAGTCGCTGCTCTTCGCGGTGGCCTTCATCATGGTCTACATCGCGTTCCGCTTCGATCTGCGCTTCGCGCCCGGCGCGATCTTCGCGATCTTCCACGACGCGGTCGTCACGATCGGCATCTACGTGCTCGTGCAGAAGGAGGTGAACCTGACCACGGTCGCGGCGATCCTCACGATCATCGGGTACTCGATCAACGACACCATCGTCGTCTACGACCGAATCCGCGAGAACATGGGTCGCTACAACGACAAGACGTTCCGCGAGATCATCAACCTGAGCACCAGCCAGACCCTCTCGCGTACGATCGTCACCTCGGGCACCACGCTCCTGTCGATCGTCGCGTTCTTCATCTGGGGCACGCCGGTCATCAAGGACATCAGCTTCGCCCTCTTCGTCGGCATCCTCATCGGCACGTACTCCTCGATCTACGTGGCCGCGCCGACCACCGAGTGGATGGACCGCCGCTTCTTCTCGAAGCCGGCGCGCACCGTCGTCCGCACGCCCGCGCGCGCCTGATCACGAAACGCGCTTTCGTACGAAGAGCCACGGTGTCCCCGTGGCTCTTCGTCGTTCCGTCGCGCCGTTCTTGTGCCCGAGTCGGCGGGGTCAGCCGCCGACTTCCGTCGCGTGTCCTCGGTTCAATCCGAGATCATCTGCTCGATCAACGCCCGGTCTGGCGCGTTCGGCGCGAGCTCCAAGTACCGACGGTAGGCCCGCCGTGCGCTCGCCACGTCGCCCGCCCGCATCCACGCGCGCCCGAGCTGCTTGTGCACCTCGGGATCGTTCGGTCGGAGCCGCGCGACCTCCTCGAAGCGCGCGATCGCCCCCCGCACGTCGTTCGCGAGAAAGAGCCTCCGCCCTTCCTCGAACGTCGCCCGCGCGTCGCTGGCGTTCGTCGTGGTCGCCGTGCTCGTTCCCGTCGTGCCCGGCGTTGCGGAGCCGCTCCGCCGACGGCCTGCGTCCCGGGGGGTCGACTCGGTGCTCGTCCCTCCAGCGTCGATCGTCGCGTCGCCCGCGTCGGCCGCGACGCCTGCATCGGTCACGAAGCTCGCGTCGACGCCCGCTCCACCGTCGCCCGCCGAGGGCCCGAGGAGCGCGACCGAGGTTCCCCCGTCGCGCGCCTCTGCCGCCTCCGGATCGCGCACCGCGCCACCCCGATTCGTGGTCGCGGGCTCACGCGTCACCGCCCACGCCACCGCGCCGAGCACGAAGCCTCCCGCCACCGCCGCGTGCCAAGGCCTCCACTTCGAAGGCCGCTTCGGACGCGTCGGGTCCTCGGTGAAGCTGCCGAGCGGACGATCCGCGAGCGGCCCGAGCGCGCTCACCGCCTCCTCGAGCGCCTGCCGCATCTCCGCCGCGTTCGCGAAGCGTTCGTCGCGGTTCTTTCGCAGCGCGCGCAGACACACCCGCTCGAGCGCGTAAGGCACGTGGCGATTCGGCGCGCGCTGCGACGGAGGCTCGACCGGACGCGTGAGGTGCTCGGTGATCGTCGCGAGCGCAGACGCCCCTTTGAAGGGCACCTCGCCGGCCAACAACAGATAGAGCAGCCCACCCACCGCGTAGAGATCCGCCCGCGCGTCGAGCGCCTCTCCGCGCGCTTGCTCGGGCGCCATGTACTCCGGCGTGCCGCACACGAAGCCCGTCACCGTAATCGCCGATCCCTCGTGCTCCACGAGCTTCGCGAGCCCGAAGTCGCACACCTTCGGGTGCTCGCGCCCCTGGTGATCGGTGACCACCAAGATGTTCTCGGGCTTGAGATCGCGGTGCACGATCCCCGCGTCGTGCGCCTCTTCGAGCGCCGCGAGCACGCCCCCGACGAGCTCCCCGATCCGTCGTGGCGTGAAGGGCCCCTCCTCCATCGCGAGCTCGAGCAAGTCGGGCCCGTCGAGCAGCTCCATCACGAGGTAGAGCAGCTTGCCGTCGTCCTCGCGCCCGAAGTCGAACACCCGCAGCGTGTTCGGGTGGGTGAGCCGGCTCGCGGTGCGCGCCTCGCGGTGAAACCGCTTGGCGACCTTCGGGTCGGCCGCCACGTGGTCGTGCAGCACCTTCACCGCCACCTCGGCGTCGAGCTCGAGCTGATGCGCCGCGTAGACGCAGCCCATCGAGCCTTCGCCGAGGATCGAGTCGAGCCGGAGCTTCCCGCCGAGCACCCGGCCGAGGCGCGGATCGGGCGCGCCTTCGTCCTCGATCGCGAGCGGCTCACCGCAGGCGACGCAATGCTCCGCCTCGGGCAGGTTCTTCGCGCCGCACTCGGGACACTTCAAGGCGCGCGCAGCATACGTGCCCACCGCGCGGACCGCGAGCCGATCGGCCCGTACGGCAACGAGCCTCGCGTCGATCGCTCGCCGCGGGCCCCGCGATTGGCGCACACGAATCGCGCGCGCTACCACCGCGCGGCATATGGGCGAGCAGAAGTCGGGTGCGAAGACGCCGAGCGAGGCGTCGCGAACGAAGGCCGAAGCCGAGGGCGACGTCGACGTCGACAACGAGCCCTATCCGCGTCTGGCGATGCGGGGCGCCATCGGCGGCACGCTGATGGGTCTCGCCAACCTCGTACCGGGCATCAGCGGCGGCACGATGCTCCTCGCGTCCGGCGTGTATCCACGCTTCATCCAAGCGATCGCGGAGCTCACGCGCCTCCGCTTCCGCAAGCGCTCGATCTTCACGCTCGCCGTGATCCTCACGTGCGTCGCGATCGCGATCGTCTCGCTCTCCGGCCCCGTGAAGAACCTCGTGGTGAGCCACCGCTGGGTCATGTACTCGCTCTTCATCGGGCTCACGCTCGGCGGCCTCCCGGTCGTCTGGAAGGTCGCCAAACCCGCCACCACGCAGACGTGGATCGGCGCTCTCTGCGGCTTCGTCCCGATGGCGGTGCTCGCGTACTTCCAGATGAAGGGCGCGGACGGCGGCGACGGCAGCGCGAGCTTCTTCTACCTCTTCCTCGCGGGCGTGATCGGCGCGAGCGCGATGGTGCTCCCCGGGATCAGCGGCGGCTACATGCTGCTCGTGATGGGCGTCTACGTGACGATCCTCGGCGCGATCGATCAGTGCAAAGAAGCCGTGAAAGCCAAGGACTTCGACGCGTTGATGGGACCCTTCGTCGACGTCGTGCTCCCCGTCGGCCTCGGCGTGGCGGTCGGCATCCTCGCCGTCAGCAACGTGCTGAAGATCCTCCTCGAGAAGTTCGAGAAGCCCACCCTCGGTTTCTTGCTCGGCCTCCTCGGGGGATCCGTGTTCGGTCTCTGGCCCTTCCAGGTCGGAGTCGCCCCCGAGCTCGGCTCGCGCTTCAAGGGCCGCGTCGTGACCGAGGAGCTCCTCGCCGATCTCACGCCGGACAAGTACCCGACGGAGCTCTTCACCCCGAGCGTCGTCCAGATCCTCGGCGCGCTCGGCCTCGTCGTGGTCGGCTTCGTCCTCACCTCGCTCGTCGCGAAGCTCGGCGACGGCAAAGACGAAGCGAAACGCAAAGCGACGGCCGCCGTCGCCTGAGCTCGCTCCTGGGGCTTCGCTCGCACGATCGACACCGGTCCGCGGGGTCAGCCGCGGACGATCGACACCGGTCCGCGGGGTCAGCCGCGGACGATCGACACCGGTCCGCGGGGTCAGCCGCGGAC
>CALJLK010000067.1 GCA_937982655.1 uncultured Sandaracinus sp.
GAGCACCTCGGCGCGCTCGACGTGCAGCGCAGCGTCGTGCGGCGCACGCGCGATGGCGGCATCGATCGTCGCGAGCGCCTCGTCGAAGCGCCCCGCCAGGCACTCGATTCGCGCGAGCACGATGGTCGAAGGCGCGAACCCCGGCGCGAGCGCGAGGGTGTGGCGCAACGCGGCCTCCGCGCCCGCGTCGTCGCCTCGCCCCCGCGCGATCACGCCGCGCAGGTGCAGGAGCGAGATCCAACGCGGGAAGCGTGCGCACGCGTCTTCGATCATCGTGGTCGCGCCGTCGAGGTCACCCGCGACGAAGCGCGCGCGTGCGAGCGCCTCCCACGCGTCGGGGCGGTGTCCGGCCCTCGCGAGCAGATGCTCGAGCCGCTCGGTGCGTTCCGCGACCGGGAGCACTTCGGCGAGCCGCGCACCTTCCCGCAGACCGGGACCGGCGCTCGTTCGTTGGGTGAGCGCATCGAGCACGAAGCGCGCGTCCTGCCGTGTTTCTTCCGGCGTACCCGCGCAGCGTCCGAGCTCCACGATCGCCGGCACGTTGTCGACGTCGAGGTCGATCGCGCGCCGCAACGCGGACCTCGCCTCGCTCGCTTCGCCGGTCGCCGCGAGCAGACTCCCCAGGATCGACCAGCCGTACGACTCGTGCGGCCAGCGCACGACGGTCTCGCGCGAGAGGGCGATCGCCTCGTCGCGGAGCCCGAGCGAATCCAGCACCAGCGCGAGCTCACGTCGTGACCACGCGTCGTCGGGGTGTCGCGAGAGCCGATCTTCGAGCACCTCGCGCGCGCGCTGCTCGTCGACGCCGCGCAGGTGCGAGCAGAGCTCGATCACGAGCCCCGGGAGCTCCGGTCGGGCGGTGTACGCGTCCTCCAAGACCGCGAGCCCCGCGGTCGGGCCACCGAGCGCCCGCGCGACCGACGCCTCGTGTGCGATCAGGTCGAGCCGATCGGGCGCGAGCTCGCGGGCGCGACGCAGCACGTCGACCGCCTCGTCGAGACGCCCTTCCGCGACCGCGACGCGCGCCTCCGCGCTCGCACGCGTCGGCTCGTGACCCCGCAGGCCCGCGCCGCGCTCGATCCAACGTCGCGCGACCGCGACCTCCCCCGCGTCGAGGCACGCGGTCGCGAGCGAGCTCGTCAGCGTCCCGTCGTCCGGTCGCGCCTCCGCGAGCCGCTCGAGCAGCGCGACGCCACGCTCCGGGTGGCCGCGGTCGACGTAGGCGCGCAGCAGCGTGAGCGCGGGGCCGAGCGCCACCGAGCCCGCCGCGCGCGCCCGCCGCTCGAGCAGCGCGAGCGCTTCGTCCTCGCGCCCGAGACTGCGCGCGTGATCGTAGTAGGCGGCGGCGAAGTGCTCGCTCGCGTCGTCGAGACAGACCGCGAAGCGGTAGCTCTCGAGCGCGGCCTCCGGATCGGGCGCCTCCTGCGTGAGCCAGTCCGCGTACACGTGGTGCGCCATGCCGGAGTACGGCGCGATCCGCAGCGCGCGTCGCAGCAGGCGCCCCGCCTCGTCGCGCCGTTCGGGATCGAAGCGCAGCTCCTCCGCGATCGCCTCCAGGAACACCGGATCGTCGACGTGCCGGTGCGCGTGCCAGAACGCGAGGCGCTCGGCGCGTGGGCGGAGCGCTCGCAGCAGCTCTCCGCGGCGGAGGAGCCAGCTCGGCGTCTCCGGGAAGAGCGTGAGCAGACCGTCGAGCGCAGCGAGCTGCTCGAGGGCGCGCTCACGATGCGCCGCGACCACGAAGCGTGCGTCGAGCACGTGGCGCACGCGACGGACGATCGACTCGTCGGTGGGCGCGATCCCCTCGAGCGTCGAAGCCAACGCATCGTCGACGTTCGCTGCACGAGTGAGTGCGTCCAGCGCCGCGTCGACCCCTGCCGCGTCGTGCGCCTCCATCGCGCGATCGAGCGCGTAGCGGAGATCGAGCAGATCCGCGTTCGGCAGGACCGCGTCGTCGATCGCGCCGAGCTTCGACGGCGGGATCAACACCATCGCGTGGGGACCCCACCACCGCTGCATCGCGAGGAGGGCGTCGAGGTTCATCTCGACGTCGCCGTGCACGCTCGGGTCGCGGATGAGCAGCCCGCGTCGCGTGAGGTCGTAGCCGATCACGACCTGCGCGTGCGCCGACGCGGTCGCCGCGGTGGAGAGCACGAAGGGGAGGCCGGCGTCCACGAGCGCTTTGGCCGCCTCCACCGAGAGATCGAGCTCGCGCACCCGGTACCCGCGCGCCTCCGCCCACGCGCGCTGACGATGGGCCGGCGTGCCCGCGAAGCAGATCGTCGCTGCGAGCTCGAGGTGATCGACGGGATCGCCGAGGTACGTGGTGACCTGCGCGAGCGAAGCCGGCGCGCAGGTCTGGTGGTGCTGTCGGATGTGCGGGACTTCGCGCAGCTCGACGCGCTCGGGTGACGCGCCGGTGCGTGCGAGCTCGGCCAGAGCGTCGGCGAAGCGAGTCGCGAAGTCGCCCCGCCCGGATCGTGCGGCGCGCTCGGCCTCCGCTGGCCGATCGAGCAGGTAGAGCGCGTCGGCCTCCGCGAGCGCGAGAGAGGAGCGCACGGAGGGCTCGGCGAGCGACGCGAGCTCGCGCGCCCGCGCGACGTCCGCCGCGCACGCCTCGAAGCGGTGGAGCTGACGGGCGAGCTGCGCGCGATGGAGCAGCAGCTCGTACGACTGAAGACCATCGACCTCGCCGAGCGACGCGTGCGCCTCCTCGGTTCGACCGAGCTCGCCGAGCACGTGCGCGCGCGCGTGCATTCCGGGTCGGTAGGTCGGCTCGATCGTGAGCGCGGTGTCGACCGCGAGGAGCGCGTCTTCGACGCGATCGGCGAGCTCGAGGACGCCGGCGTGCTCGACGTGCAGCCACGGGGATCGAGGCGCGAGCGTGAGCGCCTCGGTCATGCGCGCGAGCGCCCGATCGAAGTCGCGCAGGTGGGCGAGCGCGTGTGCTTCGATCGCGAGCCAGTCGGCGTGACGCGCGGTGCCGACGACGTGTGCCGCGCGGGGTGCCGTCCAGCGCAGCAGGTGCCATGGACCTCGGCGGCGGTTGAGCTGGAGCGCCCAGAAGTAGAGCGCGTCGGGATGGGTCGGCGCGCGCGAGAGGGTCGCGCGGCGGATCGCTTGGGAGAGACGGGGGGCGCCGAGCCGTTCGGCGAGCCGCGACGCGAGGAGCGCGCCTTCCACGCCCGGCCACGCGCGGAGATCGCCGAGCGGACGGCCTGCGACGAGGGCGTCGGCGAACCGGCTCCGTCGGTAGAGCTCGTCGACCGAGGCGAGGAGCGTGGTCGCGTCCGACGTCGGCAAAGAAGAATCGGAAGACAACATCGGCGGAGACTAAGGATGGCCTTTACGCTTGGCGACCCAGGAAGTCGGCGGCTGACCCCGCCGACCCGGCCAAGAAGTGTGGGCTCGGAACGACCGTGAGCGTTCGAGCCTCTCGCGAGAGTCGGCGAGACACGTGGGTGACGTTCGCTCCGAACCCTCTGCGAACGTCGACGAGGGGCCGCTCGCGGAAGCCGACGGGTCCTCGCGTCGCACGCGACGGTCCTCACAGCCCACGAGGCGCGGCCGCCATAGCGTACGCCCTTCCTTCTTCTTCGCTTCGGAGGCCCGCGTGCCCGCTCGTTCGATCCGTCTCGTCTCCCTCTGCCTCGCGCTCTTCACCGCGTGCTCCGACGACACGCGTCGACGCCCCGTCGCCGACGGCGGTGGCTCCGACGGCGGTGGGCTCGACGCCTCCACACTGCGCGACGCGAGCTTTCCCGACGTCCCACCGTTCGACGCGGGCATGTGCACCGACGTCGTCGACGTGGTCTTCGTGCTCGACGTTTCGAGCTCCATGAACTTCGTGCTCGAGGCCTTGGAGGACGACGTGCAGCAAGTCGTCGACGCTGCGGCCGCGCTCGCGCCCGACCCGCACTTCGGCTTCATCGGCTTCGTCGACAACCACGCCTTCGCGAGCAACGGCCCCCTCGAAGGTGGTCGCGTGCACACGCAGGCCTCCACGCTTCAAGCCGCCTTCCGCGACTTCCTCTCGACCTACACGACGCCCAATCGAAACCCGGGCGACGGCCCGAGCGGTCCCACCACGCAGAACCCGATCTGCGAAGAGAACGCGCTCGACGCGATCCACGCGGCGGCGACGGAGTTCCCGTGGCGCGAGAGCGCGACGCGCGTGATGATCGTCGCCACCGACGACACCTTCCTCGTCACGCCCGACAACTACGGCGATCGCGACGCGGACGGCGACTGGACGAGCACCGACTTCCCGCGCGAGGGCAACTACCCCGCGCGCCGCGGCTACGTGGAGACCATCACCGCGGTCCGCGAAGCCCGCGCGCGCGTGTTCGCCTTCACGCGTCTGAGCCCGCCCGACATCTTCTCGCGCTGCGGCACCGGTCGCCGCCTCGATTGGTCGCAGATCACGAACGGCTGGAGCGCGCCCTACCAAGGCGCGGATCCGATCCCGAGCTCGACCGACGGTCAGAACTTCGACCTCGCGCGCGTGCAGTCGGGGAGCCTCAGTCTGGCGGCGACGATCAGCGAGGTGGTGGTCGAGAGCTACTGCCAGCCGCCGCTCTTCTGATCGTCGTCGCGGGTGCCGAGGGAGCACTGCCTGCCTCGCGCTTCGGATCGCGTCTTCGCGACCTGCGGAACCGGGCGGCACGATCGTTGTCTCCTGCTCCCGCATGGACGACGAGCCGCGGAAGAAGCGCGAAGAAATCCCGTCTTCGATTCGAGTCGCCGATGACGAATCGGCAAGACTGTCGCCGCGGTCGAGACGCGCTGACGAAACCAGCGGCGGCGAGCCGACGGTCGAGCCCCACGACGCTCGCGATGCGTCCGCGAGCGACGCGCCGCCGACGAGGGGTGCGACTCGCCGACCGCGGCGCTCCGATGGAGGCGGTCCGTATCGCGACGCGCGCGACGTGCTCCTCGCGAAGCGACGCCGCGTGCTCGCCTCGCTCGCGCAGGCCGAGCGGGCGGCGGAGCAGGCGACCTCGCTGCGCGACGAGCTCGCGTACGTCGAGTCTTCCCTGCGCACCAGCGCGGCCTCGATGCTCGAGCGGGTCCGCGTCGCCACGCCGTGCCGCGAGCGTTGGGATGACATGGTCGGCGACGACGTCGTTCGGCACTGCGCGCGCTGCCGCAAAGACGTCTACGACCTCGCGTCGATGACGACGTCGGAAGCCGAAGCGCTCCTCGCGCGTGACGGAGAGACCCCGTGCGTGCGGCTCCGACGTCGGCGCGACGGGCGCTTGGTGACGTCGGATTGTCCGCCGCCGTCGTGGTCGGAGCGAACGGGCGCGCGCCTCGCGACGGCGGGCGCTGCCGCAGCGGTCGCGATCGCAGGAGGCGTCGTCGCGGCACACGCGTTCCCCGACGAGCCCGCGTGCGAGAGGCCGCCACCCCCGGCGAGCACGAGCCACGGGTCGTCGCTCTCGTGGCTCGAGCAGCCGGCCGAGCACGACACGGGTGCGGTGATGGGTGCCGTCGTCGCCGCGCCGCCCACCTTCGAGGTCTCGGAGACGACGCTTGGCATCGGTTGGCCGAGCACCACCCGCTTCGTTCCCGCGGAAGCCGAGGATGGCTCGGCGGGCGTGAACGTCTTCGGAGTGCATCCGAGGAGCGCGCTCGCCGCCATGGGGCTCCTGAACGGCGATCTGCTGCTGCGGATCGAGCAGACCCGCACCACCACGCCCGCCGACGCGATCGATGCGTTGGCCAAGTTCCAGCGCGAGCGTGGGGGCGCGATCCTGGAGCTCGAGCGCCGGGGGCAGCGCCTCGAGCACTTCGTCGTCGTGGTGAGTGGCTCGCCCCGCTTCTGACGCTCCTCGCGTCGGTGGCGGTCGACGATCAAAACAACGTGTAGATGAAGGGCGCCGCGCCGGTCCCGCCGAGCAGCACGAGCAAGCCGAGCAACACGATCGCGATCACGATCGGGCCGAGCCACCACTTCTTGTTCTCACGAAGAAAACCGACGAGATCGCCGAGCGCGCTGCCGCGTCGGCCTTCGAGCTGCTTCTTGAAGTCGTCGTCGCTCATGGGGGATCGCGTCGCGCGGTCAGTACTGCTCACGTCAGTACTGCTTGAAGTAGTCCGACTTCGGGCGCTTCGGCGGCGCCGGCGTCCAATAGCTCGTCGCCTTCGGATCGTGGCGACGGCGCAGAGCATCGCGCCCCACGGCGCGGAAGAGAAGCCCGAGGGGCGCGAAGAGCCCGAAGAAGAGCGTCGCGAGGACGACGAGCGAGACCACGACGCCGATCGGGTAGGTGATCACGGAGAGCGCGACGAAGAGCGGTCGGTTGGCGCTCGGGCGCACGAAGGCGAGCACGCCGCTGACGAGCCCCACCGACGCGAGACCGATCGTCAGCGGCAGACGCGCCGCGCCGAGCCCGCTCGGGACGAGGCTCGCGGAGAAGAGCCCGCGCTCGAAGAAGGCGAGGGCGGCGAGCGCCCCGAATGCGACGAGCGCCACGAGCCCGAACTGGCGGAGCACGCGCGGCGGAGGTCGGAGGTCGAGGACGAAGAGGGCCATGGGTTCGAGGTCGTGAGTCGGTTCGTTCGCGTGGCGGTCGATCAGTCCAAGGCGAACTGCCTCAGGTGGGCCTCGCGGTCGAAGCGCGCTGCGTCTGGCTGCGCGTCGCGCATCAGCACGAAGGACTCGATCACCAGCACGTCCATGTTCGTGGCGAGGAAACACCGGTACGCGTCCTCGGGCGTGCACACGATCGGCTCGCCGCGGACGTTGAAGCTGGTGTTGATGAGCATCGGCATGCCGGTGCGACGGTGAAACGCGCGCAGGATCGCGGCGAAGCGAGGGTGTCGCTCGTCGTCCACCGTCTGCACGCGCGCGGAGTGGTCGACGTGGGTGATCGCGGGCACCACGGAGCGGAGCTGATGCAGGAGCTCGAGCCCCGTCGCGCCGCCCTCGCTCGGCACGCGTTTGTCGTGTTGAACGGGTGCGACGAGCAGCATGTACGGGCTGTCTTCGTTCGGCCGCATCTCGAAGTACTCGTGCACGTGATCGCGCAGCACCGCCGGTGCGAAGGGGCGGAACGACTCGCGAAACTTGATCTTCAGGTTCATCACCGACTGCATCTTCGGTGAGCGCGGGTCTCCGAGGATCGAGCGCGAGCCGAGCGCGCGCGGCCCGAACTCCATGCGATCCGCGACGTGGCCGACCACCTTCTCGTCCGCGAGCAGCGCCGCGATCCGATCGAAGAGCGCGTCGCGATCGTCGATGCGCTCGTACACCGCGCCGACCGAGTCGAGGAACGCGCCGACCTCGTCGTCGGAGAAGCGCGGTCCGAGCAGCGAGCCCTTCTGCGCGTCGTTCGGCTTCACGGTACGCGGCTCACCCGCGAGCTGATGCCAAGCGAACAGCGCCGCCCCGAGCGCGCCGCCTGCGTCACCCGCCGCGGGTTGGATCCAGATCCGCTCGAAGGGACCCTCGCGCAGCAGCCGCCCGTTCGCGACGCAGTTGAGCGCGACGCCACCCGCGAGCACGAGGTGCTTCATCCCGGTGCGCTCGTGCGCGTGACGCGCGATGCGCAGCACGATCTCTTCCGTCACGAGCTGGATCGACGCCGCGAGATCCATCTCGCGCTTCGTGAGCGGCGCCTCGGCCGCGCGCGGCGGCCCTCCGAGCAGCGCCTCCATCGCGGGCGAGGTCATCACGGCGCGGTGCCCGTACCCGAAATAGCGCATGTTCAAGCGGAACGAGCCGTCGTCCTTCAGATCGAGGAGCTCGGATCGGATCACGTCCGCGTAGACCGGCTCGCCGTAGGGCGCGAGCCCCATGAGCTTGTACTCGCCGCTGTTGACCTTGAAGCCGGTGAAGTACGTGAAGGCCGAGTAGAGCAAGCCGAGCGAATGCGGGAAACGCAGCTCTTCGAGCAGCTCGAGCTCGTGACCGCGCCCGACCCCGAGGCTGCCCGTCGCCCACTCGCCCACCCCGTCGAGGGTGAGGATCGCGGCCTCCCCGAAGGGCGAAGGAAAGAACGCGCTCGCCGCGTGCGACTCGTGATGCGAGGTGAACGCGAAGCGTCCGCGGTACTCGCCGTTCAATCCGCGATCCAGCTCGCGCGGCACGTGCATCTTCTGCTTGAGCCAGAGCGGCAGCGCCCTCGCGAACATGCCGAAGCCCGCCGGCGCGTACCCGAGCCAGGTCTCGATGAGGCGGTCGAGCTTGAGCAGCGGCTTGTCGTAGAAGACGACGAGATCGAGCTGCCTCGCGGAGATCCCAGCTTCGCGAAGACAGTACGCCGCCGCGTACTTCGGGAACGACGCGTCGTGCTTCTTGCGCGTGAAGCGCTCTTCCTGCGCGGCGGCCACGATCTCGCCTGAGTCGACGAGGCAAGCGGCGCTGTCGTGATAGAAGGCGGAGACCCCGAGGATCTTCATGAGCTCCCGAGCGGTCCGACGGGACCGAGCGCGGAGCGTACCAGGCGCCCGCGAAGCTCGTACGAATCCCGGGACCACATGCTGACTCGAGGCGCGCTCTGGTACGCTGTGCCGCATGGGCGACCCTGCCCCGAAGCTCCCCCACTTCGACGCCCTCTACGCGCAGATCGCCGCGCTTCGCCCCGGTCTGACGGGAGAGATCTTGGAGCCGGGCGTGCTGCGCACGATGAGCCGACCCGGTCGTCGGCACCGCCGCGCGCACAAGCTCCTCTTCGACGCGCTCGGCGCGAAGGACGTCGATCGCGGCGGTCGGGGCTGGTGGATCGAGCTCGAGCCGGAGGTCCGGTTGCTGGACGAGCTGCTCGTCGTGCCCGACCTCGCGGGATGGCGTGTCGAGCGCGTTCCCGAGCTTCCGGACGAGAACCCTCTCACCCTGGTGCCGGACTGGGTGTGCGAAGTCCTGTCGCCGACGACCGCCCGCGACGACCGACGCCTCAAGCTCCCGCTCGACGCCCGCGCTCGCGTCACCCACGTCTGGCTCGTCGATCCCGAGCAGCGCCTCGTCGAGGTCTTCGAGACCACGGACGCGAAGCCGACGCTGGTGGCCGGCGGTGCGGTCGACGAGCGCGTCACGCTCCCACCTTTCGACGACCTCCCGCTCGAGCTCTCGCGCCTCTGGCTCTTGGAGGAGTGAGTCACTCGGAGGCCGGAGCCACGATCGCCGACCACAACGCCAGCGGCACGATGCCTGCGTGTCCCGCTTCTTGGCCGTCGTTGCACTCGATCACGATCCAACGGCCATCCGCACGACGTGCCACGTCGACCACGAGGAACGGAACGTCGACGCGCGCCGCCGCCTCTTCGGCGAGCGCGCGGGCGGAATCGACATTCGACAGCGCAGGCATCGGGTTTGGCCACCAATACGGTCCCAATCCGACGAGGCGACCGTCGAGGAAGAACGCACGGAGCTCCACGGAGGGAGGGATTCGATCGTCGGTTCGCGCGACCGAGAGCGGTTCGAGCACGACGAGCTCACGCACGACGACGCGCTGCCACGACAAGATCGGATCTTCGTTCCAGACCCGACGGATCGCGTCGAGCGCGCGTGCGTCCCGCGCGATCGACGTCGACGCTCGGTGCGCGTGGGTCTGCCGATCGCCTTTCACGAAGGCTGGAAAGCCGATCGTGCGACTCACCTCCTCGGTCGACGGGAACGCCTCGAACACGTGGCTTCGCGGGGTGAGGCCTTCGAGTGAGGGGTACCAACCCGAGAGCGTCGACGCTCTCCGATGTTGTTCGGGGTCGTTCACGAGCCGCAGCCCGAGCGCGTCGAGCTCCACGAACGTCGCTTCGTAGTCGTCGAAGGCACCCATCCGCGCGATGACTCCCTCACGCGGCTCGTCGGGCCGAAGCGCACGGCACGGAAAGAATGGACGCGGGTCGAAGTCGTACGCCGGCACGCCGATCGAGCGGATCACGAATGCCCGCCCTTGCACGTCGAGCGCCGACGCTTCCGGCGGGATCACGTCACGCTCCGCAGCCCCAACCCGTGCAGACGCCTCGTGACGCGTACGAGCGCTCGGCGCGCGGACGAGAGAACGAAGCTCGGCGCGACCTCGAGCTCGACCTGGCAGCCTTCGTCGTCACCGTCGACCACGATCGTCCCCCGAAGCTCCGACGAGAGACCGTCCCAACCGTCGTCGTGTGGCACGTCGCGATCGAGCCGAATCAGCGAGCGCAACGTCGCGACGACGGCCGTCGCGGGGATGTCACCCTCGAACTGGACACGAACCAAAGGCCCATCGACTCCGACGACCAGGAGCCGCGACGAGCGTTCGTACGCAAGCAAGGCGGGTACGAAGCCGAGGCCGAGATCCCGTGCCTCTTCGTCGTAGCGTCCGAGGGCGAACAGCCGGTCGGGCTCGGCCGAGTGAAAGAGGAGCGAGCTTCCGTCGTCGTGCGAGGCGACGCACACGCTCTCGAGCGCATGCGCGAGCGGTAACTCGTCGCACTCCCACGACCAGGTGGTGGCGAGGTCCTCGCGCCACGCATCGAGCTCTTCGACCATTCGCTCGGGCGAGAAGAGCGTGAGTCCCTCGGCGAGAGCGACGGGGCCGTGGGTACGGAGGAAGGTTCGCGCGCCCGCCGGGAGTCGTGTCCCCAGCGCACGTTCGGCGGCGTCGATTCGGGCTGCATCGACGGGCTTGCCCGCGCGTACCACGACGACGTCCCCGCGAGCCCCCTCGAGCTCCGTGATGGGTTCCGCGCGGGCGCGGCGTGGAGCCTGCGGCTCGCCGTCGAGCGGCTCATCCAGCAGCGCCCTTGCTTCAGACTCCTCTCTGAACGCTGCATGGCGTGCCACCCAGCCCGCCGAAGAACGCGCGAAGTAGAAGACCCCGAATCGCCCCGGGGACTCGGGCAGCGAGATCATCAGTCGCGCTTGCCGCTCGCCCATGCGGCGAGCGACGACCGCTTCGGGGGCGAACGAACGCTCGTGAGCGCGCACGAGCAACGGGAGTAGCTCTTCGAGCTCGGGTTCCATCAACCAGCACCTCGCTTCTCACGACACACTTCGAGGGTCCGCCGAGCGGTGGCGAACGCCGGCTCGGCGCGAAGCGTACCAGCGACGTGGCGGACAACGCGCCCAACGGCGTCGCGCTCCCACTCTTCGACGACCTCGCTCGAGCTCTCGCGCCTCTGGCTCCCTGCGGAGTGAGCACCGCGAGCCCTGCGATGTATACCGGCTCGGTGAGCGAGCTCGACCCGTCGCAGATCCGTGCGCTCCAGAGCGTGGCGAGACGCGCGGTCGGCGGACCGATCGATCCTTCGTGGCGGGTCACGATCTCCTTCCATCCCGATCGACTCCACGACGGCGAGCCCATCCTCCGTGTGCTCGCGCGCGACGGCGTCTACCGGTCGCAGTTCGAGACGCGCACCAGCAACGGCGGCCTCACCGCGTTCGAAGGCGGCGATCGGTGGCGATGGGAGAGCCGCATCTTCGAAGGCGCGTACGACGAGGCGCCACCCGCGGCGCGCCCGAAGTACGGCGCGCTCGATCTCCACGGCGACGAGCGCGGCGCGTCCCCGCGCTTCGGCTCGTCGTTCCTTCGGCTGCGCGCGTCGGTGGTCGCCCGCACGACGTTCTGCTTCCCGGACAGCGTCTTCGAGCCGGAAGACTTCGGGGTGGCGAGCGCGATGGGCCTCGTCGAACGCGCCCGCGCCACCATCACGCTCGACGCGCTCGACCACTACGTCGAAGCCCAAGTCCACGGTCTGCTGCGACTCGGGCTCGACGTCGAGGCGCTCGTCCTCGATCCGTGCTTCCTCGGGACCGAGGTCGAGGCGCTCGCGAAGCGGTTGCCGTGCGCGATCGAGTGGCACGCAGGGTTTCGGCTGCCGAAGCACGCGATCGAGCAGGCCGTGAGCTACCGCGGGCCGGAGATCGCGGCGCTGCTGGAGTCGCTCGTGCGCGACGGACACGTCACCGCGCGCGAGATCGGCGAAGCCGCACGCCGCGGGATCCACGACCCGCAGCACGTGAAGAAGGCGTGGCACACGGTCGCGCGTTTCGGGCGGTAGGCACTTCGACGGGCGCGGTGCGCAACGCCGCGGGGGAGCCTTGCTCGTTTCCACGCGCCCCCGTATGCATCCGGCCATGAAGATCTTCATCGACTCCGCCGACCTGAACGAGATCCGCGAGGCGGCCGCCATGGGCCTCGTCGACGGCGTGACGACCAACCCGAGCCTCATCGCCAAGACCGGCAAGTCGCAGCGCGAGATCATCCCCGCGATCTGCGAGATCGTGGACGGCCCGATCAGCGCCGAGGTCATCAGCGTCGACTACGAGGGCATCGTCCGCGAGGGCCGTGAGCTCGTGAAGATCCACGAGAACATCGTGGTGAAGGTCCCGCTCATCGCCGAAGGCATCAAGGCGGTCCGCACCTTCACCGACGAAGGCATCAAGACGAATGTCACGCTCTGCTTCTCGCCCACGCAGGCGCTCCTCGCCGCGAAGGCGGGCGCCACGTACATCAGCCCCTTCATCGGCCGCATCGACGACATCAGCGGCGAAGGCATGGAGCTGATCGAGCAGATCCTCACGATCTACGGCAACTACGGGCTCGAGACCGAGGTGCTCGCGGCGAGCATCCGCCACCCGGTGCACGTCGTGCAGGCCGCGCTCCTCGGAGCCGACTGCGCGACCCTGCCGCTCAAGGTCATCCAGCAGCTCCTCAAGCACCCGCTCACCGACGCGGGCCTCGCGCAGTTCCTCGCGGACGCGAAGAAGACGCCCGCCTGATGCGCACTTGGCTTCCGATCGCGGTCGTGGTCAGCGCGCTCTTCGCGCCGACCGCGCGCGCGCAGTGGGAGCCCTCGGGCGCGATCACGGGCCTGCTCGCGATCGAGCCGACCGCGGACGAACGACGCCTCGGTGGCGACCTCGTCGTCGATCTCTTCGAACGCGTCGGCCCCGCGAGCTTCGGTCTCGCGATCGGCATCGGCGCGAGCACGAGCGACAACGAAGACGTCAACCGCGTCTTCGCGCCGATGGGCCTCTCGGTCGGCATCGGCGTCGCGCCTCGCCCGGTGGGCTTTCACGTCTTCCTGCGCGGCGGGCTCTGGGCCGGGGCCACCAACGAAGGCCTGCGCGCGGGCGGCTGGGCGGCCTTCGGCGCGCGCTTCGAGGTTCGCCTCGACGACGCGATCGCGCTCGGCGTGACCTTCGAGACCTGGCGCCTCTCCGGCGAGCTGTCGCGCTGGATGGTACTTCCGGGCTTGAGTCTGGTGTGGCGTCCGGTCGAAGATTCTTCGGCGGCTGACCCCGCCGACCCAGAGGGTCCGCCGACACCCGTCGAATCGGATGTTTCGGTCGAGTCGGAGGCGCCCGCGTCTCCGAGCGGCGAGCTCGGTTGAGGGCTCGTCGTCCTCGAAGACGCGATCGACGACATCGAACCGACGAGACCCGAGGACGAACGATGCGCTGGCGCAAGCCTCCGATTCACGTGGAGCTCGTCGAGGACCGGACGCCGGCCCAGCCGCCGGGCTTCTTACGTTTGCGGCGGCGCTTGCTCCGCAACCGTTACGCCGACGGCAGCGCGAGCCCGCCCTACGAGTACGACTCCGTCGATCGCCGCGCGACCGACGCGGTGGTGCTCGTGCTGCACACGGACGACGACCGCGTGCTCCTGCGCACCTCGCTGCGTCCGCCGCTCGCGTACCGCGGCGAGCTCGCGGTGCCCGTCGATCCGACCGTCGATCCGGTGCTCTGGGAGCTGCCGGCCGGGCTCGTGGAGCCCGAAGAGCAGGGCGAAGTGGGGCTGCGCGCGTGCTGCGTGCGCGAGACGCTCGAAGAGACGGGCTACACGCTGACGCCCGACGCGTTCGAGCCGCTCGGCGCGCCGATCTTCCTCTCGCCCGGCGTGCTCGCCGAGCGCCTCTTCTACTTCACGGCGCGCGTCGAGGAGTCCGGGCGTGGCATCCCGACCGAGGACGGCACCCCCGTCGAGTCGGGGCAGACCGTCCGCTTCTTCACGATCGACGAAGCGATCGCGGCGTGCGACACGGGCGAGCTCGGCGACGTGAAGAGCGAGGTCGGCCTGCGTCGCCTCGCCGCGCGGACGAAGCGATGAGCGGAACGTCGAACGGCGGCTCGGGCGGCGCTTCGAACGGTGGGTCGAACGGCGATCGGTCGCGCGAGAGCACCGAGTCGCCGCGTCCGCGCGAGAACGGCGACCGACCGCGCGTGCTCGTGATCTACAAGAAGACCGCCTACCAGCGCTGGGATGCGGAGAGCGATCCGCGCGTGAAGAAGCTGCTCGCGGAGCGCGATGCCTCGGTCGCGAAGCTGCTCTCCGCGCACGAGAGCCACGTGCGCACGCTGGAGCTCGCGCGCGAAGCGCTCAAGAAGCTCGGCGCGCGCGCGACCTTCCGTCATCGCCACGACCGCGACGACGAACGTTGGGATCTCGTGGTCACCCTCGGCGGCGACGGAACGCTGCTCTGGACCTCGCACACGGTGGACGCGAGCACGCCGATCGTCGCGATCAACAGCTCGCCCGAGACGAGCGTCGGCTGGTTCTGCGCAGGCGATCGCGACGACGTCGAAGGCACGCTCGGGCGCGCGCTCGAAGGCGAGCTGCGCCGCACTCCGCTCACGCGCATGCGCGTGCTCCTCGACGGCGAGTCGCTGCACGAGCGTGTGCTCAACGACGTGCTCTTCTGCCACGAGTGCCCGGCCGCCACGACGCGTTTCCTCCTGCGCCACGGTGACGAAGAGGCGAGCCACGCGTGCAGCGGCCTCTGGATCGGCCCCGCCGCGGGCTCTACGGCCGCGCAACGCAGCGCGGGCGGCAAGGTGCTCCCCATCGGCTCGCGCAAGCTGCAGTGGATCGTGCGCGAGCCCTTCGCGCCCGAGCTCCCCGATCGCGAGCCGGAAGCGTTGCAGCTCGCCAAGGGCCTCGTGCTCGACGGCGAGACGCTCGAGCTCAAGAGCAAGATCCGCGAAGGCCGCCTCTACTTCGACGGCGCGCAGAAGGTCGCGAAGCTCGACGTCGGCAGCGTGGTGACCTTCGCGCGCTCCGACGAGCCGCTGCAGATCCTCGGGCTGCGCAGCCGCGGCCGGGCCTGAGCCTCGCGCGCAGGCTCACGCCCGCACCGCCTCCACGTCGCGCAGCAGCTCGAACGTCGCCACGGGCGTGAGCCGCGCGAGCTCACCTTCGCGGTTGGTCGCGAGGGCTTCCGCGGTGACTCGTGCGACGTGCGCGAGATCGACCAGGAAGACCTCCGGATCGAAGCGCCACCTCACCTCCACGGCGCTTCCGTCGCTCGCGCGAAACGCGCGCGACCAGTGTGTCGCGGAGCCTCGGCTCACGCGCTCCCAGCCGCGCGCTTCGAGCACTCCGAGCAGGCGGCGTGGGCTCGCTTCGAGTCCCGCGGCGATCGATGCGATCTCGGCAGGAGCACCCTGCACCGCGCGCCCGAGCTGCTCGAAGGGCTGCGCGAGCTCGTAGTCCGCGAGTCGCTCCGCCCAGCCGTCTTCGACGCCACGCGCGGGGTGCGCGAGCCGGACCGTGACGTCTTCGGACAAGACGAACGGCGCGTCGTCGAGCGCGGCGAGGCTCCCGTCCTCTGCGATCCGAAACGTCTCGCCCGCGAGGGTCTCCCACACCAACCCGCGCGCGAGCGCACCAGCCACGGGATGCCCGAGGACGAAGCGCACGAAGTCGTCGCGCGTCCAGCTCCGCTCGTCGCGGAGCGCGAGCTCCAGTCGTCGCCGCGCGACGTCGATCGCGAGCTCCACGTCGCGCTTGGCGCTCGCGAAGTCTTCGCGCAGGAGCGCGAGGTCGGACTCGTTCGTCTCGAGGGTCTCGGAAGCGTTCGTCTCGGGCGTCTCGGAGGTGTCGCCTTCGGTCGTCGGGCTCGCGGTCTCGATCGTGGGCTCGGCGTTCGCGGTCGCGCCGCGCTTCTTCGCCTTCGCGCCCGACTTCGACGTCTTCTTCGACGTCTTCTTCGACGTCTTCTTCGGTTCGCCCACTCTCTTCGCGCGCGGCAGGGCGCTCTTCCACTCCGCGTCGTCATCCTCGCGTACGCGGATCGTCAGCGACGCGGGATCGAGCCAGAGCTGGAGCCGCGCGTGCCCACGACGCAGCTCGCTGCGCCCGTGCGCGTCGAGGCCCGCGTCCGGCAACGTACGGTCCGCGAGCTCCTGCACGTCGAGCCCCCGCTCGCGTGCGGCCTGCTCGCGCAGCGCGCTCGCGGTGCTCGTGAGCACCGCGTAGCGCGAGGTGGTGGCCACGAGCTCGAGGACCGCGAGCGCACGATCGGAGCCGATCGCGGCGAGCACCTGACACGCGCGCTCCGCCTTCGCGGCGTTCTTGCGCGCCTGCTCGCGCGCGAAGGCGGCGAGGCGCGCGGTGCCTGCGTCGCTCGGGCTCAGCGCGAGCGCGTAAGCCATCCATTCGTGGCGACCGGGCGCGTCGCCGAGCACCCATTGCTCGAAGAGCTCGAGCGCGAATGCTTCGAGGCTCGGACGCGCGATCGTCGGATCGTTCGCGACCACGAGCGCGCCGGGATGCGGCTCCGCGCCGCGACCGAGCGAGAGCAGGTCGAGCCACGCGTCACGTGCTTCGTCGGGTAGACGCGCGCCGTTCGTCGTGCGCGGCGCAGGGAGGGCTTCGACGCGCAAGAAGCTCGGCCGCGGCGGGACCTTCGCGGGTGCGCGCGTCGCGTCGTAGGCGAGCAAGGCCTCGATGCCCGCGACGGCGTCGTCACCGAGCGCGCGCGCGGCGGCGCGGATCGTCTCGGCGTGACCGCGATCGCGCAGGTGGAGCAGCACCGACTCACACGCGACTCGGAGCCCGCGCACGTCACCGAGCGCGGCCGGGATCAGGCCGGGGACGACGACCTCCGCGTGGCGGCGAAACCAAGCGAGCGCACCGTCGCGCCACCCCTTCTTCTCCGCGACGTGCGCGAGGGGGAGCGCCATGCGTGGCGACACCAGCGCCATCGCGGCGACGAGCCGATTTTCGCCTCCTTCGTAGTCGAGGTGCCGCGCCCAATCACCGCAAAGCCCAGGGATGGCATCGAGACCGAGGCGAGCGACCGCGTCCGCGGTTCCGAGGAACGTGAGGCCGCGCGCGAGCGTGAACGCTTCGGCGAAGTCTTCGTGCGAGAGCGCGAAGCGCTTCTGGTCCTCTTGGACCACCTCGTGCGACGTGACGAAGTACTTCGCGGCGCGCGTCGCTTCCAACCATGCCTCTCGCCGAGCACCTTCGAGCAGCGGCGCGGTCGACGGCGCCGGCGTCGGGAGGAGCTTTCGATCCACGAACGCGCGCTCCTCGCCGAGGATCGGCAGGTTCGGCACCACGATCGACTTCGTCTTTTTCGCCTTCGCGCGCCACGGTCGCGTGCGGAGCAGCTCCGGGTAGTCGTCGGCGATCGGTGCGTCGTCGTCCTCGCGCGCGCCGACGACCCGCGCGGCGAGGCCCGCGAGCTTGCCGTGCTCGTGCAGCGCCGACGCGCGCTCGGGCTGCGTGCGGAAGATCTCGAGCACCGTGACGCCGACCACCGGATCCTTGGCGTAGCGCGCGAGGATCGTGGAGACGCGTGGGCTCGGGATCCGCGCGAGCGCCTGCACCAGCTCGCGGGGCGGGGTCTTGAGCAGGGCTTGATGGCGCGGCTTCTTCAAGAGCTCCGGCAGCATCGCTTCGAGCAGCGTGATCGCGTCGTCCGCCCGCAACGCATCCGCGATCTCGTGAACGTACGACGCGCAGAACGGTGCCCCGCGCGCCTGCACGATCGCCTGCGCGGATGCCAACGTGCTCAGCGACGCGAGCAACGGGACGTGCGGCGGATGTCCCGCGGCCAGCATGGCGGCGAGCTCCTCTTCCGCGAACGGCGCGTCGGGAAACGCGAAGGCGAAGAGCAGACGCGCGTGAGTGCGACGCCGCTCCGCGTTCGCGACCGCGTGATCGTTCGAATCGAAGGGCGCGGGCGCACCGAGCGCGTCGCGCAGCGCACGCGCAGTCGCGAGCGCGTCTGCGTAGTCCGCGTCGTCGCCCACACACACGAGGTGCCGAAGCTCGGTGGCCGCCTTCTCGTCGAAGTGCGCGTAGCGACCGTCGGGTGTGAAGTGCACGTCGTTCGGGTAGCCGCCGATCGAGGCGGTGCCGAGGCGACCCGCGAGCGACGCGACGCGGACGGCATCCGCGAGCGAGCGCGCGGACGCGACGATCGCGAGCGTGCTCGAGCCGACGTGCCGAGCCATCGCCTCCGCCACCGCGAGCGCGTCGATCGACAGCATGCGCGCGGCGTCGAGCGAGGGCGCGATCACGAACGCGTAGGCCTCGCGTCGTGCATCGGCGAAGCCACGTGACGCGAGCGCGTCGCGCAGGTCGTCGGGAAGCGGCGCGAAGGCTTCCGCGCTCGTGCGATCCGCGGCGGCGGGGGCGTCGAGCCCCGTCTCGAAGACCTTCGCGTAGGTGTTCGGCAGGTAGCTCGCTTGTTTGCCATTCAGGGCCTTGCGCAGATCCTTCAGTCGCGCCGCGGGATCCGGACGGAGGGCGGCGCGGCCTTCCGGCGAGAGCGACGCGCGACGCGGGAGCGGGAGACGAGGAGCAGCCATCGCGCGGACCTTCGCGCGAGGCGTGGTGCCCACACAACCTCGAACGTCTTCACGCACGACTCGGCACGCGGCGGCTACGACGACCGCACGGTGGACGACGCCGATGCCGCGCGCAGGCTCTCGACGCTCACGCCACGCCGAGCTTGGCCGCGAGCTTCCGCAGCGGACGCCGCTGCCAGAGCTTCTCCACGTCGAAGCACGCCGCGAAGGCGAGGAAGCTCAGCGGGTAGACGAAGCCGATCGCCATGAGCGCGAGCACGCCGAGGTGGAACCCCCACATGCCGAGCGACCACCAGCGCCCGATGCGGCGGTGCAGCGCGAGCGGCGCGCCGAGCTCGAGGAGCATGCTGGCCCACGCGAGCACCGCGAAGAGGCCGGGGTAGGGCAGAAGCGCCGCGCCGAGCGGCGAGTGGATGTCGCCGAGCTCGATCTTCCGCGCGTTGTCGAAGGCCACGAAGTTGCGCAGCGTCTCGCCGCCCAAGAAGTGAAGGCCGCCGTTGCGCAGCTTCGCGATGCCGGCGAGCAGATACGTCGCGGCGGCGAGCGCGATCATGAGCTTCGGCGCCCAGCCGTAGCGCGGGTGATCGTCGCGCGGAGCTCTGCCGCGCGCGTCGAGCGAGAGCGCGTCCGCCGACGGAGCGAACGCGAGCACGATCACGTGCGCGAGGAAGAGGTTGTCGGTGTGGAGGATCTTCCCCCACGAGTTCGTGTAGGTGAGCACCCACGTCAACAAGAGCGCGTGAAGGGGCGCTAGCCAACGGTGCTTGAAGCCGAGCAGGAACGTCGTGCTCGTGAGCACGAGGAGCGCGACGAGCGCTTGGTAGACGATCGGCAACGTCGGCGACGGCGCGAGCGTCGCCGGCCCGACGGGTTGGAAACGTGCGACGTCGTCGAGCGCGTAGCTCAGCAGGTGCGGCAACCGCACCAGCACGTAGACGAAGCCGTACGTGCCGACGAGCGCGCGCAGCGTGGCGAGTCGGAGCGCGGGGGTCGTGGGCATCCAGAGCCGATCGAGCAGAGGTCGATCGTCCGCTTCCGTCGCTGAGCGCTTCACGTCGGACGCCTTCGTGTCGGCGGACTCCACCGCGGACGCCGTCGTGTCGGGCGCCTTCGTCTCGGACGACTCCGCCGCGCGATCGTCCGCGCTCATCGCAGCACCTCGCAGCGCGCGTGCACGAAACGCTCGAGCTCGGGAGGTCGTTCGTCGAAGTACGCCACCGCGTCGAAGGTGATCGTCTCGATCACCACCTCGCGCACGTGCGCGAGCTCCTCGCGCGCCTTCACGCGCTCGCCGATCTCGCGGCACAGCTCGATCGCGCGCCCGCCGTGCACCGCCATCTCGATCGTGCGCATCGACTGCAGCACCTCGCGCGTGTCCGCGCTCACCCGGGGCGGCAGCGGCTCGCGCGTGCCCTCCGCATCGAGCCCGACCGCGTGGACCATCGTCATCTCGCGCGGGCGCTCGTGCGAGAACATCGGGTAGGTGCTCAGCGGGAAGCTGTCCTCGTCCGGATGGCGCAGCACCGGCGAGAGCACGGTCGCGATCGCGAGCAGCGAGAACCCGTACGCGAACGCGCGCTCGGCGGACGTCATCGTCACGGGCCGCTCACTTCCGGAGGCGCCGACGGAGGTGGCCCGACGCGAGGTAACCCCACAGCGCGCCGAGCACGAGGCCTGCGGTGTGCGCGCCGTTGGCGACGCGGAAGCCCGGCACGAAGCAGAGCGCGAACCACGCCATCATCCAGAGCATCGTCGAGCGCGGGATCTGGTACGGGAACGAAGGATCGTACTTGCCGCGGAAGTAGAGGTAGCCGAGCAGTCCATAGACCACGCCGGACAGACCGACCGCGGGCGCTTGCGACCAATAGAGCTCGGTGATCACGCCGCCCACGCCGAAGAGCAGCGTCGCGCCCAACATCCGCAGCGACGAGTGCGCGCGCTCGAACACCCCGCCGAGATCGCGGATCCAGAGCACGTTGAAGATCAGGTGGAGCAGCCCGCCGTGCACGAAGACGGGGGTGACGAAGGTCCACGGCTTCGTCGTGAGCCCGTTCAGGATCGCCTCGGTGATCGTGAAGCCGGCGCCGTGCGGCAGCATCGCGAGCCCGATCTCGGGGCGCGCCTCGGTGAGGAAGTAGAGCCCCACCGAGAACGCCATGATCCCGTACGAGACGTAGGGGGTCGCGTCGGCCTGCGCGAGCTGGTCGCGCATCTTCTCCACGCGGTGTCGGCTCTTCTTCTCCTTCGCCTCCTCCGCCTTCCGTCGCGCCCGCGCCGCGCGCTGACGCTCCTCGAAGATCGGATCGGCGGGGCTCGCCTGGAAGCGCGCGAGCATCGCCTTCGCGGCGTCCATCTGCGTCTCGTCGACCACCCAGAGCGCGTACTGATCGTCGCGCGTCGGTCGCACGCTGGTCTCGACGCCATCGGCGTAGAGCGCGTCCGAGAGCGTCTCGGCTGCGCGCGCGTCGTCGAAGAGGTGGAGCATCCGCATCGGGAGAGCCTGCGTGTGCGCAACGCGGGAAGGGCGGTGCGTGTTTCGAACGGTGGTCCGTGGCTGAAGGGCGGCGCCGGAACGCCCCTCCAGAACGGGTAGGGTCGAGCGAGCCGACCGGGAGGCTGGTGGCAGCCCTCCGAGGAAGCGGACGCACCATAGCAGCTTCGTTCGCGGTGTCCGGGAGCGCGGAGGTGTGAGTGCTCCGTGCTTCAAGTGTTTGAAATTGTTTGAAAATAGGTCGTTGGCTGCGTCGCGCTGCGCCGGCCTCGCACGAGGCGGGGGCGATCGGTGGCGCGAGCGCGTACCCTGTGTCCGTCGATCGGGCTCGGTCGGAGGAGCCCAAGGACTCGGCTCCTCGCGGGTCGAGTACCGGTCGTGGAGCCGTCGGGAGGGGGAGATGCGGGAGCTGATCGTCGTCGTCGCGTGTTACCTGCTGACCGACTCGATCGCTGCCGTTCCCGCTCCAGCGTCGCGCGCGGTGGTCGGTGACGACCCGAGCGCCTACGGCTCCACCCTCACGGCCGACCTGACCTTCGACAACCCGCGCTCGCCCGCCGGCTGGGGCAGCCTCGATCTCTCCGCGGCGCCCGAGCGCGACGAGGTGCGGGTCGACGTGGTGGTCGGCACGCCCGCGCCCGAGCGGCGCTTCACGTGCGGCGAGCTGCGCGTGGTGATCGACGGCACGCCCGAGAGCGTGCCCGCTTCCGAGCTCGCGGTGCCGACCCCGAGCGGCTTCTTCGATGCGGTCAACGCGCGCATGACGATCGATCACGTGCGCCGCATGGTCGACGCGGGCTCGGTGCGGCTCGAGCTCTGTGGGGAAGGCTTCGATCTCCCACGCGAGGATCGCGTGCGCCTGCGCGACTTCGTGCGCCGCTTCGACGACCTCGCGATCAGCGACGGCCCCTCGTTGCCCTTTCCGCCGCCCGAGCTCGGGCCGCGCCACGAGTGGCCGGTGCGCGCCCCGGTCTTCTTCGGCGGGCCCCCGACCGCGACGTGAGCACCTCCGAAGGAGAGGACGATCCTCGCTTCACCTCGGAGCGCGCGTGATAGGGTCCGCGCCGCCATGCCGCTCTTCCACCGGCTCTTCGTGGCGAACCGCGGTGAGGTCGCCGCGCGCATCGCTCGTACCTGCGACCGCTTGGGCATCGAGCCCGTCTTCGGGGTCTCCGAGGCCGACCGCGACGCGCCGTACACCAAGGGGCGCCGCGTCGTCGTGCTCGGGCCCGGTCGCGCGACCTACAGCTACCTCGATCCCGAGCGCCTCGTGCAAGCGGCCGTGCAGACCGGCTGCACCGCGCTGCATCCGGGCTGGGGGTTCCTCGCCGAGAGCCCACGCTTCGCGATGCTCTGCGAGCACCACGGCGTGACCTTCCTCGGGCCGCCCGCCGCCGCGATGCACCTGATGGGCAAGAAGACGCCCGCGAAGAAGGCCATGCGTCCGAGCGGGCTCTCGCTCATCCCCGGCAGCGACGGCGTGCTCGCGGATCTCGCGGAGGCGCGCAGCGTCGCGGCGGAGACGGGGTATCCGGTGCTGCTCAAGGCGGAGAGCGGCGGGGGTGGGCGCGGGATGCGCATCGCGCGGCACGAGGGCGAGCTCGAGCGCGCCTACACCGAAGCGCGCGCCGAGGCGCTCGCGGCCTTCGGCGACGATCGCGTCTACCTCGAGAAGCTCATCGAGCGCGGGCGCCACGTCGAGATCCAGCTCCTCGCCGACAAATACGGCAACGTCGTCCACCTCGGTGAGCGCGACTGCACGGTGCAGCGCAACCACCAGAAGCTCATCGAAGAGTCGCCCGCGCCGATGCTCGATCGCGCCGAGCGCGACCGCACCTTCGAGGCCGCCGTCCGTGCGTGCCAGGCGATCGGCTACGTCGGCGCGGGCACGATGGAGCTGCTCCTCGACGCGAGCGGCACGCTGCGCTTCATGGAGATGAACACGCGTCTGCAGGTCGAGCACACCGTCAGCGAGGAGCGGACGGGAATCGACCTCGTGGAGCAGCAGATCCTCGTGGGCGCCGGACACCGGCTCGCGTTCACGCAAGCGGACGTGAAGCTCGAAGGCCACGCGATCGAGTGCCGCATCAACGCCGAGGATCCCTCGCAGGGCTTCAAGCCCGCGCCCGGTACGATCACCACGTGGCGCGCGCCGAAGGGGGAGGGCGTGCGCGTCGACACGCACGTCGCGTCTGGTTACACGGTGCCGCCCTTCTACGACTCGCTGATCTGCAAGGTCGTCACCAGAGGCGCGACGCGCGACGAGGCGTGCGACCGCATGATCGGCGCGCTCGAAGGGCTCGTCTGCGAAGGCGTGCCGACCACGATCCCGATGCACCTCGCGATCCTGCGCAGCGACGAGTTCCGCACCCACCGCTACGACACCGGGGCGATCCCGGGTTGGAAGCCGTGACGCTTCGCGTTCGATCGCGCGGGTGAGCGTGCGGTCGAGCGCTCGGGAAGCGCGACTCCTCGAGGATCGAGCGCTCCCGAAACTTCGTTTCCCAGTTCGATGCAGCTTGCCAGAAACGGCATTCGAGACCCGACATGGCCCACGTCCCGTTGAAACCGATCGGAAAGAGCCGCGAGCAGGTGGTCGACGACCGCACCTTCGCGCAGCAACGTCAGAAGCTCGCGGAGATCGAGGCGCGCGTCGAGGAGGCGCGCGCGAAGGTACACGCGGGCTGGGGCGAGACCTACGTCGAGCGCGTGCACCAGAAGGGCAAGCTCACCGCGCGCGAGCGGGTCGAGCGGCTCAAGGATCCGGGCAGCGAGATCTTCGAGGTCGGCACCTTCGTCAACGAAGGGGTGCAGTTCGGCAAGCTCACCTCGCCCGCGGCCGGCGTGGTCTGCGCGTTCGTGCGCATCGAGGGGCGCTGGTGCGTCGTCATCGCGAACGACAACACCGTCGCGAGCGGCGCGTGGTGGCCGAAGACGCCGGAGAAGATCCAGCGCGCGCAGAAGATGGCCCTCGATCTGCGGCTCCCGACCGTCTACCTGGTCGACTGCAGCGGCCTCTTCCTGCCCGAGCAGAGCAAGAGCTTCGGGGGCGCGACCGGAGCGGGTCACATCTTCAAGATGAACTCGCTGCTCAGCGCGGAGGGCGTGCCGCAGATCGCGGGCGTGTTCGGCGACTGCATCGCGGGCGGCGGCTACATGCCGATCATCTCCGACCGCGTGTACATGACCGAGCAGGCCTACATGGTCATCGCGGGCGCCGCGCTCATCAAAGGCGCCAAGAGCCAGAAGATCACCTCGCTCGACATCGGCGGCCCCGAGGTCCACGTGCACGCGAGCGGCTGCGCCGACGTTCGGGTGCCGGACGACGAGACGCTCCTGCTCTGCGTGCGGCGCGAGATCGCGAAGCTGCCGTCGAGCGCCGCGCCCTACTACCGCGGCGACGCGCAGCCGGTGGAACCGGTCTTCCCCGCGCGCGAGCTCGCGGGGCTGCTCCCGACCGATCACCGCGAGGCCTACGACGCCCACGAGGTGCTCGCGCGGCTCTGCGATCAGAGCTTGTTCTGGGAGGTGCTTCCGGACGTCGGCAAAGAGATGATCTGCGGCATCGGGCGAGTCGGCGGGCTGTACGCGGGCTTCGTGATCAATCGCCAAGGGTTGGTCGACGATCCGGAGCGTCCGGGCGGGGTTCGGCCGGCGGGCAGCTTGTACAAAGCGGGTATCGCAAAGATCAGCGCGTTCTCGCGCGCCTGCGACGCGGACGGGATTCCGCTCGTCTGGCTCCAGGACATCAGCGGCTTCGACATCGGCAAAGAAGCCGAAGCGCAGGGGCTGCTCGCGTACGGATCGAGCCTCATCTACACGAACAGCACCAACACCACGCCGATGTTCACGGTGCTGCTGCGCAAGGCGAGCGGCGCCGGCTACTACGCGATGGCGGGCTTGCCGTACGACCCGGTCGTGCAGCTCTCGACCGCGCTCGGGCGCCTCTCCGTGATGGAGGGCCGCACGCTCTCGATCGCGACCTACAACACGAAGCTCGACGACGACTTCCAGATCGTGACGACCGACCCGGAAGAGCGCGCGGCGATCGAGCAAGGCATGAAGGACGTCGAGGCGCGCATCGAGAAGGACATGGATCCTTTCGTCGCGGCGCGGCAGATGGACACCGACGAGATCATTCGATTGAACGCGCTGCGGGAGTGGCTCGAGGTGCTCGTCGAGTGCAGCTACCAGACCACCGGGCACCGCCGCGTGAAGAACCCGCGCATCTGGTCGCTGCACGACCTGCAAGAGCTGGTGGAGGGCCTGCGATGAGCGTCGAAGCGAAGCTCGTGGCGCGTGAGGACGGAACGCTCGCGCTGGTGGCACCCAAGCCCGCGTATTGGCGCGAGGCGCCGAAGAAGGGCGCGGTGATCGTGCCGGGCGCGTCGATCGGTCGCCTCGAGGTGCTCGGGGGTCTCGAGCCGATCGTGGCGCCGAAGACCGCGGCGGGGCGGGTGATCGAGGTGTTCGAGCCGAAGCTCGCGCGCCGCGCGGTCGACGCCGCGACGGTGCTGCTGGTGCTCGATCCGAACGCGCTCGGCGCGGGCGCGGAGATCGCGGCGAGCGCGACGAGCCGCGCGACGGAGGGCCTCGTGTTCCGCGCGCCGATGAGCGGTCGGCTCTACCGCAAGCCTTCGCCGAACGATCCTCCCTTCGTGCAGGTCGGGCAGACGATCCGCGCGGGCGAGACGGTCGGCCTGCTCGAGGTGATGAAGACCTTCAACCGCGTGACCTTCGGCGGCGACGATCTGCCGGCGAGCGCGAAGGTGAAGGCGATCGTCGCAGAGGATGGCGCCGACCTCGACGCGGGCGACGTGATCCTCGTGCTCGAGGAGTGAGATCGCGCGCGCGAGATTCGGCTCACGAGATACGCCTCGCGCGTTTCGTCGTGCGCGAAGCCGTCGCGAGTCACCTCAGGAGATCGTCTTCAGGAAGTGCTGCAGCCGCTTCTGCGACGCGGCGTCGAGCGCGCCGAACTGCAGACCGACGAGGAAGAGTCCGTCGTCGCGATCCGCCGACCAGCGCACGACCGCGGGCGCTTCGAAGGGCTCCTGATCGGGATCTTCGATCCCGTCCTGCGTGAGGAAGAGCGTCACGGTGACGTTGCGCCCGTCCGCCACGTCGCGTTCGAGGACCAGCGCGACGCCGCCGTCCGAGAGGTTCTGGGTGGACGCGCCGAGCACGTCTCCGTCGAGCGCGATCTCGCCCGCGACCTCTACCTCGATGCGTCGGTGTCTGCGCTGCTCTTCGCTCATGGGCGACGAGTCTCGTCAGAATGCGCACGCGCGTAAAGCGTGGGCGGCGCCCGTCGGGGATTCACCGGCTCCGCGCTCGCGCGCGGCCGGATGGTTTCGCGGAATCGTTCCGCTTCGCGGACTACGGCTGCTTCGCCTCGAACGATTCCCCTTCGAGCGCCCCGTCCGGCGACGGTGCCGCCGCTGCATGCGCGTCGGCATCGCGACTCGTTCCCACGACGCCCGCCACGCCGCCGCACTGCATGTGCGTCGGCATCGCGACTCGTTCCGCCACGACGCCCGCCACGACGCCGCCGCCGCCACACGTGGGCGCTCGGCGCCCGACGCGCGCGCCTCCACGTTCGACAACCGCCCGCGCATCGCCGCGACAAGCGCGGCCATGAACCGCCTCGTCCTCGTCCTCACGCTCGTCTCGCTCGCTTCCTGCGTGACGGCGCGTGTCCCCGAGCTTCGCGTCGAGTGGTCCTCCGGCCGCGACTCGCGCGCGTCCTCCGAGCGCGGCGCCCAGCGTTGGCGCAACGAAGGGCACGCCCGCCTCGTCTGGCCGCTCGCGCCGCCGCCGACCGCACCACCGCTGCCACCGCGGTCGACACGCTCCGCAACCCCACTCCCCGAGGCGTCCGTCTGTGTCGATCCGCGCTTGTGCACGTGGGAGCGGGAGGCGCGCCGCCGCGCGTGGGCGCGTCACGTTCGCTCGGAAAGGAGGCCCCGATGAGGCACGTACGTCGAGCGAAGGCACCGAGCGCGTCGTCGGATCGATCGACCGCACGATGCGCAGCGTCGCGTACCCGTGGGAGCGACGCGTCGAAGAAGACGGACGCGTCGAGGACGCACGGGCGATCGTGCTGGGCGCACGTGGCGTGGGTGATCGCGGCGTGGGTGATCGCGGCGTGGGTGATCGCGGCTGTGTCGACGTCGTCGGCCGCACACGCACAGGCGGTCGACGGGGAGGTCGACGCGCTCCAGCTCGCGGAGGCGCTCGAGCGCTACGCGAACGAGCCGCGCGTCGACGACCTGCTCGAGCACGTCGACGACGACGACGCCTACGACCCCGAGTCGGTGCAGCGGCTCGTGCGGCGCGCGCGTCGCGGCGGCTGGCTCCCCCAAGTGCGCGTCGGGGTGCGGCGCGGTCGAACCCAGGACCTCTCGACCCAGACTACGAGCACGCGGGTCTCCACCGACGACGACCTCGTGCTCGACGCTTCGCTGACGCTGCGGCTCGACCGCGCGGCCTACGGACCGGACGAAGTCTCGTTGGCCCGCGAGGGGCGTGCGCGGGCCGAGGCACGCGACGCGCGGGCGAGGCTGGTCGTCGCGGCGTACTTCGAGCGCCGTCGGCTCCAGCTCGAGCGCGACCTGCTCGGTCGCCGCGACCTCGGGACGCTCCTGCGGATCGAGGAGCTCGGGGCGCTCCTGGACGCGCTGACCTCGGGGGCGTTCTCCCGGCTCCGACGTCGGGCCCGCCGCGCGCAGGCCCGGTGACCCGAGGCCTGGCGGCTGGCGAGGGAGGCTGGCGGGGGAGGCTGGCGAGGGAGGCTGGCGAGGGAGGCTGGCGAGGGAGGCTGCGCGCTTTGACACTCCAGGTCTCCCGTCGTAGCGTGCCGCGCCGCGGATTCCTGAATGTTTCCGCCGCAACAACGAGGGGTCATGGCGCGAGCGAAAGCGAAGGCGAAGGCGACGACGAGCACGGGCAGCACGCCCGCTCCCAAGCACGACGGGCCGATCGTCGAGGAGATGTACTTCCGCAGCGACAGCGCGTACCTGTGCATGATCCTCAATCGCCGGACCGACTTCGTCCGCGTGATCGACTTCCGCGCGGGCGCGCTCCCGGCCAAGCGGCTCTACATCCAGAGCGTCGCGAAGCAGGAGGGCGTTCAAAAGGTGATCACGCTCGTCGAGAAGGACGAAGTGAGCTCCTGGACGAAGGTCGGCTTCGTCCGCGAGGGCACCATCCCCGGCTTCTACAAGCGGAGCGACGGCCACCTCTGTGGCTGCGTGATCAGCGACAAGACCGCGAGCCCCGAGGTCGACGACGCGGGCCAGAAGCTCGCGGAGCGCACGATCAACGCGGGCAAGCGGCTCTCGAAGGACATCCCGGAGAGCTTCCGCGGCGCGACCGTGACCGAGGTCGACGACGACGACGCCTTCAAGGCGCGCGACGCGGTCTGGAAGAAGGGCGAGGGCATCGGCGCGTTCGACGTCTTCGGACGCGACGCCGAGCGCGCGTACTACGAGTGCACCTACAAGAAGGCGCGGCCGAACTTCATCATGAGCGAGTACCAGGATTGTTTCGGTCACTCGCTGATCGAGATCCTGCGTTCTCCGACCGACGACGACGAGATTCGCGCGCTGGTCGCGGGTCTTCGTCAGATCGGCGACGAGCTCACCGAGCGCGGCATCGTCAGCGCGTTCGCCTTCGGGCCGAGCGACGACGAGATGCTCTCCGCGGCGTACCTCGCAGCCGGCTACCGCAAGACGGGACTGCTCGCGTCCGGCGTGAAGATCGCGGACGGCCGCCGGGACGCGATCCTCTGGACGCGCAAGCTGGCGAACCCCGCCGAAGACGAATGAGGGCTCCGATGCGCCGCGTGCGAAAGATTCTCCTCGCCTCGAGCCTCCTGACCGGAAGCGCGATCGCGCTCGCGCAGCCCGCTTCGGATAGCGCGATGACCGCCGCGCCGAGCGCGATGGTGATCGCGGCGCCCACGAGCGCGATGGATCCCACGAGCCCGAGCCCCACCGCCGCCCCGACGCCCACGCCGCCGGCGGCGCGCACCGAGGCCGACGAGGCTCGCCGCGCGCGCGTCTACGCCACGGTGGGCGACGTGCGCATCACGGTCGGGCGCATCGAGGACGAGATCGCGCAGATGTCGCCCTTCCTCCGCACGCGCTACCGCGATCCCGCGAAGCTCCGCGAGCTCGCGGACTCGCTGGTGCGCTTCGAGCTCCTCGCGCGCGAGGCCGAGCGTGACGGCTACGGCGACCGTCAGGTCGTGCAGCGCTCGGTGAAGCAGGCGATCGTCCAGAACCTCATCAAGACCGAGTTCGACGAGCGCGTGACGCGCGACTCGATCACTGCCGAAGAGATCCAGGCCTACTACGACTCGCACCAGGACGAGTTCGGTCGGCCGGCCATGGTCCGCGCGAGCCACGTGCTGCTCACCACGCGCGAGGAAGCCGACGCGCTCCTCACGGAAGCACGAGCGGCCGACGCCCGGCAGTTCCGCGAGCTGGCGCGTCGCCACTCGATCGACACCGAGACCAAGCTGCGCGGCGGCGACCTCCGCTACTTCACGCAGAGCGGTCTGCCCGCCGGCGCGCGCGAGGACGACACGCCCGTCGACCCCGCGATCGTCACGGCCGCCTTCGCGCTCCGCGAGGTCGGCGACGTTGTCTCGGCGCCGATCGCGGTCGGCGAGCACTGGAGCCTCGTGAAGCTCACGGGCCGCCGCGACGCCGAGCAGCGCACGATCGAGCAGGCCTCGGAGGGCATCCGCCTCCGTCTCTGGCGCGAGAAGCGCCAGCGCGCGATCGACGAGTTCGTGGACGGACTGCGCCGCACGCACGCGCCCGAGCTGCATCCGGATCGCATGCGTCCGATTCGTTTGGACGGACCTCCGCCCGGCGCCGCGCAGCTCCCGGCCGGACACCCCCAGGTCGGCGGCTCCGGTCACACGCCCGGCATGCACGAAGCCCCGCCAGTCGAAGAAGCCCCGAGCGAGTGACGGCGAGCGCGCCCGCGACGTTGAACGTCGGCGGTTGACCTCGCCGACCCTGCGCCGACGTCGCGAGTGACGGCGAGCGCGACGGCGCCGTCGCCCCGAGCGCGAGTTCGTCGACGTCAACGGCACGCCGCATACCTGGCTCACCGCGAA
>CALJLK010000068.1 GCA_937982655.1 uncultured Sandaracinus sp.
GCGCGACGACATCGACCAGGTGCGGAACCTCCCGGTGAGCGGCCAGAGCGGTCCGTTGGTGCCGCTGGGCCAGATCGCGAGCATCCAGGTCGTGGACTCGCCGGCGAGTGTGAGCCGCGAGGCGGTCCGTCGCCGCACGAACGTCGAAGCCAACGTGCGCGGCCGTGACCTCGCCTCGTTTGTGAGCGAGGCGCAGACGCGCGTACGTGACCAGGTGCAGATGCCGCCTGGCTACGTCGTGCAATGGGGTGGTCAGTTCGAGAACCTCAGCGCCGCGTCCGAGCGGCTCGCGGTGGCCGTGCCCGTCGCGCTCGGGCTCATCTTCATCCTGCTCTACATGGCGTTCGGACAGCTCAAACCGGCGTTGCTCATCTACCTCAACGTGCCGTTCGCCGCGGTGGGCGGCGTGTTCCTGCTGGCTGTGCGGGGCATGCCGTTCTCCATCAGCGCGGCGATTGGGTTCATCGCGCTCTTCGGCATCGCGGTGCTCAACGGCGTCGTGCTCCTCACAACCGTCAAAAAGCTACGGGAGCAAGGGAGGTCCCCGCTCGAAGCGGCGCGCGAGGGCGCCGAGTCTCGGTTGCGCGCCGTCGTGATGACTGCGACCGTCGCGGCGCTCGGCTTCATCCCCATGGCGCTCTCGTCCAGCGCGGGCGCGGAGGTGCAGCGGCCGCTCGCCACCGTGGTGATCGGCGGCCTCGTCAGCGCGACCTTCTTGACCCTGTTCGTCCTGCCCACCGTCTACGCCTTCGTTTACCGCAAGGAGGAGCCCGCGCCGCCGAGCGATGGCGGTCAAGAGCCGGCCGCAGACATCGGCGGCGATGCTGCAGAGCCGCAGGGGGCAGCGTGAAGAAGCACAAGCTCGATCTGGAGCTCGCGCTGCCGAGCGACGCCGTAGCGTGCGATGCGTGCGTCGGGCGGATGGTCGAGGCTCTTGGAGCAACTCGAGGCATCACGCGGGTGCACGTCGATCGCGAGGACCCGGCGCGCCCGAAGCTGTGCCTTCACTACGAGCCCACCTCGGTGCGGATTGAAGAGGTGGAGGCGCTCGTTCAGAGCACCGGCGCCGCACTCAAGGGGCGCTACGAGCACCTGTCGGCACCGGCGGTCGGCTTGCGCCACGAACGACAAGCCCGACTCGTCGAGGGCGTGTTCGCTCGCCAGCCCGGGGTGCTGCACGCCTCCGTCGCGTTCGGATCCCGTCGCCTCTACGTGGAGTTCGATCCCACCAAGACGAATCGAGAGGCGCTCCTCGCGGTCGCGTCCAAGGCGGGCATCGTCTCGTTTGTTGAGGCGGCGTCTCCCGCGGCGGCTGCCGCCGAGCGCGAGGAGCATGAGCATGAGCACGGAGGCCCCTTCGGCGAGCGCTCTGAGCTGGTCTTCAGCCTCGCGTGCGGCGCGCTGACGGGCATCGGTTGGGGCCTCGAGAAGGCGGGTGTGACCTCGCTCGTCACGACCAGCCTCTTCGTGGCCGCGTACGTCCTCGGGGCCTGGTTCACGGCCAAGGAGGTCGTCGTCGCGCTCCGTGCGCGCAGGTTCGAGATCGACTTCCTCATGCTGCTCGCCGCGATCGGCGCGGCCATCCTGGGCGAGTGGTTCGAGGGTGCTCTGTTGTTGTTTCTCTTCACCCTCGGTCACGGGCTCGAAGGCTACGCGATGCGCCGCGCTCGCAACGCCATCGGCGCGCTGGCGAAGCTCGTCCCAGAGACCGCGCTGCGCATCAACGACGACTGTCGCGAGGAAGAGGTGGCGGTAGCCGAGCTTGTAGTGGGCGACCGCATTCTGGTGAAGCCCAACACGCGCATCCCGGCAGACGGGTTCGTCAGCGCAGGTTCGAGCAGCGTGAATCAGGCGCCGATCACCGGAGAGAGCGTCCCCGTCGACAAGCGACCCGTCCCTGAGCCGGATGCTGCGCTCGTCGCCCCTGAGGCACTGGGCGCTGAACATCGCGTCTTCGCCGGCACCATCAACGGGGCGGCGGCTCTCACCGTCGTCGTCACGAAGACCGCGAGCGAGAGCACCCTCGCCCGTGTCGTGAAGCTCGTTGCCGAGGCCGAGACGCAGAAGTCGCCGACCCAGCAGTTCACCGACCGCTTCGAGCGTGTGTTCGTCCCAGTCATCCTCGTGTTCGTCGTCGGCCTGCTCTTCGCCTGGGTCGTGGTCGACGAACCCTTCGCGCGGAGCTTCTACCGGGCCATGGCGGTACTCGTGGCCGCGAGTCCGTGCGCGCTCGCGATTGCGACACCGAGCGCGGTGTTGTCGGGCGTCGCGCGAGCAGCGCGTGGAGGCGTGCTCGTGAAGGGCGGCGCGCACCTCGAATCGCTCGGGTTGGTCCGTGCGATCGCGTTCGACAAGACCGGGACGCTCACCGAAGGCAAGCCTCGTCTCACCGACGTGATCGCACTCGACGGCGGGCCCGAGTACGAGCTGCTCGCGGTCGCGGTCGCCGTCGAGAAGCAGTCGGACCATCCATTGGCGAGCGCGATCGTGGAGGGCGCGGACGCGCGGCGTCCTGGTCTCGCCGCAATGGAAGCCTCGGGCGTTGAGGCCGTGATCGGCTACGGAGTTCGCGCGACGGTGGGCGGGGCGGAGGTGGCGATCGGCAAGCCGGGCCTGTTCACGCGGGACGGGCCGCTGCCGCAGAGCGTGGCCGACGCTGTAAGCAAGCTGCAGGGCGAGGGGCGCACGGTCATGGTGGTCCGCTCGGACAGCCGCTTCCTCGGCGTTCTTGGCGTGATGGACACCCCTCGTGAGAGCGCGCAGGCGGTGGTCGCGGAGCTACACGCACTCGGCATCGAGCAGACGATCATGCTGACCGGGGACAATCAGCGCGTGGCGGACGCCGTCGCGATGCACGTCGGTATCCGCGTCGCACGCGGAGACCTGCTGCCGGAGCAAAAGGTCGCTGCCATCGTGGAGCTGGCGAGTTCGAAGAGCCGGGTGGCGATGGTCGGTGACGGCGTGAACGATGCGCCGGCCATGGCCAACGCCACGGTGGGGATCGCGATGGGCGCGGGTGGGTCCGACGTCGCCCTCGAGACCGCGGACGTCGCGCTCATGGCCGACGATCTCCGCGCCTTGCCCTTCGCCGTGGGGCTCAGCCGCGCCGCCCGCAGCATCATCCGGCAGAACCTCTGGGCCAGCCTCGGCATGGTGGCGTTCCTCATCCCCGCGACCATCTTCGGCTTCGCCAAGATCGGCGTCGCCGTCGCCTTGCACGAGGGCTCGACCTTGCTCGTCGTCGCGAACGCACTGAGGCTCCTGGCGTACGAACATCGACGGGGAACGACATGACCGACGGCAACCGCAGCTACTGGGACAAGCACGCGAAGAACTACGACCGCTCGATGTCGCTCCTCGGGCGGCCGATCCCCAGAATGGTCGAGCTGGCCGGGGAGGCGACGCGCGGCCTTGGCCGAGTGCTCGAGGTTGCGGCTGGCACCGGGCTCGTCACACCCGCGCTCGCCGCCGGCGCGGGGGAGGTCATCGCCACCGACTATTCGGCCGCGATGGTCGCTGCGCTCGAGCAGCGCGTGCGAGACGCCTGGGTGGCGAACGTGCGATGCGAGCAGGCCGACCTCTACGCCCTCCGGTTCGACGCCGGGACGTTCGACGCGGTCGTCGCGGCGAACGTCCTCCACCTCGTGCCGGACTTGCCGGGAGCCCTGGCGGCGCTTCGACGCGTGGTGAAGCCGGGCGGCCAGGTCATTGTTCCGACCTTCTGCCACGACGAGTCCGCGCTCTCGTGGGTCGTCTCGCGGGCGCTCGCCGTGACGGGCTTCCCAGGGCACCGGCGCTTCACGGCGAATTCCCTCCAGCAGGCGGTCGAAGACGCGGGCGTCCGCGTGACCCGCACCGAGACGCTGCCGGGGCTCATCCCGATCGGTTACGTCGAGGGGACCTTCGGGCCGGGGTGACAGCGTGCCGTTTCGCCCGTGTGGCGCGCACCGCCCCCGAGGGCCGCTGGGCCGCGCGGCGCCCTCGATGCCGCGCCAGCGGCCAACGTGGGCGCGCCCGTCGCGCTTGGGCCCCGCAACGGATGCGGGACAGCGCGAATCTGAGAGAGCGTCCCGGCTCGCGTTGCTCAACCACTCGGATTCGCGAGCGCTCGCATTTTCAGGACGGTGCGAGCGAAGCGAACCAGTCCCGCCGAGAGCGTTGCGAACGGGTTGGTGAAGGGCTACAAATGCGGAGCCATTTTTCTCTCGTCGCCAACAAGGGGCGAGGGTCGGTAAACAGAAGCCCCCAAGGAGCGATCCGAGGGGGCTTCGCCGTTTCTCCCCAGAACTCCGGGCGTTTCGCGCGCTGCGCGTGCTGCGGCGCCGCTCTCGCGCGTGCTCGCAGAGAGCGCCGAGCGAGCTCGATGAGCGCCGCGTGGGACAGCTCTCCCGCTCTCTCTCCTGTCCCGCGGGGAGAGAGAAGCCGAGAGGCGTTTAACTGCGTACCCGGCGATCAACATTCGGCCCCGTTGGTCAACAGCTTCGGCGTCCGCGTGGGGCCGAGCCTGTTGATCATCGGGGCGACGGCTCGCGAGGAGCAGCGTCACGCCGCCATGTTTGGGCGTCGCGAACCGATCGCGCGTCGGTGCGACCTTGAGTGGCAGTGGGGCCTGTTGATCGCTGGGTCGCTTGCCCGCGGTGGAGCGAGGACTCGGCCGACTACGCGTGTCTCGGTAGCCGGACCTCCAGTCGCGCGCCCCGCGTTGGCTTGTCTACGAGTGCGGCGGTGCCGCCGTGGGTCTCGGCGATGTGTCGGATGAGAGCGAGACCGAGCCCATGCCCAGGAACGCGTCGACGCAATGCGTCCCCAGAACGGAAGAACGGCTCGAACGCGCGCTCACGCTCGGCGGCATCGACGCCAGGGCCATCGTCATCCACGTGAAGGACCGCGACGTCGTCTAGGAGCAACACCGCCGTCGTCACGACCCTACCGAACTTGAGCCCGTTTGCGATCGCGTTGGCGACCATCGTACCGAGGAGGGTCGCGTCGCCGCGGACGAGCGCGTCGCCGTCTGACACCTCGACGCGCGCTCGGTCTTCCTTCGGTAGCGACTGAACGGCATCCTCCACGAGGTCGCGCAGCGACACGACCTCGTGAGCGTCGGATGTCGATCGCGTGGGTACCGAGAGGATGAGCAACCTCTCGACCAGGACCGAGAGCTCAGTGAGCTTCCGCTGTGCCAGCATGGCGCCCTCGCGAGCGGCAGGGTCCGTCACGCTCTCTCCGAGCAGCTCGAGCTCGCCACGCACAGAGGTCAGCGGTGTACGGAGCTCGTGCGCCGCGTTCGCAGCGAAGCGGTTGGCCTGCGCGAGCGCCCGCTCGACGCGGGCGACGAGCTGCAAGATGGTGCCGCGGAGCGCGTCCACCTCTGCGACGTGCTCCTCTGAGCCGAGGTTCGCCTCCGAGAGCGCGTCGATATTGAGCTGCGCGATACGCTCCCGAAGTCGCGTGAGCGGAGCCACGACGCGCTTCGAGATGGGCCTGCTCGCAGCCCATGCAAGCGCCGCAGCGAGAAGCGCTGCCAGGATGGCGGCTCCGGCGAGCATCGAGAGCGGCCGCGTGTGCGCCTCTGCGACGACGGCTGAGAGGCCGTTCGATGCTTGCGCTCGACACACGCGGAGCGCACTCGCGCGAAACGTGGCGCAGCCAAGCTCCGCGGGCATCCCGACGCGACGGTCGCCGACCAGCAGACTCCCGCCACCGTCATAGACGGCGAAGAGCATCCCCGTGTGATCCATCTCTTCGGACTCGTCCCGATGCACCTCTCGGATCGCCGCGATATCGTTGCCGCCCTGGCCGAGTTCCTCGGCGAAGGTGACGGCGGCCTCTTCAAGCCGGCGGTCCTCGGCGCGTTGAAGCAGCAAGGTCGCGAAGACGATCGTCGCGATCGCAGCGACCAGGGCGGCCGCCGCTGCTGCGAGTGCGGCCCCCGAGGCAACCCGTCCGACGATGCTATTCGCCACGTCGATCTCCCGGAGCGAGCGCGTAACCTTCGCCGCGCAGGGTTCGGATCAAGTCCGAACCGAGCTTTCGCCTCAGCCTTCCGACGAGCACCTCCATGCTGCTGGACGCGGTCTCGCTGGCCTCCCCCCACACGCTCTCGAGCAGATCGATTCGCGAGACGACGCGCCCGGCGCGGCGGACGAGGATCTCGAGGATGGCCCACTCCTTTGCCGTAATCGCGACGTCATGCTCGGCGCGCGTCGCATGTCGACCTGCAAAGTCCAAGACGACGTCTTCACGGGTGTACATGAGGCCGCGAGGGAGCGCTCCGCGCCGGCCAAGAGCACGCACCCGCGCTCGAAGCTCAGCTACCGCGAACGGCTTGGCCAGGAAGTCGTCTGCACCCGCGTCGAGCCCTTCGACTCGAAGCGCGACCTGGGAGAGCGCGGTCAGCAGTAAGATGGGGATGGTGGCGCCTTCAGCGCGAAGCTCTCGGCATAACTCGAGGCCGAACCCGTCTGGCAGGCGCAGGTCGAGCACGATGAGGTCAGCGCCTTCCGCGGCGCGTTCGCGAGCTGAGTCGAGGTCCTCCGCGGTCGTCACGGCGTGACCGTCGGCGCGGAGCGCTCGTGCCACCACGCTCCGTACATCCGCTTCATCGTCGACGATCAGGACCCGCATCTTTCCTCAGTTTACCGGCGCATCGTCCGCGCCGCGACCGCCTCCACCGAGCCAGACGTAGAGCGCTGGTGTCACCAGCAGCGTGAGGATGGTGGAGCTCACGAGGCCGCCCAGGATGACGACCGCCATCGGGTGTTCGATCTCGTGCCCGGCCGTTTGGCCGCCGAGCACGACGGGCACCAGGGCGAGCCCGGTTGCGAGCGCAGTCATGAGGATGGGACCGAGTCGCTCGCGCGCACCGCGCACCACGAGCTCGCTTCCGAAGGGCATTCCTTCCTCGCGCTCGAGATGGCGAAAGTGCGAGACGAGCATGATGCCGTTGCGCGCGGCGATCCCGATGACCGCAACGAGACCGATCAACGTGCCGAGCGATACCACGCCCGACGTCGCGGCCGCCACTACGCCTCCGACGAGCGCGAATGGAAGTCCGGCGAACACCATGAGGGCCAGGCGAGCGGACCGAAAGTCCGCGAGCAGCACGAAGAAGATGCCCGCGATCGCCAGCGCGGCGACACTGAAGAGCCGAGTGCGCGCTGCGTTGCGTGCAGCGCCTTCACCGAGGATCTCTGCGTGATGGCCAGGCGGAAGCTGGAGAGCCGACACCTTGGATGCCACCGCTGCGCTCACGACCGAAAGATCCGCGCCCGGGGCTAGATCGATCAGCACGTCTAGTTTCCGCGTCGTCGCGTCATGGGCGATGGTGTTCGGGACCGGAACGATCGCCACGTCAGCCACGTCGCCGAGGCGAGTGACCACACGGCCATCGACCGCGATGCCCAGGTCACGCACCGCGGCGACATCGGCTCGGCTCGCTTCGTTGCCCCAGACGACGACGTCGATCGGCTGAAGCCCCCGCACGAACTGCCCGGCCGTATCGCCTGCAAGCAGGGTCGCCGCCCGGGTTCGAACCAGGCCGGGCTCGATACCGAACGCAGCGCAGCGCTCGGCGTCGACGCGGATCTGGATCTGGGGCACCAGCACCTGTGCCTCCGGGTGCGCGTGCGAGATCCCAGGCACCGACTCGAGGTCATGCGCGAGCGTTCCGGCGATCGTTCGAAGCGCGTCGATGTCCTCTCCTCGGAGGCGAATCACGATCGCTCCGCCTCCCCCGCTGAGCACCTCGCGCATGCGCTCCTGAAGGTACGTCTGCACATCGCGAAAGACGCCGGGGTAACCGTCCACGACCTCGCGGACGCGCTGGGAGGTAGCGGCGAGGTCGGCGCTCGGATCGACGCTGATCCAGAGCTCCGCGAAGTTTGGGCCTACGACTTCATCGGCGACCTCGGCGCGACCGATGTGTGCACCGAAGTTCCGCACGCCCGGCACGGTCAGCAGCTCGGCGCGCGCCAGGTTTGCCGTCCGCGCGACGGCCTCGAGCGAGGTCCCGGGCCGCGCGACCCAATGCATCAAGAAGTCGTTCTCGGCGAAGTGCGGGAGGAACTCCTCTCGGAGCGTCGAACCGAGGGCCGCTGTCATCGCGAGCAACGCGATGGTCCCGGCGAGGAGGCGCTTCGGGTGGTTTAGCGTCCGGCGCAGCACGGGCTCGTAGGCACGAAGCAGCGCGAGGGCGATCGGCGAGTGGCGCTCGACCCCGCGCGTTCTTCGGAGCAAGAGCAACGCGAGTACCGGCGTGATGGTGAGCGCCGTCAACGTGCTGGCCAGAATCGCGAGGCCATACGCGAGGGCGAGCGGACGGAAGAACTCTCCTGCCACACCTTCGAGGAAGAGGATGGGGACGAACACCAGCAGCACGATTAGGCTCGCGAACACGATCGCGCTCCTGACCTCCAGCGACGCGTCGAGCACCACGCGCATGGCAGTTCGGAGGTCTGGAGGTTCAGCAAGCGCTCGCAGCCTGCGGTGGATGTTCTCGACGTCAATGATCGCGTCGTCGACCACTTCGCCCAGCGCGATGACGAGCCCTGCGATCACCATCGTGTCGATGGTGCGCCCGAGCAGCGTGAGTACGAAAGCGGCGGCGAGCAGCGAGAGAGGGATCGCGAGGACGCTGATCAGCGCGGTGCGCGCGTTCCAGAGGAAGAGGAACAGCACGGCCACCACGAAGACGCAGCCGATGCCCATCGCATGACCGAGGTTTCCGAGCGCACGCTCGATGAAGCTCGCCGGCCGAAAGATCGTCGGGTCGACTTCGACACCCGAGAGACCAGGGCGCAACCTCTCCAGGGCGGCGTCGACGCCTGCCGTCACGTCGAGCGTGCTCGCCCCAGGTTGCTTCTCGACGATGAGCAGCACACCGCTCCCGCTCGTGACGAGCGCGTCACCGATCGGCACGGCATGGGACTCCCTCACCTCAGCCACATCGCCGATCGTCACGGTGCTTCGCCCGAGGGTGGACAGCGGGACTCGTGAGAGTTCGTCCGCATCGCGAGCCATGGCCATCTGAACGACCGGAAGCCGAGTCGTGGGGAGATCGACGAGACCTCCCGCGCGGGGAGTCAGCGCCTCACGGGTGACCGACACCAACCGGCTCAAGTCCACTCCGTTGGCCACGAGTCGATCAGGATCCGCGCGCACCTCGATCTGTCTTCGTCTCTCGCCCCAGACCGCGACGTTCGCGACGCCAGGGACCGACATCAGCGCGGGACGCACGCGCCACCGCGCAAGGTCGGAGAGCTCGGTCTGCGAGAGCGTCGCCGACCACATACCGATCTTCATGATGCGGCTCGTCGACGAGAGTGGTGAAAGCAACACAGGGGGCCTCGCGACAGCGGGCAAGCCGGGCGTGGCACGGGTGACGCGCTCCTGCACCAGGGCACGCGCCTGAAGGAGGTCAGTGCCAGTCGGGAACAGGAGGAGAACGGAGGAGAGGCCGAGCACGGAGCGCGAGCGAATCGCAGTGATTCCCGGCGTCCCGGCGAGCGCAGCCTCGAGCGGCGTCGTCACGAGCGCCTCGACTTCTTCGCTCGAGAGCCCCGGGGCTTCGGTCTGGATCTCGACGCGCGGGGGTGCGAACTCGGGGAAGGCGTCGAAGCGGGCATCCCGCACGCCGCGCGCCGCGAGCGCAATGAAGAGCACCGAGAGCCCAATGACGACCCAGCGTTGCTGGAGGCATAGATGTACGAATGAGCGCATCAGTGCCCCGGAGGAAACTCGGCGCCGAACAGCTCGACTGCGCCTACGGAAACGATGCATGAGCCGACAGCGGGGCCATGCGCGAGCACCATGTCGTCACCCGCGCGGCGGGCGGGATCCACACGGGCACGCACGTAGCGACCGTCCTCGCAGCGGTAGACCCAGGCCCCGCCCCAAGCGTCGATCACCACAGCCGCCGCGGGAACGACGAGCGCGGAGGCCACATCCTGCAGCGGGAGCTCTACGAGCACGCGCTCGCCAGGGGCGAGCCCCGCGTCGCTGGGGAGCGCGAGATAACGGTCTACCGTGCTTCGATCGGGCTCGGCGGTAGGCGGGCCTGGAACGAATCGGGTCTCGATGGAGCGCGCCTCTCCGTTTCGCCGCACCCGAGGTAAACCACCCGGGGCGAGACGCGCGAGATCCCCCGCGTACACCGGTACCCTGACCTGCAGCGCTTCCACCCCGACCAGCTCGAAGAGCGGTGCGCCCGCGGCTACTGGCTGACCTTCCGCGACAGCGAGCAGACGGATGACGCCGTTGCCCGGCGCCCGCATGAGCATGGCGACGTCGGAGAGCAGCGGATCGCGTGACAGCGTGGTGGCGCGTGCCCTCGCAGCGGCCAGGTCGGCCTGCGCGACGTCGCGCGCGGCGACCGCCTCCTCGAGCGCACGGGCGCTCCCGGCGCCCTGGTCGATGAGAGCCTGGTTTCGGGTCACGCGTAGTTCGAGCGCAGCGAGGTTTGCTTCGGCTGCTGCGACCTCGCGAGCGACGCGTGCGCGTGTGTCTCGATCCGTCGGCGCGATGGCCGTGAGGCGAAGCAAGCCAACGCCGCGCTGCACAGCGGCTCCGGGAAGGAGCGGCTCGCTGGTGACGAAGTGGACCTCGCCCGCGACAGGCGCAGTCACGGTCACGGTTCGTCCGGGGGGAACTACGACCTCCCCGCCGACCAGGCGGGTTCGGGGCAAAGGCCCTGCTCTCACCGCGGTCGTCTCGATGCGAAGCCGGGAGATGGCTTCAGCCGACAAGTGCACCGCGGGCAGGTCCGCCTCGGCGATCGGGTGAGAGACCTCGGAAGCGGCGGCGTGATGCGAGCGCGGCGCCGTGTTCGACTCGCAAGCGCTTGTGAGCGTGAGAAGCGCGAGCGCCGTCACGAGCTGGAATCGGTTCATGGACTACCTCGTTCCGCGCGAGCGCGTGACGCGACCTGCGCGGCGCTCTGCAGCCGCGCGCCAATCGCACGCTCGAGCTCCGCGAGCGCGCGGCGCTGCTCCGCGATGAGCTCAGCCCGCCGGAGCCTCGCCTCTCCGGCGCGTCGTTGGACATCGAGCACGATCAGGAACGGCTGGTCCCCTGTCTCGAACCCGTGCGTGGCCATCTCCAGCGCAGCATCGAGGGCTGGAAGCACCTCGGTCTCGAAGCGCTGACGGGAGCGGGTCGCCTGCTCGAACCGGGCGTGCGCCAAGGTGACCTCCATGATCACCGTCCGTGCGACCATTTCGTGCTGCGCTGTCGCGCGCTCCACCTCCGCCTCGGCTCGGCCGACGCCGCCCTGGTTCTGATTGAAGATGGGCAGGTCGGCGCGCCCTCCCAAGCGAAGCGCCGGTCCCGCGGGCTGACCCCACTGCGTCTCGACGAGCGCGCCGAGATTCACGATCCGGCTGCGCTCCCATCCGGCGCGCGCGGTCGCCGCCGAGATGGCCAGCTCAGCAGAGCGGGCGTCGGGGCGCGCCACTCGCGCGAAGCCGATCAGCTCACGCAGACCGGGAGGAGTTGCGACGTCGGTCGAGAACATGGCTCGGAGTGAGCTGCCCGGCGTGTCGTCGACCGCCAGCGTCGCGACCAGCCTGGCGCGAGCCATCACGGCCTCCGTGTGTGCGAGGTCGCTCGCGTCGGCGCTCGTGCGAGCGTCGGCCGCGAGGACGCGCTCCTCGAGCGGGCTGACCTCTCCGACACTTGCACGCACGGATGCGATGCGCGCGATCTCCGCGGCGATCCGCGCGAGCTCGGCGCGGACTTCGGCGCGATCCGCCGCGAGCCCCAGCTCGACGTGAAGCAATCGAGCATCGCGCACGAGGTCGAGGGCGCGCATCAGGACAGCCTCGCCGGCAACGTCAGCATCGCGTGCTGCAGCCTCCGTGCGATTCGGCATCTGCCAGAGCGACTCGAGCGGTACGAGGAGCGTGGCGACTGCCGTGATGGGGCCGATGGGGCCCATCATGCTGAGCTGCGGGTTCGCAGGGCGCCTCGCCTCGTCGAGCGTGGCGAGCGCAGCGTCGATTCGCGTCAGCTCAGCCCGAAGCGCTGGGTTGCGGCACAACGCGACGGAGACCACCTCCGCTTCGTCGACGCCGTCCTCGAGCCGGACGTCGCTCGGGAGCGCGTCACGCGAGCGGCCGCACGTGCTGAATCCGATGCGGTCATGGAGCTGCCGGTCCAACCACCCACGATCGCGAAACGTCGTCGCGCAGCCCGACAGGCTGAGGCAGGCGATTAGGATGGCGAGGCGGCCCGTCACTCCTCAGTTGTCGCACCCAAGACCAAACACAGCCTGAACGTGGGGGCGCGGCGAACTATCGGGGCTACTTCCAGATCGTCAGGAGCGCTCCGGCGATCATGAGCGCCGTGCCCAGACCGACCTTCCACGAGATCTGTTCCCCGAGCAGCACTCCGGCGAGGATGATCGTGAACGCAAGGCTCACCTTGTCGAGAGGCGCGACGCGGGAAGCAGGCGCCATTTGGAGGGCCTTGAAGTACGCGAGCCACGAGATGCCGGTCGCCAAGCCCGAGAGGACCAGGAAGATGACCGAGCGGCGATTCAGCTCCCTGACGACGTGGTGCTCTCGTGTTGCGAGGACGATGCCCCAAGCGAAGAGCAGGATGACGACGGTGCGGATCGCCGTCGCCAGGTTCGAGGGAACGTCCTTCACGCCGACCTTGGCCAGGATGGCGGTCGCCGAGGCGGCGAGAGCGGCGATGAGAGCGTAGGCCCACCAAGTCATGCGGTTGTTTGTATCGCCTCCCTCGAGGCCGCGTCAGGCGGAACGCGCTATCGGCCCTGGAGGCGCGTTCGCGCCGGCGGTTGTCGCGATAGGGCAGAGCATCAACCAGCCAGCTTCATGAGGAGCGCCATGCCCCGTTCGGCCTCGGCGGGCGTCGCGTCGACGAGCTCGAGGTACACGCGCCCGCTCTCGTTGACGTCCTCGGTGTTCACGCACCAGCGCTCGCTCGCGGGCGTCGCCAGCTCGATCTCGGCGGCGAGCTTGTGGAGGGCGGCCTTCACGACGCGGTGGCTGGTGCCCTTGGGGAAGCGGAGCGCGATCTGCGGCTCGGGCGTTCCGTAGCGGCTCTCGCCCTGGCTCACCGTCTTCGTCGCCTGCGTCTCCGTGTTCTGGCTTGTGGTCCGCATCGTCGTCCTCACGTTCTGCGCGGGCCCAGTGCCCGTCGCGTGAGGACATACAGGCTTCCGTTCGCGCCCTTAGCAAGGCCGAACACATTGATTTCACATGTGTTTTCCAGCGCTTGGAATAGCCGCGGGGTTGCGCGGACATGGGGCGTCGGAGGCGGTTGTAGGCCAGCCGACGCCCCGCCGATTCCGCCGCGTTCACGCGCCCGTGGTGCCCGCGTTCGTGAAGAGCGCGGCCGCGTCTCGCGCGCCGAGATGCGCGAGGTAGTGGCCGATGGCCCCCCGAAAGAACTCCATCCGGTTCTTGATGCCCTTCGCGCGCCAGGCCTCGTCCATCTTGTCGGCGACGTCCGCCTCGAGCCGCAGCGGGAGGATCTTCACCTCGAGCGGCTCGCCCTCGCGCGCGCGGGTCTTGCGCGGCCCGACGTTGATGCGGCCCTTCTCGGCCTCGC
>CALJLK010000069.1 GCA_937982655.1 uncultured Sandaracinus sp.
GCATCTCGGCGGTCGCCGGATCATTCAAAAAGAGCGCGAGGGGATCGTGCAGGTGCTCGAGCACGTGCCGCGCGACGATGACGTCGGGCGCGAGCGCGGCGAGGTGCACGGAGGGATCGAAGAGCTCGCGGCGAAAGCTCACCCCCGGCACGTTCGACTCGTACGGCGCCCCGGGATCGAAGCCGACGTACGTCCCCTCGGGGGCCGCCTCCGCAAGCGCGTGCAAGAGCTCCCCCGCGCCACACCCGATCTCCACGACGCGAGGCGCGTTCGGCAGCCGTTCGAGCAGACGGTCGCGAACGACGGAGAGGTGCTCGCCCCAGATCGGACCGCGATTGAACATCCGATTGGGCTCGTCGCCGTACGGGATCTCGGTGTAGTCGAACTCGCGATTGAACACGTGGCCGCACCCCGTGCATCGCACGAAAGAGTGGGGCAGTCGCTTCATGGCACGCGCTGCCTCCGCGCTCGCCGGCCACGCGAGCGTGGCGAGCGGCTGCTTCCCTCCGTCGTGGAACGACACCGCGACGGCGTGATGGCAGGCGGGGCACGGAGTGCGATGGAGGGTGGCCATGTCGACTCCATCGGGCGCGCGGCGAAGAACTTTAGAGCCTGATCCTCCAGGCGCAGCTCAGGCGAGCCGGAAGCTCGGCGGAGCAAGCTCCGGGGCAGGCTTCGCGAAGAGGTAGCCCTGGAAGACTTCGCAGCCGAGCGCGCGAAGGCACTCGAGCTCGTCGGTGGTCTCGACGCCCTCCGCGACCACCTCGACCTGCAGCTCGAGCGCCGCACCGACCAACGCGCGAACGAGTCGCTGTCGCACGGGGTGTCGGTGCACGTCGCGCACGAGCACCATGTCGAGCTTGATCACTTCCGGCTCGATCTCCGCGACGCTGTTGAGGCTCGCGTATCCGGCGCCGAGGTCGTCGATGGCCACTCGCATGCCGACCTCGCGACACGCCGCGAGCTTGCGCCCGAGGTCGCCGCCCACGCGCGACTCTTCGCTGACCTCCAGGACCAGGCGATTCGCGTGCTCCACGAGCGGGGAGTCGGGTGACGCGAACGACGCGTCGTCGAGATCCTGCGCGAGCACGTTGATGAAAAGTCGGAGCTCGGGCTCGCGGTCACGGAACGGGACGACAGCCAGGTTGCGGATGCGGCGCGCGAGCTGATCGAGCCGCTCGAGGCGGTGGGCCGCCGCGAAGAGCAGACCGGGATTGCCGAGCTCCGGATGCCGCGACCGAACGAGCGCCTCGTACCCGATCACCTCGCGCGTCGCGAGACGCACGATGGGTTGGTAGACCATGAAGACCTGCTCGAGCGCCGCATCGAAGGTCGCCGACTCGCGCTGCCTGCGGATCTTCGCCTCGAAGCGCGCACGCTCGTGCTCCGCTTGCCGGGCGTGCTCCTCGCGTTTCTCACGCGATTCGATCACCGCGCGACGCACCGTCTCCTGGAGCTCCGCGTGATCGCAGGGCTTCGGCAAGAGCGCGAAAGCACGCTCCGTCAATGCCTTCATCGCCGCGTCCATCGTCGCCGACCCGCTCACGAGGATGACCGGCATGTTCGGCCGACTCTTTCGGACGGAGGTCAGCAGATCGAGGCCGTCCATCTCCGGCATTCGGATGTCCGAGATCAACACGTCGAACTCCTCGTCGACCACGCGTCGCAGCACGTCGATCGGGCTCTCGCTCGTGACGACCTCGTGCCCGGCTCGGCGTAGGGAACGCGAGAGCGAGGTGAGGATGGTCGGATCGTCGTCGACGAGCGCGACGCGCCCTCCGCGCATCACGTCGAGGGATCGAGGCTCACGGGGAGCGATGCTGGTCATGAGGCGGCCTTTCGTCGTCGAACGTCGAGCGCGCGGAACGTCCGCGCGAACGTCTGGGGTCTGCAACGGGTGCTCACGTGTCCCCCACGATCCCGAAGCGTTTGCACTTCTTGTAGAAGAACGAGCGCTCGACCTCGAGCGCGCGCGCGGCGGCGGCGCGGTTGCCGTGCTCGGCGATGGCGGCCTCGATCACGTGACGCTCGAAGCGCTCGACGAGCTCTGCCAAGGCGACGCCCTGCACCTCGTGGGTGATGGTGCGGCCCCGCGACCGATCCAGCGCGCGACGCACGTCGGCGCTCGTCACCCGCGGACCCGCCGCGAGGATCGCGAAGCGCTCCACGAGGTTCTGCAGCTCGCGCACGTTGCCGGGAAAGTCGTGCGCCGCGAGCGTCACGAGCGCGTCGGGGGTGAAGCCTTCGAGCGTTCGTCGGTTGGCCCGCGTCGCACGTTCGAGGAACACCTCCGCGAGCAGCGGGACGTCCTCGCGTCGCTCGCGCAGCGGGGGGACGTGGATGGAGAGCACGTCGAGCCGATAGTAGAGGTCTTCGCGAAAGGTCCCGCGCTCGACCATGGCCGGAAGGTCGCGGTGGGTCGCGGCGAGCACGCGGACGTCTACCTCGAGCGTTCGTGCTCCGCCGAGGCGCTCCATCCGCCCCTCCTGCAGGACGCGCAAGAGCTTCGCCTGCATGTCGAGCGGCATGTCGCCGATCTCGTCGAGGAAGAGCGTGCCGCCCATCGCGAGCTCGAATCGTCCGCGGCGGAGCTGGTGTGCGCCCGTGAATGCGCCGCGCTCGTGGCCGAAGAGCTCGCTCTCCACGAGGTCGCGCGGCACCGCACCACAGTTGAGCTGCACGAAGGGGCCGTCACGCCGTGACGACGCGCGATGGATCGCGCTCGCGACCACTTCCTTGCCCGTCCCGTTCTCGCCGGTGATCAGCACGCGACCTTCGGACGGCGCGACCCTCGCGACGAGCTCTCGCAAACGAACGATCGACTCGCTCTCGCCGAGGATTCCGTCGAGCCCCGCGCGGACGTGAGGGGACGGTCGGAGCTCGAGCGCGAGCGCGACGGCGTGGAGCAATCGCTCCGTCTCGACCGGCTTCTCCACGAAGTCGCAGGCTCCGAGCCGGACCGCCTCGAGCACGTCTGGGATCGTCCCCGTGCCGCTCATCACGACCGCGGGGACGCGAAGCTGATCCGCCCGGAGCCTCCGCAGGAGCTCGAGCCCGCCGAGCCCCGGCATGCAGAGATCCAAGAGCAGCACGTCGACGTGGTCACGCAGCAGAATGCCCAGGGCATCGTCCGCGTTGCTCGCGCTACGAACGGCGAACCCTCGACGTGTCAACACACGCTCGAGCGCACGCAACAAGTCCGAGTCGTCGTCGACGATGAGGATCGAATCCGTCATGAGCTCGCACGTTCTCATCGGACGATTCGACCCTCTCCATAGGTCGAATCGACCAACGAAAGGTGGAACCGGCACCACGAGCCTCGGCGCGGCCGTCACGGCGTCGACAGCCCGATCGGTCACGAAACCTCGCGAAAGCGACGCGTGCGGGAGCGCGGGAGTCGACTCCGAAGACGACTCGTCGGCGCGCTCCGACCACGTCACTCACCTGGCACGCGCGGTGCGTTTCGGGCCTTCGTGACGTTCACCGCCCAGAGAACGACGCGCCGGAGGTGTCGACGTGACCCACGTGATCATCATCGCCCCGAAGTCCGATGCGCTCCTGTCTGCGTGTCAGCGCGCGGACGTGGTGCCCTTCTTCGCCGCCGACGTCCGGGCCGGCGCGGCACGGCTGCGCGAGCTCGGCGCACGTCGCGTGCGCGGGCTCTGCCTCGACGTGCGCGAGGCCGAAGCCCCCGAGCTCCTGATGGATCTCCGCGACGAAGCGCGATTCTTCCACTTCCCGATCCTCGCGCTCGTGGCTCCATCGCTCGGAGAAGCGCAGCGGCGAGCGATCTGGCTCGGTGCCACGGACGCGGTCGCGGCCGACGACGAAGACGGCATCGCGGCGCGTTTGGCGGCGGTGCGCTCCTTCGACGCCGACGTCCGCCCCGGCTCGTATCGCCGCACGGCGCTGGTGCATCACCCCGACTGGACGGCGCGCCGGGTCCTCGGTCGCGCCGCGCGGCGCGCGGGGCTCGACCCGATCCTGGTCGACGACCTCGAAGAGCTGCGGGCGACCCTGCGCCTCGCACGCCTCCCCGTGGCGGCGCTCCTCTTTCGTCCCGACGACCCTCGGTCGGCGGCCGAGCTCCTGGAGCATGGGCTCCCCTCGGTGCTGGTGAGCGACCAAGCGAGGGCGCCGCGCGCGCGCGCGGGAGCGCGAACTCTCGTCGTCCGCGACGACGCGATCTCCGAAGACCTCGGCTTCCTGCTGCACGAGCTCACGGGAGATCCGCCCCACCGCCGCTCGTCACGGAGGGTGCTCTCGGATTCGGTCTGCGCCTTTCGCGCCGCCGGCACGCGGTCTCCTTCCCTCGGCCTGGTGCACGACTTCGCCGCGGACGGGCTCTTCGTGCGAACGATGGCGGCCTTGCCGGAAGGTCTCGACGTCTGGATCGAGTTGCGCCCCGACGAGGCGTCGCCGTGGATCCACCTGCGTGGCGTGGTCACCCGGCGAAGCCGCGTGGGAGATGCCACGGTGTTTCCGCGCGGGTTCGGCATGCGATTGCGTCGCGACGACTGTCCCGCGGCGGATCTCGAGGTGTGGGACGCCGCCTACGCGCGCGCCGCAGCCCCCGTTCGAGAGCGACCGCACCTCACGCTCGTCGAGTGAGAAGCAGCGTCGTCAACGCGGTCCGTGGGCCTTCGCGAGCGCGTCCTCCACGGCACCCAGCCATGCCGCCGACGAGGCGGACTTTCGGACGGAGGCTCCGTCGCTGCC
>CALJLK010000070.1 GCA_937982655.1 uncultured Sandaracinus sp.
ATTCAAGACGTCGGCGGGCCGAGCCTCGACGCGCAGGGGCGCGATCGATCGGATCGCGAGCTCGCAGCGACCGAGACGATCGCGCTCTCGGGCATGCCGCGTGTGTTCGCGGCCGTCGGTCCACACGCGACCGACACCGTCTCGCCTGCGCTCTGGCGTCGCGCGGCGGACCTCGCGGAGCGGCTCGGGCTCCCGCTGCACGCGCACCTCGCGCAGTCGGTCGAAGAGGTGCAGCGCGCACGTGAGAAGCACGGCACGACACCCTTCGGGCTGCTCGAGCGCGAGGGCGTGCTGGAGCGTGTGCGGGGCGTGTTCGCGCACGCGCTCTTCGTGGACGACGCGGAGCTCTCGCGGCTCGGGCCGGGGCACGCGCTCGTGGCCTGCCCGTACTCGCAGCTCGTGTTCGGTTTTCCCGCGCGTGTGGATCGGTGGGAGGCCTCGGGCGCGCGTTGGGTCGTGGCGACCGATTGCGCGGCGAGCAACGACTCGATGGCGCTCCGCAAGGAGCTGCGTTTCCTCGCGGGATTGCGCACGGTGGGCGCGTCGTTCGCGAGCGCGTACGACGCGTTCTTGCGTGGGCAGGGAGACGCGGAGTCGGTGGCGGCGACGCGGCGCGAGGCCTACGCGGCGTTCGAGGCGACCGCGACGCCGGCCGAGCTCTACACACGCATCACGAGCGTGCCGGGCGCGCTCCATCCGCACGTGCGCGCGGGCGTGCTCGCGCCGGGCGCGATCGCGAGCGTCGTCGTGTACGACCTCGATCATCCGAGCTTCTGGCCCGCGACCGATCCGATCGCGGGGCTCGTGATGGGCGACGTCGACGCGGCGATCCACGCGATGTGGGTGGCGGGGCGCGCGGTCGGCGAGCGCGGTGACTTCCATCGATCGATCGTGCGGAGCGAGACGTACCGCGCGCACCGCGCGGAGGCGAAGGCGCGTCTGTCGGAGCTGCGGGCGCGCGCGGGGCTCTGACGCTGCGACGATCCGCGCGTGATCGGGCGGTCGTCTCTGCTTCGGCGATTTGCGAAGCGAGCGGCGGAACGATCACGTGAGAGCGCGCCGCGATCGGCCGCTCCGCCCCGGCGATCGTCGATCACGCCATCGCGAAGCGCGCGACGCCGAGCCAGGGGCGCGGCATGCCGAGCACGTCGCAGGTCGCGTCGCTCCAACGGCGTGCGAGCGGGGTCTCGAAGACGAGGCGAGGATCGACGCGGGGCGCACGGATCCACGCGCCGGCCGCGATCTCGTCTTCGAGATCGCCGGGCTCCCACGTGACGTGCCCGAGCAAGAGGATCGCGGGGCCGCCCGTGTCCACGATCGTGCTCATCGCGTCGGGTGCTGCGGTCACGCCGACCTCGGGGGTGAGCAAGCAACTGTCGTCGGGCTCGATGCACGCGCGCGCGTCGAAGAGCATCCAGCCGATGTCGGGGCGCGTGAGCCCGCCGAAGTGGGCGTGGCGCGGCGCGTCTTCGCGCAGCTTGGCTTCGATGCCGAGCTCGGCGGCGGCTTCTTCGAACGAGCGCACGGAGACGCGGTTGAGCACGAAGCCGAGGGAGCCTTCTTCTCCGTGGACCGCGACGAGGACGACGGTCTCCCGATGCTCCCCCGAGGCTTGCGGGGTGGCGACGAGGAGGAAGCCTTCGTCCGTGCCCATGCGGCACAGCGTACCAACCGTCCGCGGACACGGCGACGAAGAAACGTTAGGCGGGCTCGCGGAGCGTCGGGTGGATGGGTCTCGAGCACCCGAGCTCGAGTCACTGCGCTTGGATCACGCGGCTTCGACACATCGTCCGTACCGTCGCGTCGAAGCGGGTCGGCTTCGAGCGCGGGACGGGTTCGCGTACGCTGTGGGGATGACTCCCGACGAGGCGGGTGCGCTGACGCTCGCACGACGCAGCTCCGGCTACTCCGTCTACGCGGGCGACACCCACGTCGTCTTCGTCATCGCGCCGAGCTTCGGGTTCGGGGTCGCGGCGCTGATCGTGGGTGGTCTCGCGTTCATCCTCGGCGTCAACGGCCTAGTCGCCGCCCTCAACGACGCCGCGCTGCTCGGGGTCGTCTTCGTCGCGCTCGCGGTGGGCTTCGGCGTGATCACCGCGGTGCTGCATCGTTTCTGGAAACGCCACGCGAACGCGGGGCTCGATTGGCCGAACCGCTACGTCTTCGACCGACGCGAGGGCACGCTGGTCGACGGCAAGGGCGCAGTGATCGCGACGCGCGGCGAGCTCGGCGCGCGTCGGAGCTTCGCGTTCGGATCGCGCTCGGTCTTCGTCGAGCTCGTGACCGCGCGCCGGCGTCTGCCGATCTATCAGGTCTACACGGGCGGCTTCGGGCGCGGTCCCGAGGCGGACGCGGTGCTCGCGCAGCTCGCGACCTGGGGCATCCCGACGGTGCGCTGAGCCCGTCGCGATCGACTCGTACGTTCGAACATCGCGCGTCGTGCTCCGGCGGCGTCGAAGCGCGACACGACACGCGACGCTCGATTCCGCAGCGACGCTCAGCCGCGCATCGAGGCGAGCTCGACCGGATCGTGCGCGCAGAAGATCCGCACGTCGGTCTCTCGCGCGCGCAGCTCGCGCAGCCGCTCGCGGTTCGCGATCATCGCGTTCGTGTCGAGGGCGGCGAGCCGCTCGAAGAGCGCGATGCCGGGCGGCGCCCACGGCGCCTGCGCGAGCCGACCGCGGAAGAAGTACGCGTCGCCCGCGTGCAGGAGCCAGCCGCGCGAGCCTGCGTCGATCGCGACGCCCGCGTGGCCGCGCGTGTGCCCGGAGAGCGGCACCAGCAAGAGCTCCGGCGGCAGCCCGTCGAGCTCGCGCACACACTCGAAGCCCTTCCAGCTCTCGCCCTTCGGCGCGTAGGTCCGCCAGTCGGGGCCGTGGGCCCACTGTGCGCTGCGGTAGCGCTGGGTCTCGACGCGTGTGGTCGGCCTGAGCGCGGCGTCGTGCTCGGCCGCGAGCAGGTGCACGCGCGCGTTCGGGAAGTCCGAGAGCCCACCCGCGTGATCGAGATCGAGGTGCGTCACGACGATGTGGCGCACGTCGTCGCGCGCGAAGCCGAGGGCTTCGACCTGTGCGATCGCGGTGCCCTTCGGATCGCGGTTCCAGTTCAGCAGGTGGCGCATCGGCCCGAGCCGGCCCTCGGGATCGGCGAGGTCGCTGGTGCCGTAGCCAGTGTCCACGAGGACGAGGCCGTGGTGATCGGTCTCGATCAAGAGGCAATGGCAGGGAAGGGTGCCGCTCTCGAAGAGCCCGCCGTCGCCGTTCACGAGGCGACGCGCGACGGGGCACATCGTTCCGCAGTCGAGGTGATGGATGCGCACCGCGGAGGCGTAGCAGGTTCGGCCGGGGCGGGCCGGGCGTCGGTGCAGTACGGCGTCGCGAGCCACGGCAGGCAGCGCGGTAGGCGCTCCATACGGGAGCCACAGCGTCGTCGGGAGGAGTCGACGTCGTGTGGTGGTGGCAGCCCGACGTCGGAATGGACCGACAGGAGCACGCGGCGGGTCGCGGACCCGAGTGACGTGAGCCGGACTCGCTCGGCGAACACCGTGTTTCGCGCCCGACGCGCAGAAGAATTGCGCTATCGTCTCGACCGGATCGCTCTTGGGGGAGCGTTGGAGGAAGGTGCGCCGATGAATCGTGCTCGTTGGATTGCGCTCGTGACGCTGGTGGTGGCGTCCGCGGGGAGCTCGCGTGCGTTCGCCGCCGGCTACGACACTCCGATCCTCTACACCGCGCGCCACCTCGGCATGGGCGGCACCGCGATCGGCTACGTCGACGATCCGTCTGCGCTCTTCCACAACCCCGCGGGCTTGCGGCACACGAAGCGCTTCTCGCTCCTCGGCGACGTCTCGCTCCTCCTCGGCAACATCACGGGCTCGCCCGCGGAAGACGCGATCGAAGCCGACTCCGAGACGACGGTCGCGCCCTTCTTCATGCTCGCCGCCTCCGGCCGCGTGACCCCGTGGTTGACGCTCGGCTTCGCGGTGTACCCGGTCGCTTCGGCGGGTGGTACCTACGAGTACCCGCGTGGAACCGCGACGATCTCGGACAGCACGACGCTGATCTTCTTCGAAGCTTCGTTCGCGGCCGCGGTGGAGATTCCGGATTACAACCTGAGCTTCGGCCTCGGGTACCGCATCACCTACGTGAGCCTCACCCGTCAGCGCGGCCCGATCGACGGAGACCGCGACACCGACTTCAGCGCGAGCGGCCTCTCGTTCGCCGGCGTGCGGCTCGGCGTGCAGTGGCAGCCGATCCCCGAGTTCGAGGTCGGCTTCTCGTACCGACACAAGACCGAGACCGACATCGAAGCGAGCGGGCCCGCGCGTGGGCCGGACGACCCGCCATGCCTGTCGCCCTGCGTGCTCAGCAGCAGCGTCGAGAGGATCGAGACGACGTTCACCCTTCCGTCGCGCCTGGGCGTCGGTCTCCGCATGAACCTCGGCGACTTCAGTTGGGCGGGTGATCTCGAGTACACGATTCAATCGCAGAACCGGCGTACCGACTTCACCGCCACCACCGGCGATCTGGAGATCCCGGTGCCGAACGTCTTCGACTGGAAGGACGGCCTCACCGGTCGCCTCGGCTTCGAGTACCGCCTGCTCGACGGCTCCCTCCCGCTCCGCGTCGGCTACATCTGGGAGAACCGCGTCACGAGCCGTCCCTACGTGACGGCGTTCGGCACGCCGCCTGGCACCACGCACGTCGCGACGCTCGGTGGTGGCTACGAGACGGGCGGCTTCCGCGTCGACGTCGCGTATGCGTTCCGCACCTCGAAGGGTCGCGTGACGGAGCGTCAGATCACCGAGGGACGCAGCGATCCGGAGGGGGAGGGCGCGTGCCCGTTCTGCGGCTTCGCGGGCGACTACTCGCTCACCATGCACGGCATCTACGTGAGCGCGTCGTACGCGTGGGGCGCGCGGGAAGAGGAGCCGGAGGCGGAGGAGTCGGAGTGGGGCGATGCGCCCGCCGCGACGCCGGCGCCCGCGCCGGCCGTCGAGCCGGAGCCTGCGGTCGAGACACCGCCCGTGGAGGAGACGCCGGCGGCGGACGAGACGAGCCCCGAGGGCACCGAGACCGCGCCGGTCGACGGTGAGGTCGCACCGGCGGGCGCGCCGCACGCGACGCCCTCCGCGCCGCTGCCGCCCTCGCTCGTGGACACCTCGGAAGAGGAGAACCCCAACGCGCCGTGAGCGTCGGGTCGAGACGAAGATCGAAAAAGCCCCGTCGAACACGGGGCTTTTTCGTGGGTTCAGGACGGCTTGCGCACGTGCGGTCGACGCTCGATCCTCGTGAGCTGCGCGTTCGAGACGTATCGCCTCGAACCCAAGCCGCGACGAGCCGAAGCTCGTGGGAATTGACGTTTTCGGAGCCGGCCGCCAGGCCGAGCGACCCGACGTCACGTGAGC
>CALJLK010000071.1 GCA_937982655.1 uncultured Sandaracinus sp.
CCGCCGAGGCTCGCATGCCGCAGGTCGGCGCGAGCCCGCACCGCATGGAGAGCCTGCGCGCGCGCGGCGAGCTCGCGGTGAGCGAGTGGTACGAGGTGGGTCCGCTCGGCGTCGAGCAGGGCTTCGACGTGAAGGCGCGCGCCTGCGACCGGCTGGTCCTCGAGCTCGCGGTGGACGGGCTTGCGGTCGAGGCGTCGCGCGACGGGCGAATCGAGCTCCGCGGCGAGCGCGGCGTCATCACCTACGACCAGCTCTTCGCCTTCGACGCGACCGGGCGCGCGCTGCCGAGCCGATTCGAGACCTCCTCGTCGCGCGTCTCGCTCGTCGTCGAGACGCGCGGCGCGGCGTGGCCCGTGACGGTGGATCCGCTGTTCTACGTCGACGAGCAGCGGCTCGAAGGTCCGATCGCGACCCTCGAGAACGACAGCCCCGCGGCACGCTTCGGCGTCAGCGTCGCGATCGAAGGAGACGTCGCGATCGTGGGCGCGCGCGGCGACGGAGTCGGTCGTTTCGGGGCGGCCGGTTCGGCCTACGTGTTTCGGCGTGGAGCCAGTGGGTGGCGTGTCGAGGCGAAGCTCGTCTCCGACGTGCCGCGCGAGAGTCAGAACTTCGGGGAGACGGTCGCCATCTCCGGCGGCACCGTGGTCGTGGGGGCGCCCCACACGCTCTCGGATCTCTCGGGTGCGCCCACGCCCGGCTCGGCGTCCGTCTTCGTTCGGGAGGGCGACGCGTGGGTGCAGCAGGCGCGGCTGACACCGACGATCTACCGAACGAACGAGACGTTCGGCACGAAGGTCGCGATCGACGGGAACCGCATCGTCGTCGCCGACCGAGAGGGAGAAGCGGCGTACGTGTTCGAGCGCAGCGGCGCGACGTGGACGCAGCGCGCCGTGCTGATGGCACCACGAGAGGCGACGGGCTTCGCCGCGTCGGTGATCGTGAGCGGCGACACGGTGCTCGTCGGCGCCGACGAAGCTCGGACGGCCGGGCAATCACGCGCAGGGGCGGTGTTCGAGTTCACCCCGGCGGGCTCGTGGGCCTCCACCGCGGAGATCGTCGCGAGCGACCCACGCTCGGGAGCCGCGTTTGGTACGAGCTTGGCGATCGACGGGGAACGCCTCGTCGTCGGAGCCATCGGCGCGGGAGGCGCCGCGTACGTGCTCGAGCGCGTCGGGGGCGTCTGGCAGCACCGCGCGAGACTGGAGGCTTCCGACACGGTGCTCGGGCTTCGCTTCGGCGTGGAGGTCGCGCTCGAAGGCGACACGCTCGCGGTGGCTGCGAACGAGTTCGGGCGGGCGCGTGACGGCGTCTACGTGTTCCAGCGCTCCGGCGCGTCGTGGAACGAGACGATTAAGCTCGTCATCGACGGCGTGCAGTTCGCGGACAGCGTCGCGCTCGACGGCGGCGTGCTGTTGATGGGTGCGCCGAACATGGAGCAGGTGGCGGTCTTCACGCGCAGCGGGGGCGGATGGAGCATGACCACGACCCTCGCGCCGGGGCGCGGACCCGGAAGCGCGGGGCTCGGATCGCGCGTCGCGATCTCCGGCGACACCGCGGTGGTGCGCGCGAACCTGCAGCGCGGCGCATCGTGGCAAGGCGTCGTCTACGTGTTCCGGCGCATGGGGGCGGGCTGGGAGCTCGAAGCGGAGCTCGGCGACGCCGACTCGACCGCGCGAGGGCTCGCGATCGACGGGGACGTGGTGTGTGTCGGCACCAGGAGTGAACCCGAAGGCGGCTCCAGGATCGACGCCGTCCGCGTGTATCGCCGCGAAGGGACCACCTGGTCCGAGGAGGCCGAGCTCCGCTCGTCGGAGGACTTCGACAGTTTCGGTGAGTCGCTCGCGCTCGAGGGTTCGACCTTGGTCGTGGGCGCGCCGTACGCGGGGGACGGTGCGGGCGCAGCGTACGTGTTCGAGCGTGTGGGCTCGACGTGGGCGCCACGCGCTCGCTTGGAGGTCGCGGATCGTAGCGAGTACGACCTTGGCGCTAGCGTTGCGCTCTCGGGCGACGTCGCATTGCTGAGCAGCGATGGCAGCCATCAGGTGTTCGCATTCCGCCGCGTCGGGGGGACTTGGGCCCTCGACGGCGCGATCGACGGGGACGAGGAGGGCGTTACCGGCGAGTTCTTCGCCGTGTCGGGTGACTTCCTCGCCATCGGAGCGTTCTCAGAGGACGACTCTCTCGGCGCCGTGTACGTGCACCGACGCGTCGACGGCGCGTGGCAACCGCACGCGAGGTTGGTCGCGCCCGAGCGACGCGCGGGGGACTACTTCGGCGCGGGGGTGGCGCTCCAACGCGGCACGCTGCTCGTCGGGGCCGCCGAGCTGCCGTTCGAAGGAACCCCCGGGACCGGGTCCGTGCACGTGTTTCGACTGACGGGCGACGTTTGGGCGCACGAGCTTCGGGTGGTCGCGAGCGACGCCGAGCCGGGGGATCAGTTCGGAACGAGCCTCGCGCTCGACGGGGAGTGGATGATCGCGGGCAGCCCGAGCCGAGCCCGCGGTCCGTACGAGGACCCGCGGCACGGCGGCGCGTACGTCGCTCGGCTCTCCGGCCTCCCCGAACCGGAGCCCGAAGCGGACGCGGGAGTCGACACCGACGGCGGCGTGGGCACCGACGGCAGCGTCACGTTTCCCGACGGTGGGCCTGCGACCGGCGATCCCGACGGAGGTGGCTCGGAGGGCGGCGGCAGTGGCGGATGTTCCTGCGCGACGACGTCGAGCGACGGCGCTCCTTCTTCGGTTGTTTTCCTCTTCGGAGCCACGCTGCTCGCGCTGCGTCCATCGAGGAAACGTCGGCGCGCGTCGAGTCGCGGGTGAGAGCTCCGCTTGTCAGAAAGCGACGCCACGCAACGCTCGGCGACGGCAGAACCGCGACGGTCGCCGAGACCGTGGTCACGTGATCAGCGCGCGCCACGAAGCTCGGTCAACCGCGCTTGCTGCGTCGGAGTGAGCCGATTCTTGATCCGCACGAGCAAGCGCAAGTGAATCCGCTTGATGGCGTTCTCCGCTTCGATCACGCGCTCCGCCGCCGCCATGGCCGAGGTTTCGTCTACGCGTTCGATCGCCAGTCGCTCCGCGAGGGCTTCGCGCGATCGACGGAGCGACCACTCCGCCTCGACGAGCTCGGCCTGCGCGCTCGCGACATCCGCCCGCAGCGCGGTGGTCTGTGCCGCATCGAGCCCGAGCGCGGCCTGATGGTCCATCACGAGCTCGGCTGCGAAGAGGTGCGACTCGACGGCGGAGCTCGAAGGCTCCGTCGGCGGTAGCCCCCGCCCACCCGGTGAATCCGCCGCGACGGTTCCTTCGGTGAGCGACGGCTCGCGCGGAGCCTCGTCCACCCGCGCACAGCTCGCGGCGACCAGACACGTCGTGAAGAAGAGAACGTTTCGCATCACCAGCTCCGTTCGAGTTCGAGGAGTCGTTCCGACGACGTGACCGGCGCGGTCGGAGGGCGCGCCAAGAAGCCGAGCGGCTCGGCCGCAGCAGGGAGCACCGCCCACGTCGCGGGCTCTGGCGACGTCTCGGGCTGCGGGCGGAGGACAGCGAGCGCGACGAACGCGAGGACGACCGCTCCAACGGTGGCGAACGCACCCACGACACGCGTGCGCGCGCGCGCTCTCGACGCGGTGTCCGCCCGCGCGCGCGTACGAGCAAACGAAGGTGCGTGCGCTCGGTCGTGCTCCTTCAAAGCCCGAAACGCTTCGCGCAGATCCGCGTCGTCGTCGTCGTTCATCGCGTTCATCGCGTTCCTCCCGTAGCCTCACCCGCCTGGCGTTCCACACCACTCTCCGTCAGAAGCTCGCGCAGCC